>NZ_JAVDVK010000001.1:3472450-3788128 GCF_031456835.1 Leifsonia shinshuensis
CCGGCCTGTTCGTGCGGTCGCTCGTCGCCCTGATCGTCTGCGTCGTCGTCGGCGGCCTGCTGCTCGGCATCCTGAACACGGTGCTCACCGAGTGCGTCATGGAGGCCACGGACCTGCCGCGGTCGGTCGCGTCGAGCGCGTACTCGGGCGTGCGCTTCCTCGGTGGGGCCATCGCGCCGCCCGCGGCGACCCTGCTCGCCGACACCGTGAGCCCGGCCATGCCGTTCTACGCCGGAGGGATCTCGGTGCTCGTCGCCGCCGCGCTGATCATGATCGGCCACAAGCACCTGAAGCGTGTGGATGCGCCCCACGAGTCGGTGCAGCAGGAGGCGGAGGTCCTCGCCCTCGCCGACGCCGACTGACGACGCCTCCTGGCCGGGAACGATCCCACAGAAACGCGAAGAGCCGCCCTGACCTAGCCAGGGCGGCTCTTCCCGTCATCCGGGCCCCGAAAGCCCGACGGGCGACCCCATTGATCGGTCGTGCCTACCCGAAAGGCGCGCTCGACTGGATGATCGCGCTTCCATTGTCTCAGACGGCAGCGCGACCGGTCGCCATCAGCGCGGCGGTGCGGTCGACGAACGGACCACCAGGCTCACCGGGGAGCGCACCGACGTCGCCCGCGGCTCCGCGCCCGCCAGCTCGTCGAGCAGGATGCGCGCGGCCGTCGCGCCCTGCTCGAACGGATCCTGCGCCATCGTGGTGAGGCCGAAGCCCGCCGCGTAGTCGTGGTCGTCGATCCCGATCACGGACAGGTCCTCCGGCACGCGCAGGCCGCGGTCGCCGGCGGCGAGGATGGCGCCGAACGCCATCTCGTCGGAGCCCGCGAACACGGCGGTGGGCCGCGGGCCGGGCCGGTCCAGCAGCCGGTTCATCGCCGCGCGGCTCTCCGGCAGCGAGAACCCGCCCGGGATGACCCACTCGGGCCGCACCGGCAGGCCCGCGTCGCGCATCGCATCCTTGAAGCCGTGCAGGCGCCCGATCGGCACCTGGCTGTTGAGGCCCTCCTCGTCCTCGCCGCCGAGATGCGCGATGTCGGTGTGACCGAGGGCGATCAGGTGCGAGGTGGCGGTGTACGCGGTCGACGTCTCGTCGATGCCGACGCTGCGCAGTCCCTTCACCGGGCCGCCGACCACCATGGTGGGGTGACCGAGCGTCGAGAGCTGCTCGCGCTCCTCGGTGGTGAAGTCGAGGCACAGCGCGAGGAGCGCGTCCGTGCGCTTGCGCAGGATGCTGCGGTGGAAGACCCGCTCCCGGTCGCCGCGGTGGCCGCCGAGGTTGAACAGGATCATGTCGTAGCTCGCCGACCGGAGCTCCGCATCCACCCCCTCCAGCACCTGCGTGTAGAACCACCGGCTCACCGAGGGGACCACCACGCCCATCGCGAGCGTCCGTCCGCTGGCGAGCCCGGACGCGCTCGACGACGCGACGTAGCCGAGCTCGTCCGCGGCGCGGCGGACGGCCGCGCGGGTCTTGTCCGACACGTTCGGCAGGCCGCGCAGCGCGCGGGAGACGGTGGCCGTCGAGACCCCGGTCGCGCGCGCGACCTCCTCGATACCCGGCATCGGCGTGCTCCGCTCAGCTGTCCTGGGTCTCGCGCAGCCGCGCCTCCTCGGCCTCCTGCCGCCGCGCCAGGATGCGTCGGCGCAACTGCAGGAGGCCGATGAAGGCCAGCACGAGAACCAGCAGGGTCAGCGCCCACCCGAGCGCCGGCTCGCCGGTCAGCTCGCAGAAGACGGTGATCCCCAGGAACGCGACGGCGAAGAACCCGACGAAGCCGAGACCGACGTCGACCAGTTCCCGGGAGTCGCTGAACCGCATGAGATCAGCCCTTCACGCCACCGGCGGTCAGACCCGCGACGATCCGGCGCTGGAAGATCAGCACCAGGATGATCAGCGGGACCGTGACGATCGTCCCGGCCGCCATGACGGCGGTGTACGGCTCCTGGTGCGGCTGGCTGCCGGTGAAGGAGGCGATGGCCACGGTGACGGGCTGGGTCGCGTCGCTGGAGAGCTGGCTGGAGATCAGGAACTCGTTCCACGACGAGATGAACGCCAGGATGGCCGTGGTGAACACGGCGGGGGCCGCCAGCGGCAGGATCACCTTGCGGAAGGCCTGCGCCTGCGTGCAGCCGTCGATCCGGGCGGCCTCCTCGAGGTCCCACGGCATCTCCCGGAAGAACGAGTTCAGCGTGTACACCGTCAGCGGCAGTGCGAACGAGATCTCCGGGATGATCAGCGCCTGGTAGGTGCCCATCCAGCCGATGTTGGTGAACAGCTGGAACAGCGGCGTGATCAGCGCGACGCCCGGGAACATCGAAGCCGCCAGGATGATGCCGAGCACGACGCCCTTGAACTTGAAGTCCAGGCGGGCCAGCGCATAGGAGGCGAAGATGCCGACGACCAGCGAGATGGCCGTGACGCAGACGCCGATGAACAGCGAGTTCAGCAGCGCGCCCGGCAGGTTGTTGCCGAGCTTCGTCGAGAGGGCCGTCACGTAGTTGTCGAGCGTCACGTGGGTGAACCACGGGGTGTTGTCGCTCGTGTAGCCGACCTCGCGGAACGAGGTCACGACCATCCAGTAGAACGGCAGCAGGCACCAGATGACGATGACGATGGCCTGGATGCCCGTGCGGGCGCTCGCATTGCGGCGGCGCCGCTTCGAGCGGTTCTTGGTCTGGGTACGGGGGAGCGCGCCCGCCTCGGCGGTCGCTGCTGCCTGTCCGGCGACGGCGGTCATCACTTCGCCCCCTTCTGCTGAGTCTCCTGCGTTCGGACCACGTTCGTGCCGAGCAATCGGACGAAGATGAAGGCGACCAGGAAGATGATGATGAACGTGATGGTCGAGAGCGCCGCTGCGCTGTTGAAGCCCTGCCTGATCTGGTCGACGACCAGGATCGACAGGGTCGTGGTGGCATGGCCTGTTCCACCACCGCCTCCGGTGAGGATCTGCGGCAGGTCGTAGATGCGGAGCGCGTCGAGCACGCGGAACAGGATGGCGACCATCAGCGCGGGCTTGAGCAGCGGGAGCGTCACGCGCCAGAACCGCTGCAGGGTGCCGGCGCCGTCGACCTTCGCCGCCTCGTAGACATCCTCGGGGATCACCTGCAGGCCGGCGAGGATGAGCAGCGCCATGAACGGCGTCGTCTTCCAGGTGTCGGCGATGATGACCGCGAACCGGGAGGCCCACTCGTCGCTGGTCCAGAGGATGTGCGCGCCGATGACGGCGTTGGCGACACCCGCGACCGAGAAGATGAAGAACCACAGCTTGGCGGTGACGGCGGTCGGGATGGCCCACGGGATGAGGATCGCCGCGCGGACGAAGCCGCGGCCGCGGAACGCGCGGTTCATGATCAGCGCGAACCAGAGGCCCAGCAGCGTCTCGAGGACCACGGTCGTCACGGTGAAGAAGAAGGTGACGAAGACGGCGCTCCAGAAGCTGGAGCCCAGGTTGCCGGGCGGGCAGCTGATGGTGGTGCCGTTCGGGCCCATGCACTGCTGGAACAGCCAGTGCGCGTAGTTCTGGAAGCCCGCGAAACCGCCCTGCACGAACAGGCCGGTCGCCGGGTCGAGGCCGGCGTCCTTCTGGAAGGACATGACGATGGCGCTGACCACCGGGTAGCCGATGACGATGGCGAGGAGGACCAGCGTGGGGATGATGAGGTAGAACGCCCAGCGGCTCTGCTGTTGGCGGTTCTTCTTCACACCGGCGCGGACCGGCGGTGTTCCGTTGCGACCGGCCTTCGTGGATGAGGGGGCGACGACGTTCGACGTTGACATGTGTGCCTCCGGAGGAGTCTCAAGTAGGTGTGGGGCCGGGCGGCGGGAGTGGTTCCCGCCGCCCGGCGACCGTTTCAGGCTTCGATCAGCCTGCGGTTGCGGTCTGGATCGCCGAGGACATGTCCTTCAGCGCCTGGTCGACCGTCTTGTCGCCCTTCAGGGCTGCGTACGCGTTGTCCTGAACGGCCTTGGTGATCGCCGGGTAGAACGGCGAGACGGGACGCGGCACGGCGTTCTCGATCGACGTCTTCAGGGTGGACAGGTACGGCAGCTGGCTGTTCAGCGCGGCGTCGTCGTACAGCGACGCGACCACCGGAGCGAGCGAGCCCTGGGTCACGAAGAACTTCTGGGTCTCTTCGCTCTGCAGGAACTTCAGGAACTCGAACGCGGTCGCCTTGTGCTTCGAGTACACGCTGATCGCCGCGTTGTGGCCGCCCAGGCTGGAGACGCCCGGCTTGTCCGCGGAGACGCCCGGAAGCGGCGCGATCCCGAAGGTGTCCTTGACCGTCGACGAGCCGTCGGTCTTGGCCAGGTTGTACACGTACGGCCAGTTGCGCAGGAACATCAGCTTGCCGGCCTCGAACGCCTGCCGGCCCTGCTCCTCCTGGTAGGTGATCGCCTCGGCCGGGATCTGCCCGTTCTTGAAGCCGTCCACCAGGCGGCCGAGGCCCTCCTTCGCCTCGCTGCTGTCGACGGTGACCTTCTTGCCGTCCTCACCGACGATCGTGCCGCCGTTGGTGTTGATCGCCTCGGCGACGTTCACGGTCAGGCCCTCGTACTGAGCGAACTGACCGGCGTAGCAGCCGATGCCCTTCGCCTTGGCGATGTCGCAGTCCTTGAGCATGTCGTCCCACGTCTTCGGCGGGGTCGGGACCAGGTCCTTGCGGTAGTACAGGATGCCGCCGTCCGAGGTCTGCGGCGCCGCGTACTGCGTGCCGTTGTAGGTGCCCGACTTGACGGTCGGGGCCAGCAGGGACGAGTTGTCCATCTTGAACGTGCCGGTCAGCGGCTGGAGCCAGCCCTTGGCCGCGAACTCGCCGGTCCACACCACGTCGACGTCGACGACGTCGTAGTTGGGGTCCTTGGCCTGGAAGTGCTGCACGAGGTCGTCGTGCTGCTGGTCGGCCTGGTCGGTCTGCTCCTTGAACGTGACCTTCTCGTTCGGGTGAGCCTTGTTCCACTTCTCGATCAGCGGCCGGACGACGTTGGAGTTGTCCTTGCCCTGCACGTAGGTGATCGGGCCCTTGCTGTCGGTGTTGGCGCCGGCGTCGCCGCCGCCGCTTCCCGAACCGCCGCCACCGGTGCATCCGGCCAGTGTCAGACCCACCAGGGCCACACCGGCGATCACGGAGAGACGTGCTGCTTTCATTTCACTCCTCGTTGAGCTCTTGGTGCTGGGCGCGGGTGCGCCCGGCCTCACCGTACCCCGACCCTCCAGCGACATGCAAGCGTTTACGTCAAGCGCTTGCATCACGGTTCCGTCACGTCGGGCGGCCCCCGCAAGAGGGTTACGCTGAATCCATGAGCGGGATGCGCGGGATGGCGGGCGGCGGCGGACCGGGCGGCCGTCCCCGCCTCGGCGGCGGGGACGCCGACGCGCAGCGGGCGCTCAACGCCACCGCTCCGAAGATCCCGCACCTCTTCCGGCGCATCGTCGAACTGTTCGCGCCGCACCGGATGGCGATCGGCGTCACCATCGTCCTCGTGCTCGTCGGGGCCGCGCTGACCGTCATCCCGCCGCTGCTCACCGAGCGGGCTTTCGACCACGGGCTGTTCCCGCCCGGCGGCACGCCGAACCTCCCCGTGCTGGTCGAGATCGTCGTCCTCATGCTCGTCGTGTACGTGGCGTCGGCGCTGCTCGGCGTCTGGCAGACGTACCTGACCGCGTCGGTCGGCAACAAGGTGATGGGTGCGCTGCGCGTCCGCCTGTTCTCGCACCTGCAGGCGATGGAGCTGAGCTTCTTCACGCGCACCAAGACGGGCATCATCCAGTCGCGCCTGCAGAACGACGTCGGCGGGGTGGCGAGCGTGCTCACCAACACGATGTCGAGCATCCTGGGCAACACCGTCACGGTGATCGCCGCACTGGTGGCGATGCTGCTGCTCAACTGGCAGCTGACCATCGTGGCCGTCGTGCTCATGCCGATCCTGGTGATCGCGCAGCGCCGGGTCGGGCAGGTGCGCGCCCGCATCGCCACCAAGACGCAGGAGTCGCTGTCGGACATGACGGCGATCACGCAGGAGACGCTGAGCGTCTCCGGCATCCTGCTGTCGAAGAGCTTCAACCGCCAGGCGGCCGAGGTCGAGCGCTACTCCGACGAGAACCGCAACCAGATCCGGCTGCAGGTGTCGCAGGCGATGAGCGGCCAGTGGTTCTTCGCGATGGTCAACGTGTTCCTCTCCGCGATCCCGGCGATCGTCTACCTCGTGTCGGGCTGGCTGATCCTGGGCGGTGCGCCCGACATCACCGCGGGAACCATCGTCGCCTTCACCACGGTGCAGGCCCGGCTGCTCTTCCCGCTGCTCGCGCTGATGCGCGTCGCGCTCGACCTGCAGACCTCCGGGGCCTTGTTCGCGCGCATCTTCGAGTACCTCGACCTGAAGCCGGCCATCGCCGACCGCCCCGACGCCGCCCCGGTCGACCCGGCGCGCGACCTCGGGCGGATCGAGTTCGACCACGTCGTGTTCCGCTACCCGGACGCGCGCGAGGGCGAGCGCAACACGCTCGACGACGTCTCCTTCGTCATCCGGCCGGGCGAGTTCGCGGCCTTCGTCGGCCCGAGCGGCGCGGGCAAGACGACGGTCTCGTACCTGATCCCGCGGTTCTACGACGCCACCAGCGGCAGCATCCGCTTCGGCGACACGGACGTGCGCGACCTGCAGCAGGAGTCGCTGGTGTCGCATATCGGCGTCGTCAGCCAGGAGACCTACCTCTTCCACGCGACGATCGCCGAGAACCTCCGCTACGCGCGGCCGGACGCGACCGACGAGGAGCTGGAGCAGGCCGCCCGGCAGGCGAACATCCACGACACGATCGCGGGGTTCCCCGACGGCTACCGGACCATCGTCGGCGAGCGCGGCTACCGCCTCTCCGGCGGCGAGAAGCAGCGCATCGCGATCGCCCGGGTGCTGCTGAAGGACCCCGAGGTGCTCATCCTCGACGAGGCGACCAGCGCGCTCGACACGATCTCGGAGCGGGTCGTGCAGCAGGCGCTGGATGCGGCCTCCAGCGGGCGCACGACGATCGCGATCGCGCACCGGCTCTCCACGATCGTCTCCGCGGACGTCATCTTCGTCATCGACCACGGCCAGGTGGTCGAGCAGGGCACGCATCGCGAGCTGCTCGACCTCGGCGGCGTGTACTCGCGGCTCTACCGCGAGCAGACCGAGAGCAGCGTGCTCGAGGAGTAGCGCCCCCCGGGCGCCCCGGACGGGCGCCCATCCATCGGCGAGAGGAACCCCGTGCCCACGACCACCGAACTGCTGTCCGCCAACCTGCGCGAAGTCTTCGGCAACCGCGACGCCGCCTCACGCCGCGCCGCGATCGAGCGCGTGTACGCCGAGGACGTGGTGTTCACCGATCCGGAGGGCGCGGTCACCGGGTGGGATGCACTGGAGGCGAAGGCCGCGGGGCTGCTCGCGGGAGCGCCGGAGTCGTTCGCCTTCGCGGAAGACGGTCCCGTGTACCTCGGGCCGTCGAGCGGTGCGCTCGCCTGGACGTTCGGGCCGGAGGGGGCGCCGGTCGCCCGCGGGATCGACGTCATCGAGGTGCGCGACGATCGCATCGTCGCGCTGCGCACGCTGCTCGCCTGACGCGCCGTTCTCGGGGCACAGGCGGCGGCGGAGTTAGCCCGGGCTAACTTTTCCGTTCGCGCTGGCGTAGAGTTCGGGGGTGGCACGGGTCCGGGAACGTGAGGCGACGACGGCACGGGTGCGCCCGGCGGTCGGCGCGCGCGTCCTCCTGCTGCTCGGCCCGGCGTTCGTCGCGGCGATCGCCTACGTCGATCCCGGCAACGTCGCCGCCAACCTGACGGCCGGCGCGCGGTACGGCTACCTGCTGGTGTGGGTGCTCGTCGCCGCGAACGCGATCGCGGTCTTCGTGCAGTACCAGTCCGCAAAGCTCGGCATCGTCACGGGACGCAGCCTGCCGGAGCTCCTGGGGGAGCGGCTCGGGACCGGGACGCGACGCGCCTACTGGGTGCAAGCGGAGCTCGTGGCGGCGGCGACCGACATCGCGGAGGTGATCGGCGGCGCGATCGCCCTCAACCTGCTGTTCGGGCTCCCGCTCCCGATCGGCGGTCTGGTCGTCGGGATCGTCGCCATCGGCATCCTCGCCATCCAGTCGCGCCGGGGGCAGCGGCCGTTCGAGGCGGTCATCCTCGGGCTGCTCGGCGTGATCGCGGTCGGGTTCCTCGCGGGACTGTTCGTGAGCCCCGTGGACTGGGGCGCGGCCGTGGGCGGCCTGGTCCCGCGCTTCGACGGCGCCGAGACCGTGCTCCTCGCGGCGGGCATGCTCGGGGCCACCGTGATGCCGCACGCCATCTACCTGCACTCCGCGCTGGCGCGCGACCGGCACGGCCCTCCCGGCGACCCCGGACGGGTGCGGACGCTGCTGCACGCGACCCGGGTGGATGTGGCGCTCGCCCTGGTGCTGGCGGGCGCGGTGAACATCGCGATGCTGCTCGTCGCGGCGTCCGCCCTCGGCGGCGTGGACGGGACCGACACCATCGAGGGCGCCTACCATGCCATTTCGTCGGCGCTCGGACCGGCGATCGGCGTCATCTTCGCCGTGGGACTGCTCGCGTCGGGGCTCGCCTCCTCGTCGGTCGGCAGCTACGCCGGTGCGACCATCATGGGCGGCCTCCTGAAGCTCCGCATCCCGCTGCTCGCCCGCCGGATCGCCACGCTCGTCCCCGCCGTCGTCATCCTCGCCCTCGGGGCCGACCCGACCTGGGCGCTGGTGCTGTCGCAGGTGTTCCTGAGCCTCGGCATCCCGTTCGCGATGATCCCGCTGCTGCGGCTGACCGGCTCGCGTGCGGTGATGGGGGAGTCGGCCGACCGGCTCTGGGTGCGCATCCTGGGCGGTGCGGTCGCCGGTCTCGTGGTGGTGCTGAACCTGCTGCTGGTCGGCCTGACGGTCGCGGGCGCCTGACCGCCGCACGCGGTGACTGCTGCGCCGCGTAACGTCTGCGCCTGCTCGACCGGCGGCAGACGTTCCGAACCGCGGCAGACGCTCGGCGGCGCTACGGACGCGGGTGCGCCGCCACCCAGACGGCGGACGCCGCCGTCGCGCCGAGCACCACGCGCTCGCCGGCGACGTCGACCGTGATGTCGCCCGCGAACGGGCGGTGCTCGTCGACCGTCAGGGCGGTGTCGAGGCCGATGCCGCGCTCGCCGAGGTAGCGGAGGACGGCGGGGTCGGCGTCGGAGATGCGCACGACGGTGAGCCGCGCCCCGTCCGGCGCGTCGAGCAGCGGGACCGCGTCCGGGCGGCGCGGCGTGCCGTCCGCCGTCGGGATCGGGTCGCCGTGCGGGTCGCGCGCGGGGTGGCCGAGGCGGCGGTCCAGCCGCTCGACCAGCTCGTCGGAGACCGCGTGCTCCAGCACCTCGGCCTCGTCGTGCACCTCGTCCCAGCCGTAGCCGAGCTCCTCGACCAGGAACGTCTCGATCAGCCGGTGCCGGCGCACCATCGCCACGGCGTGCCGCCGGCCCGCCTCGGTGAGCTCGACGCCGCCGTACCGTTCGTGCGCCACGAGACCCTGCTCGCCGAGCCGCCGGATGCCGTCGGACACGGTCGCCGCGCGCACGCCCATCCGCTCGGCCAGCTGCTTCACGGTGACCGGCTCGTCCGACCACTCGGTCGCCGACCAGATGATCTTCAGGTAGTCCTGTGCGACGGGCGACAGGTCGGACACGGGCATGAAGCGATTCTAGGGCGGGCGTCACAGGCTCGTCCGGGCGGAGCCGCGCTGTTAAGGTGGGTCGGGTGAAGTACGCACAGACCATCATCGACTTGGTCGGCGACACCCCGCTCGTGAAGCTCAACAGGCTGACCGACGGGATCGCGGCGACGGTGCTCGTCAAACTCGAGTACCTGAACCCCGGAGGTTCGTCGAAGGACCGCATCGCCTCCCGCATCATCGACGCTGCGGAGCAGGAAGGGCTTCTGAAGCCCGGCGGCACCATCGTGGAACCGACGAGCGGCAACACCGGAGTCGGGCTCGCCCTGGTCGCGCAGCAGCGCGGGTACCGGTGCGTGTTCGTGCTCCCCGACAAGGTGGGGGAGGACAAGATCAACGTCCTCACCGCCTACGGAGCGGAGGTGGTGGTGACGCCGACCTCGGTGCCGCCCGAGCATCCCGACTCCTATTACTCGGTGTCGGACCGCCTGGCCGCCGAGATCCCGGGCGCCTTCAAGCCCAATCAGTACTTCAACCCCAACGGCCCGCGCAGCCACTACGAGACCACGGGTCCGGAGATCTGGCGCGACACCGACGGACGGGTCACCCACCTGGTGGCCGGCGTCGGCACGGGCGGGACGATCACCGGGACCGGACGCTACCTGCGCGAGGTGTCGGACGGCCGCGTCCGCATCATCGGCGCCGACCCCGAGGGCTCCGTCTACTCGGGCGGCACCGGCCGTCCCTACCTGGTGGAGGGCGTCGGCGAGGACTTCTGGCCGGGCGCCTACGACCCGGAGGTCGTCGACGAGGTGATCGCGGTGAGCGACGCCGACGCGTTCCGGATGACGCGGCGGCTGGCGCGCGAGGAGGGCATCCTCGTCGGCGGGTCGAGCGGCATGGCCGTCGTGGCCGCGCTCCGGGCCGCGAAGGATCTCGGTCCCGACGACATCGTCGTCGTCATCCTCCCGGACGGCGGACGCGGCTACCTGGCCAAGATCTTTAACGACCGGTGGATGCAGTCCTACGGCTTCAGCGAGGTGCCGCACGAGGCGACGGTGCACGACATCGTCAAGACCAAGCGAGGCGACCTCCCCGACCTGGTGCACACGCACCCCTCCGAGACGGTGCGCGACGCCATCCAGACGATGAACACCTACGGCGTCTCGCAGCTCGTCGTGCTGACGGCCGAGCCGCCCGTCATGATGGGCGAGGTGGCCGGCGCGTTGGACGAGCGCTCGCTCGTTGACGCCGTGTTCAGCGGCCAGGCCGAGATGAGCGACTCCGTGGGCACCCACCTCGGCGAGCCGCTGCCGCTCATCGGCGTGAACGAGTCGGTGACCGCGGCCCGCGCCGCCCTCGCCACCGCGAGCGCACTGCTGGTCACCGACGGCGGCAAGCCCGTCGCGGTGCTCACCCGGCAGGACCTCCTCAACTACTTCAGCGACTGACCCGTACCGGGCCGCTCCATTCAGGAAAAGGGAACCATGACACACGGCTTCGCCACGCGCGCCATCCACGAGGGTCAGGAGTTCGACCCCACCACCGGCGCGATCATCCCGCCGATCTACCAGACCTCGACGTTCGTGCAGGACGGCATCGGCGGCCTCCGAAACGGCTACGAGTACGGCCGCGCCGGCAACCCCACCCGGACGTCGCTCGAGACCCTGCTCGCCTCGCTCGAGGGCGGCGTGCGCGCCCTGTCGTTCGCGTCGGGCCTCGCCGCCGAGGACGCGCTGCTTCGCTCCGCGCTCCGCCCGGGCGACCACATCGTGCTCGGCAACGACGCCTACGGCGGCACGCACCGGCTGATCGACCGCATCCACAGCGAGTGGGGCATCCGGAACACCACCGTCGACCTGGCCGACCTCGACGCGGTCCGGACGGCGCTCGGCACCGACGGCACCCGGATGCTGTGGATCGAGACGCCCAGCAACCCGCTCATGAAGATCAGCGACATCGCCGCGCTCGTCGAGCTCGGTCACGCGGTCGGAGCCGTCGTCGTCGTGGACAACACGTTCGCCTCTCCCGCGCTGCAGCAGCCGCTGGAGTTCGGCGCGGACGTCGTCGTGCACTCGACCACGAAGTACCTGGGCGGCCACTCCGATGTGATCGGCGGCGCGCTGGTCTTCGCCGACGAGGAGCTCGCCGAGAAGGCGCAGTTCATCCAGTTCGCGGCAGGCGCCGTGTCGTCCCCGATGGATGCGTGGCTCACGACCCGCGGCATCAAGACGCTGGACGTGCGCGTGCGCCAGCACAGTGCGAACGCCCAGGCCATCGCGGAGGCGCTCGTCGGGCACGACGGCGTGGACGCGGTCTACTACCCGGGCCTTCCCGACCACCCCGGGCACGAGCTGGCCGCGCGCCAGATGAGCGGTTTCGGCGGGATGCTGTCGGTCGCGCTCGCGGGCGGGGCCCCGGCCGCACGCCGGTTCGCCGAGTCGACGCAGGTCTTCCAGCTGGCGGAGTCGCTCGGCGGCGTGGAGTCGCTGATCGGCTACCCGTCGGAGATGACGCACGCCTCGGTGCGCGGCACCGCGCTCGAGGTGCCCGACAACATCGTGCGCCTGTCGGTCGGCATCGAGGACGTCGACGACCTGCTCGAGGATGTGGAGCAGGCGCTCCGTCGGTAGCCCGCGCTAGCGTCGGCACCATGGATCAGCGCATCAGTCTCGTGACGCTCGGTGTGGCCGACCTGGCGCGGAGCCGGGCCTTCTACGAGGAGGGGCTGGGCTGGACGCCCGCCGACGCCCCCGAAGGCGTCGTCTTCTACCAGCTGCCCGGGATGGCGTTCGCGCTGTTCGGGCGCGACGAGCTGGCAGCCGATGCCCGGCATCCGGTCGACGGGACGTTCAGCGGCATCACGCTCGCGTGCAACCAGCGATCGGAGGAGGACGTCGACGGCGTCCTCGCGGCGGCGGAGGCGGCGGGCGCGCGCATCCTGAAGCCCGCGGAGCGCGTGTTCTGGGGCGGCTACTCGGGGTACTTCGCGGACCCGGACGGTCACGTCTGGGAGGTCGCGTACAACCCGGGCTGGACGCTGGCGGCTGACGGGACGCTCACCGTCGGCTGAGGCGCGCCGCGGGAAGCCATGCCGTCAGGCGGGCGCCGGGTACACGCGCGTGGCGCGCTCGAAGAAGCGCGGCGGCGACGGCTCGGTCGCGATGAGCCCGTCGCGGTGGAAGGACCGGAGGTCGGAGAACAGGCTGGGCAGGCCGAGGGCCGCGAGCTCGTCGACCGTGATGCCCGGGCACTCGGCGATGAGGGCGAGCAGTCGGCGCCTGCCGTCCGCGTCGCTGCGCTCGCCGAGGAGGGACGCGCTGAACGGCACCCGGGTCGTGGTGTCCCACATGGCGACTCCTCGCGCTCGGCCTCCGCGACGGCGGATCGTCGCATCGCTCCGTCCGTTATAGGGCAGAGCCCGGCGGGCGACAAATGGTATACGACGCGATCGATCGCGGAGCGACCCGTCGATGCAACGGATCCACCCCGCGTCGCCGTGTTGCGGCGCGGGGAAGTGGGTCTTGTTCGGGCGCCGGATGCCACCGATAGTTGAGAGGTGAGGACTTTCGGGGTGGAGGAGGAGCTCCTCCTGGTCGACGCGCGCGGTACCGCATCGCCGGTGGCGCCGCTGGTGCTCGCCGACGCCCCGCCGGTCATCGACGGGCCCTCGGTCAGCGCCGAGATCCAGCAGGAGATGATCGAGACGCAGACGCGTCCCCAGCTGCTGACGAGCGAGCTGCTGCTCGACATCATCGCCGGGCGGGAGCTCGCCGACGGCCTCGCACAGCGGCACGGCGCGCGCGCGATCGCGGTGGCCATGTCGCCGATGCGGCTGCGCCCGCACGTGACCGAGGATCCGCGCTACGCGACCATGATCGAGCGCTACGGACTGACGGCCCGCGGAACCCTGGTCTGCGGATCCCACGTGCACGTGGGCATCGAGTCGCGCGAGGAGGGCGTCGCGGTGCTGGACCGCATCCGCACCTGGCTGCCGACCCTGCTCGCGCTGAGCGCCAACTCCCCGTTCTTCGGCAGCGCGGACACCGGGCACGCCAGCTACCGCTTCGTCGCGTGGCACCAGTGGCAGAGCGCCGGACCGACCGACGTGTTCGGGTCGGTCGAGGCGTACGACCGGTTCGAGCGGTTCCTCGTCGACACCGGCGTCATCCTCGACACGGGCATGCTCTATCTGGATGCGCGCGTGTCACGGAAGCATCCCACGGTCGAGATCCGCGTGGCCGACGTGTGCCTCGACGCGCGCGACGCCGCCGTGATCGCGGCGATCGTCCGTGCTCTGGTCGACACCGCCGTCACGGAGTGGCACGCCGGGGTCGAGCCCGCGGCCGTGCCGTCCGCCGCGCTCCGCCTCGCCGAGTGGCAGGCCGCGCTCACCGGCGTCGCCGGATCGCTGCCGCATCCGGTCACCTGGCGGGAGGCGTCGGCCGTCGACGCGGTCCAGGCTCTGGTCAACCACACCGCGGCGGCACTCGCCGCGAACGGCGACCTCGCGTTCGTGCAGCGGGGCATCGCGCGCATCCACGCGACCGGGGGAGGGGCCGGCCGGCAGCGGGCGGCGTTCGAGCGCCGGGGCCGCATCCGGGACGTCGTGGCCCACGCCGTAGTCGCCACCCACGAGCAGTCGGAGGACGACGACCTGGTGGTCGCCTGAGAGTCGTCCACGCGGCGTCACCTGCTCTTCCGTGCGCTCACGATCGCGCCTATTCTGCGGTCATGACGGAGAAGGAGCTCGCGCACCAGCACGCCGTCTACAGTTACGGCTCGCTGCCGCTGACCCTGATGTACAGCCCCACCGCGACGGCGGCATGGGAGGTCTACTACGGCGGCGAGTACCTCGGGCTGATCGAGGAGCTGCACAGCACCGGCGAGCTCTGGCCCGCGTTCGTCGCGCGGCTTCCGGGCGAGGAGGAGGCCGGCGAGGGCATCCCGGCGCGCGACTGGCGTGTGGCGGTCGAGATCCTGGCGGGGCAGGCGGGACTCTAGCGGCCGTCAGCCGACGCTGCGGCGCAGCTGGACCTCCGGTGCCACGCCGAACCGCTCGCGGTAGAGCCGTCCGAAGGTCGCCTCGTCGGGGAAGCCCCACCGCGCGGCCACGTCCGCGACCGTCAGGGGAGCATCGTCGTCACCTTGCGGGTCGATGAGGTCGCGGTGTGCCGCGTTCAACCGGACGCTCCGCAGGTAGTCCAGCGGCGCGAAGGGCAGGTGCATGTCGAACGCGCGCGTCAGCTCCGGCACCGACGTCCCGGCGGCGAGGGCGATGTCGTCGGCGGTGATCGGCAGGGAGGCGTGCTCGTCGATGTACGCGACCGCGCGCTTGAAGGCGGCGGCTCGGGCGGCGACCGTCGTCCGCCGCGCCTCGTGGTCGCCCGCAAGAGGGAAGGTCTCGAGGGTCGCGACCGCCAGCTGGCGGAAGAGGGAGGCGCGCTGCAGCGGGTGGTCGAAGGCGCCGGCGGCGACCTGCCGCCAGGCGTGATCGTGCACCGCGCGCCAGTGCCGGGCGGCGTGGGCGGAGACGGACGAGGCGGAGACGAACTCCAGCGCCCCCACCTCGTCGCCGAACTGCGCGCGGGCGGTGCGGGCGAGCGCCCGAACGTCGAAGGCGACGACCGTGACGCCCGCGTGGTCCATGACTCCATGGGCCCCGGCCTCGGGCTGGAACAGCGCGGGAGCGGCCGCCAGGTCGCCCTCGTCGCCGCCGGAGCGCCAGCGGTAGCGGCCGCGCGCGAGGCCGACCGCGATGAACGGCAGATCGAACGACAGCGAGAGGTCGCCGCCGAAGCGGTGCCGGCCGAGCAGCATCCGCTCGTCCCCGCGGAGCTCCTCGAGGTAGGTCAACCCGCTCGTGCGCACGTCGGAGCCGAACGACACGTCGCCGTAGCTGCGCCGGAGCAGCTCCTCGGCCGATTCGGGATCCGCCGCCTCGTCACGGGTGAAGAACGTGCCGGGCATCGGGCTCCTCGCCGAGCGCATCCTCACGGCATGGCCGGCGCACTCCTGCTGGGAGTCTATGCCTGCGCATGGACCTCAGAAGGCGAACTGCGCCCATTCGTCGCGCGCCAGCGACATCCGTTCGCCCCGCGAATCCACGATCCACGACTCCGGCGTGCAGGCCAGGTACGTGCAGAGCAGAGTCTCGCTCGTCCAGCCGTCGGCGGAGCGGATCCAGCGCACGAGGTGCACATCCTGCCCCGGCTTCGGAACGTTCCCGATCGGCGCGTCCAGTGTCGTCACGCTGCACCCCTCCCCCTTGTGCCGCCTGTTCACCACCGACCCTAGCGGGGTACAGGACCGGGGGACAAGACCCGCGGACGCTCAGTTGCCGCTGTCGTCCTCCAGCGGGTCGAACTCGTCGTGCTCGGGCTCGAAGACGCCGTCGGCGTCGTAGGGACCCTCGTCGCCGCCCTCGGCGATGGCGTCGGTGTCGATCGGCTCGCCCGAGGGCGTCTCCGGCCAGTTCTCCTTGGCGTCGGACATGACGGACCCCTTTCGTGGATGCTTCTGAGCGCGATCGTAGACGGGTGACGGCGCCCGCAGAAGGCCCCGGTCGCCCGAGGGCCGCTCACTCGCCGGGCTCGCGGCCGGTGAGCCGCACCTCCTCCAGATCGAGGCGCCGCTGCACGTCCCGCAGCACGATGTCGTCGATCTCGCCCTCGTCGCGCAGGCGGACGACCTCCTCGCGCTTGCAGGCGAGCAGCGCCAGCCGCAGCTCCCTGTCCTGGCGGCTGCGCTCCACCGCATCCTCGCCGCCCTCGGACTCGTCCTCCGCCTCGAGCAGCTCCAGGTGCTCCTCGAACTCCGTCTGGATGCGCTCGCCGATCTCGGGATCGACCTGCAGCCTGCGCACCAGCTGCGGGAGCTCGTCGAGAGCCGCGCGGGTGGCGTTCGTCTCGGCGAGGCGGATCTCGTGGCCGACCGCTTCGTCCGACGGGAGGTTCGCCCAGCGCACGACCGCCGGGAGCACGAGGCCCTGCACCACCAACGTCACGATGATGACGCCGGTCGTGACGAAGACGATGAAGTCGCGGCTGGGGAACGGCTGCCCGGACCCGATGGTGGCCGGCACGGCGAGCGCCGCGGCGAGCGACACCGCGCCGCGGAAGCCGGAGAGGCTGCTGACGACCCTCCAGCGGTTGCTCATCCGCCGCGCCTTCTGCTCCGGGCGGCGGTCGAGCGTGCGGATGAGGAACACGGTGATGAACTGGAACACGAACCGCACGGCGACGATCACGACCGTGACCGCGACGATGGCGACCAGCCCCATCCCGAGGTCGCGGGTGGCCAGCTCGCCGACCGAGCGCGGAAGCTCGATGCCGACCAGGACGAAGAGGCTCGCGTTGAGCAGGAAGGTCGAGAACGACCAGAACGCGTCGGACTGCCGCCGTCCCTCCGCGACGCCGATGCGCGGGCCGGCCTGGCTGATGATGAGCCCGGCGACGACGACCGCCAGCACACCCGACGCATGGATGACCTCGGCCACCAGATAGGCGGTGAACGGGGTGAGCAGCATCGCGATGTTCTGCGTGATCGCGTCGCGGAGGCGCCGGCGCGCCAGGATCGCGAGCCAGGCGACCAGGGCGCCGACGGCCGCCGCAGCCAGGTAGGCGAAGAGGAAGGTGACCGTGATCGCGCCGAAGCTGACGTCGGCGTCGCCGACGGTGAAGCCGACGGCGATCGACCAGAGTACGAGCGCCGTGCCGTCGTTGATCAGGCTCTCGGCCCGCAGGATCGTCACGTTGCGCCGCGGCAGCTCGCGCGTGAACGACGTCATGGCGGTGGCGTCCGTCGGGGCGATCGCGGCGCCGAGCACCCACGACGGTCCCCAGCCGAGGCCCATGGTGTGCGCCAGCACCGCGACGGCGGCGGCGGTGGCCACGACGAGCGCCGTGCTCATCGGGATGATGGTGCGCAGGTTGGACCGGATCTCGCGGAGCGAGGTCGTGAGGCTCTCCCAGTACAGGATCGCCGGCAGGAACAGGAACAGCACCACCTCGGGCGCGAGCTCGACCCCGCGGAACAGCGGCACCAGGCCGATGACGACGCCGAAGGCGACCAGCAGCAGCGGCTGGGCGACGCCGATGCGGCCGGCGATCACCCGCGAGAGCAGGATGATGACGCCGATCACGACGAGCAGTTCGAGTGCGAGCACGGGACCTCCTGCGTCATCCTCCCGCGCCGGGCGCCCCGGCGGAACCGTCGGGCGGCTGAGAGTGAGCGCATAGAAAGTCCCCAGGAGACGACTCGACGGGTGTCGGGGGTCCGCGCCATCATGGGGACATGACGGAACGCGGGCCCTCGACCACGCGCGCCCGCGGTGCGGAGCCCGAGCTGCCCGACCCGCGGGTGCCCGCGCCGCCGCACGGGCGCCTCGGCGTCGCAGGCGGGACGGCCCTGTACATCGCCGCGGTCCTCGGGACAGGCATCCTGGTGCTTCCGGCGCTCGCCGCGGCGGCCGCCGGTCCGGGCGCCATCCTTGCGGTCGCGGCGCTCGCGCTCATCTCGGTGCCGCTCGCGAGCACCTTCGCCGCCCTCGCCCGCCGGCATCCGGACGCGGGAGGCGTGGCGACCTTCGCGCGCCGCGCCTTCGGGCCGGGAGCCGCACGGGTCATCAGCTACTGGTTCTTCTTCGGCACGCCGATCGGCGCCCCGATCGCCGCGCTGATGACGGCGCGCTACGTCGTCGCGGTGATCGGCGGCGACGCACGGACCGCGACCCTGATCGCCGTCGGCCTGATGGTCATCCCGGTCGTGGTGACCGCCTTCGGCGTCCGCTTCGCCGCCTCCGTACAGCTGGTGCTCTCCGGCGCTCTCGTGGCGGTTCTGGTTTTCGTGCTCGCGGCCGCCGCCCCGCACGCGCGACCCGAGAACCTCCAGCCGCTGCTCCCGCACGGCTGGGCGGGCGTCGGGCTCGCCATGAGCCTGTACATCTGGGCGTTCGCGGGATGGGAGGCGGTGGCCGGGATCGGCGGCGAGTTCCGCAACCCGCGGCGCGACATCCCTCGCGCGACGGCCCTCGCGCTCGTCATCGTCTCGGTCGCCTACCTGGCCATCCAGACGGTCACGGTCGTCGTGCTCGGTGGGGACGCCGCCACGAGCGACGTGCCGCTGCTCGACCTGGTGCGGGTGGCGACCGGAGCGGGCGGCGGCGTGGTGGTCGCCGTGATCGCGGCGATCGTCGTGACCGGTGTGTTCAACGCGTACCTCGCCGCCTTCAGCAAACTGGGCGCGGCGATGGGCCGCGACGGCGACCTCCCGGCGTGGTTCGGCCGCGGGGTCGAGAACGGCGCGGTGGCCCGGCGCGGGCTGCTGCTCTCGGCGGTGGTCATGGCCGTGTACTCGGTCATCGTGCTGTCGAGCGGTGATCTGCAGCCGTTCATCCTCATCCACACCAGCATCGCGGCCGCCGTGTACGGCCTGGGCGTCGCCTCAGCGGTCCGCCTGCTGCCGGCGCGGTCGCTCGGCTGGTGGATGGCCGTGATCTCGTGCGTGCTGGCCGCCGGACTGCTCGTGCTCGCCGGCTGGCACCTGGTCTTCCCCCTGGTCGCCGCGGTCATCGCCGTGGGCGTCGGAGCGGTCTCCCGCCGGGCGCGGGGTCGTGCGACCGGAGCGGGCGCCCCATGACCGAGCACCCGCGCGCCCCGGGCATGCGCGACGTGGCCGCACTGGCCGGCGTCTCGCACCAGACGGTGTCGCGGGTCATCAACGGGCATCCGAGCATCCGGGAGTCGACCCGGCTGCGGGTGCTCGATGCGATGCAGCAGCTGCACTACCGCCCGAACCGGGCTGCCCGCGCGCTCGTGACGTCCCGGTCGCGCACCATCGGCATCCTTTCGACGTCGGCCGCTGCCCTGTACGGGCCGGTCTCGAGCATCGGGGCGATCCAGGATGCGGGGCGCACGGCCGGGTACTACATCGCCGTCGCCCAGCTCTCCGACCTGACCCCGGCATCCATCGCCGCCGGTCTCGACCACCTGCTCGCGCAGTCCGTCGAGGGCCTCATCGTGATCGCGCCGCAGGAGGTCGTGCTCGAGCAGCTGGAGCGCGCACGCCTGGACGTGCCGTACGTCACCCTGCTCGGCGGTCCGTCGTCCACCGCGCGCGAGCTCTCCGTCGACCAGGTCGCGGGCGCGCGGGCGGCCACCCGGCACCTGGTCTCGGCCGGGCACCGCCGCATCGTGCACCTCTCGGGGCCGCTCGACTGGTTCGAGGCGCAGGCGCGCGTGCAGGGCTACCGTGCCGAACTCGAGAGCGCCGGACTCGAGCCCCTGCCGGCGCCCGAAGGCGCGTGGACCGCGGAGTCCGGGTACCGCCTCGCGCTCGCGGCGCTCACGGATCCCGAGGTCACGGCGGTGTTCGCCTCCAACGACCAGATGGCCCTCGGCGTCTACCACGCGGCACACGAGCTGGGGCGGCGCATCCCGGAAGACGTGAGCGTCATCGGATTCGACGACATCCCGGAGGCTGCGCACTACTGGCCGCCCCTCACGACCGTGTTGCAGGACTTCACCCAGCTCGGCCGCCGGAGCGTCGAGAACCTGGTGGCGGAGATCGAAGGCGGCGCGGAGCCGACCGCCGTCAGCCTGATGCCGGACCTGGTCGTGCGGGCATCCACCGCACCGGTCGGCTCTGCGGGCGCCGGACTGCACGCCTCCCCGGACGTCGGCGGGTCGGCCTAGTCTGAGGTGATGAGCTCGCGCGACGTGGATGCGGTGTCGGCCACCGCCGCACCCCGCGATGCCGAGGCTGTCGGCGGTGTGCTGAGCCGCCCCTACCGGTGGACGAGCATCGGGATGTGCCTCCTCGTCACGCTCGCGGCGTTCGAGGCGCTGGCGGTGACCACGATCATGCCGGCGGTGAGCCGGGAACTCGATGGCGCCGCCCTGTACGCCTTCGCGTTCGCGGGTCCGCTGGCGGTCGGCGTGGTCGGGATGGTGGCCGCCGGCGCGTGGGCGGACCGCGGCAATCCGCGCTCGGCGCTGATCGCATCCGTCGCCCTCTTCGTCGCCGGTCTGCTCACCGCCGGGCTCGCCCCGACGATGGGGCTGTTCGTCATCGGCCGGCTGGTGCACGGGCTCGGCGGCGGCGCGCTCACGGTGGTGCTCTACGTGATCGTCGCCCGCGTGTATCCGCCGCGCCTCCACCCGCGGATCTTCGCCGGCTTCGCCGCGGCCTGGGTGATCCCGTCGCTGATCGGTCCCTTCATCGCCGGGGTGCTGACCGAGACGGTCGGCTGGCGCTGGGTGTTCCTCGGCGTGGTGGCGCTGACCGGGCTCGCCATGCTGATGGTGGTTCCGGTGATGCGGGGCGTGCTGCGGGCGCCCGGCGAGCCGGCGCCGTTCCGGGTGTCCCGGCTGCTCTGGGCAGTGCTGCTCGCGGCGGCCGTGCTCGCGCTCACCCTGGCCGCAGAGGCGAGAGGCCCGGTGCAGTGGGTCGTGCCGGTGGTGGCCGCCGTGGCCGCCGGCCTCGCGATCCGGCCGCTCGTTCCGCGCGGAACGCTGCTCGCCCGTCGCGGGCTGCCCAGCGTCATCCTGATGCGGGCGATCGTCGCGGCGACCTTCTTCGCGACCGAGGTCTACGTGCCGCTGCTCATGGTGACCGAGTACGGCGTGTCCGCCGCGATCGCGGGGCTCGCGCTGACGGCGGCCGGGCTGAGCTGGGCGGCGGCGTCCTGGTGGCAGGGGAGGTTCCCGCAGCTGGGCCACCAGGCGGCAGCGCGCCTGGCCGCCGGCGGACTCAGCATCGCGCTCGCGTCGCTCATCGCGACCGCGATCCTGCACCTCGATCCGCTGGTCGTGGTCGTCGGCTGGGCCTTCGCGGGAGCGGGCATGGGCTTCCTGTACCCGCGGCTGGGCGTGCTGACGCTGCAGTACTCGACGAAGGACGACCAGGGCTTCAACAGCTCGGCGCTGTCGATCGCGGACTCGACCGGCTCGGCCGTCGCCCTCGCGGCGACGGCGATCGTCTTCGCGGCCATGCGTGGGCTGCCGGGCGGGTGGCCGTTCGCCGGGGCGTTCGCGGTCACGGCGGTGCTGTGCGGGCTGTCCTGGGTGATCGGGTCGCGGTTGGTGCGGCGCGGCTGAGTGGGGCGGGCGCCGGCGGGCGGTGCGTGCCGGCGGGGGCGGCGGCGCTGAGCAGCGCGGGCGGACGAGGCGGGCGTCGGCGGGCGGTGCGCGCTGGGGAGTGCGCCGCGCTGAGCAGCGCGGGCGGACGAGGCGGGCGCCGGCGGGCGGTGCGTGCGGCGCGCTGAGCAGCGCGGTCGCATGGCGCGCCGGTAGGTTGGGCGTGTGAGCGAGAACGTCCCCACGCTGTCCGACGTCGCCGCGCACGCGGGCGTCTCGCTGGCGACCGCGTCGCGCGCCCTCAACGGCAGCGCCCGCACGGTCAACCCGGCCCTGCAGGAGCGGGTGCTCGCCTCGGCGAGCGCCCTCGGGTACAGCGCCAACGTGCAGGCCCAGGCGGTCGCGCGCGGCACCACCAACGTCGTCGCACTCGTCGTCGGCGACATCGCGGACCCGTACTTCGCATCCATCGCGTCGGGCGTCGTGCGCGTCGCGGACGAGCGCGGCCTCATCGTCACCATCACCGCCACGGGGCTGTACGCGGGAGCAGCGTCGGTCGAGCGGGAGCAGGCGGCGCTGACCGCGCTCCGCGGGCAGCGTCCCCGAGCCGTCGTGCTCGCCGGGAGCCGCGTCGTCGGCGCTGAGCCGCCGACGACCGGGCGCGAGCGGGTCGCCGTCGTCGGCTCGGGCGCTCCGGGCCTGCGGACCGTGTCCGTGGACAACACCGGGGGCGCGGCCCGGCTCGCGCACGAGTTGCGCTCCCTGGGCTATGCGGATTTCGCGGTGATCGCCGGACCGGAGGAGCTGGTCACCGTGCGCGACCGGGTCGACGGGTTCCGTTCGGTGGCGGGCGAGGTGCCGGTCGAGCACGCCGAGTTCTCACGCGACGGCGGCCGCCGCGCCATGTCCGCGCTCCTCGCCTCGGGCGCGCGGCCCGAGTGCGTCTTCGCGGTGAGCGACGTGATGGCCATCGGCGCCATGGCCGCATTGCGGGAGGCGGGCATCCGCCCGGGGGAGGACATCGCCGTCGCCGGCTTCGACGACATCCCATTGGTGGCCGACGTGACCCCGGCGCTGACGTCCGTCGCGCTGCCGCTGGCCGACATCGGCGCACGCGCCCTCGAGCTCGCCCTCTCCGACGACGGCGGCACGGAGGACGCGGCCCCGGTCGCCGCCGAGGTGCGTTTGCGGGCCTCGACGCCGCGGCGCTGACCGGCGGACACGCGCTCAACCGTCCGCTTGACAGATCTCGGCGACCGACTATCGTTGAGGCCTGGTAAGCGCTTTCTCGCGCCGGCCGATCACCGTCGATCGGAAAGGACCCCCGTGACAGACACCGCTCTCGGCTCCACCCGCCTCAACCCCGACCAGCGCAACGCGTTCATCGCGTCGCTGCTCGGCTGGATGATGGACGCCTTCGACTACTTCATCATCGTCCTGGTCTACGCGGACATCGGCGCGGAGTTCGGCGTCCCGCTCCAGCAGATGGCGTACCTGACCACCGTCACCCTGATCATGCGGCCCGTCGGCGCCTACCTGTTCGGCCTGTGGGCGGACCGGGTCGGCCGTCGCATCCCGTTGATGGCCGACGTGTGCTTCTACGCGATCGTCGGGTTCCTGTGCGCGTTCGCCCCCAACTTCACGGTGCTCTTCATCCTGCGGCTGCTCTACGGCATCGGCATGGCGGCGAGTGGGGACTCGGCGCAGCCCTCACGATGGAGAAGGTGCCGCGCACCCGTCGTGGTCTGTACTCGGGCATCCTGCAGGCCGGCTACTCGGCCGGATACCTCCTGGCTTCGCTCGCCTTCCTGCTGGTTCACTCGGTCTTCGGCCTCAACTGGCGCTGGATGTTCGCGCTCAGCAATCCTGCCCGCCCTGATCACGCTCATCATCCGCTCCCGGGTGAAGGAGTCGGAGGTGTGGGAGAACACCCGCGAGAAGATGCGCAAGGCCGACACGTCCATCCGCCGCGTCTTCTTCGACGGCAAGGTGCTGCGCCGCTTCGTCTACCTGGTGCTGTTGATGGCGGCGTTCAACTGGATGAGCCACGGCACGCAGGACATCTATCCGACGTTCCTGAAGTCCACCGAGAACGGGGGTGCGGGGCTGGATGCCGCGACGGCCGGCTGGATCGCCGTCGTCTACAACATCGGGGCCATCGTCGGCTGCATCGTGCTCGGATCGCTCTCCGACCGGTGGGGCCGCAAGGCGACGATCATCCTGGGCGCGGCGCTGACCATCCCGATCATCCCGATCTTCGCCTTCTCGCAGACGGCCGGGCTGCTGTGCCTGGGATCCGCGCTCATCCAGTTCACCACCCAGGGTGCCTGGGGAGCGATCCCCGCCCACCTGAACGAGATGTCGCCGAACGCGATCCGCGGGTTCTACCCCGGCGTCACGTACCAGCTCGGCAACGTGATCGCCGCCTTCAACCTGCCCATCCAGCAGGCGCTGGCGCCGCAGCTCGGCTACGGCTGGGCGATGGCGTCGACGGTCGGAATCGCGGCGATCGCGGTCATCCTGCTGACGGCGTTCGGCAAGCAGGCGCACGGGATCGACTTCACCCGCGCCGACGCGGCGACGCCCGCGGCAGAGCCGGCGGTGCGCGCGCGGCGCTGACGCGTGGGCGCTGTGTGCGCCCGGGCGTGGGCGTGCCCGGCGCTGAGCGCGTGACCGTCGCTCACGCGGCGGCGGGGCCTCGCGGCGTGGCGCACATTCGTCACGAATCGTGGGAATCCCCGCCGTTTGGCCCACATTCGGCACGAATGAGTGAGGTCGGTCGGGGGCTCATTCGGCACGAATCCTCGGAATCCCAGGCGGGATGCGCGCATTCGGCACGAATGAAGCGGGTGCTCTCGTCGGTGGACGGCTGGCGCGGATCGATGGAGATGCGGCCCCCAGCGGTGGAGATCTGGCCCGGATTGAAGGAGATTCGGCACCCAACGGCGGAGATTCGGCCCGGATCGGGTCGGATCTCCGCCGGGGGAGTGTTCCGTCGGAGATGTATGCGCTTTCCACCGACGATCGTGCGGTGCGATGCGGAGGCCCCCGCGTTGACATTCCAGGCATGACCGCCTACTCTTTCGGTAAGCGCTTTCCAAGTTGGAAGCATGACGCACTCGCTGCGCCCCGCCCTCCACCTGCACTACTGCTCCACCCGCACTACGACCTCCACCCGCACCACGGCCGCACACGCACCCCACCCCACCCGCACCACTACAAAGGAGTACACGTGTCGTCGATCGGCATCATCATGAACGGCGTCTCCGGGCGCATGGGTTACCGCCAGCACCTGGTGCGGTCGATCCTGGCCATCCGCGAGCAGGGCGGCGTCGAGCTGTCGGACGGCCGGCGCGTGCAGGTCGTGCCGCTCCTCGTCGGCCGCAACGAGGAGAAACTCGCCGAGCTGGCGAAGCGGCACGACATCGCCGACTACACCACCGACCTCGACGCCGCGCTCGCGGACGACCGCTGGCAGATCTACGCCGACTTCCTGGTCACGCAGGCGCGGTCGGCCGCCATCCGCAAGGCGATCGCCGCCGGGAAGGCCATCTACACGGAGAAGCCGACCGCGGACAGCTTCGCCGAGGCGCTCGAGCTGGCCAGGCTCGCGGACGACGCGGGCGTCAAGAACGGCGTCGTCCACGACAAGCTTTACCTGCCCGGGATGCGCAAGCTGAAGCGGCTCATCGACTCCGGCTTCTTCGGCCGCATCCTGTCGGTGCGCGGCGAGTTCGGCTACTGGGTGTTCGAGGGCGACTGGCAGGAGGCGCAGCGTCCGAGCTGGAACTACCGGGCCGAGGACGGCGGCGGCATCGTGGTCGACATGTTCCCGCACTGGAGCTACGTGCTCGAGAACCTGTTCGGCCGCGTCCAGTCCGTTTACGCGCAGGCCGCCACCGAGATCCCCGAGCGGGTCGACGAGCGCGGCGAGCCGTACGCCGCGACGGCCGATGATGCCGCCTACGCGATCTTCCAGCTGGAGGGCGGCATCACGGCCCAGCTCAACTCCAGCTGGACGACGAGGGTGAACCGGGATGAGCTGGTCGAGTTCCAGGTGGACGGCACCCTCGGCAGCGCGGTCGTCGGCCTCTTCGGGTGCAAGATCCAGCCCCGGAACGCCACCCCGAAGCCGGTGTGGAACCCCGACCTCGCCGACGACCACGACTACGCCTCCGACTGGATCGAGTCCCCGGCGAACGAGGTGTTCGAGAACGGGTTCAAGACCCAGTGGGAGGACTTCCTCCGGCATGTGCTCGAGGATGCGCCTCACCGGTTCGACTTCCTGGCGGGCGCCCGCGGCGTGCAGCTCGCAGAGCTGGGCCTCCGCTCCTCCCGCGAGGGCCGCCGCATCGAGCTGCCGCCGGTGACGCTCGACAGCACGCCGGTCCCCGCGTCCGCCGACCTGCAGGCGGCGGCCCGATGAGCGGCCCGACTGCGACAGCCGTTCCCACCTCTACCGGCGCGACCGCGGCACCCCCCTCCACGCCCGTCACCCTCCTGCACGCCGACGGCACCACCTCCACCACCGACCTCGGAACCGCCCCCGCGTTCCGCCGCCCCACCGCGCCGCTGCGGTCGCGGGTCGCCTACGCGGCGGCTCACGTCATCCCCAAGCCGTGGGCCGAGAACGTCCCCGGCGCCCCGGCCGACATCGACTGGGATGCGACGCTCGCCTTCCGGCGCCACCTCTACTCGTGGGGGCTCGGCGTCGCGGACGCGATGGACACCGCCCAGCGCAACATGGGGCTCGACGCGGCGGCGACGCGCGAGCTCATCGCACGCAGCGCGGCGGATGCCCGCGCCGTCGGCGGCTCGGTCGTCGCCGGGGTGAACACCGACCACGTCGACGATGACGTCATCCCGCTGGATGCGGTGATCGACGCCTACACACGGCAGCTCCACGCCACCGAGGACGCCGGGGCCGGCGTCGTGCTCATGGCCAGCCGGCATCTGGCCCGGGCGGCGGAGTCGGCCGCCGACTACGAGCGCGTCTACGGTGCCGTGATCGGGGCCGCGTCGGCGCCGGTGGTCCTGCACTGGCTCGGGCCCGCGTTCGACCCTGCCCTCGCCGGGTACTTCGGATCGGCCGGCTTCGGGCCGGCCGCCGACACGGTGCTGCGGATCATCGAGGCGGCCGACGGCCGGGTGTCCGGCATCAAGATGAGCCTGCTCGACGCCGACGCCGAGCGCTCGCTGCGGTCGCGGCTGCCGGAGGGCGTGCGGATGTTCACCGGCGACGACTTCAACTACGTCGAGCTGATCGACGACGAGGGCGAGGACACGGGAGGCGAGGCCGGCGCACCCGCGCACTCGGATGCGCTGCTGGGCGCGTTCGCCGCGATCGGTCCCGCCGCATCCGCGGCACTGCAGGCCCTCGACCAGGGCGACCACGACCGCTACCGCAGCATCCTCACGCCGACGCAGGAGCTGTCCCGGCAGATCTTCGCCGGGCCCACCTTCTACTACAAGACCGGGGTGGCCTTCCTGTCCTGGCTGAACGGCCACCAGGACGCCTTCGCCATGGTCGGCGGCCTCCACTCGGCGCGGAGCCTGCCGCACCTCTCCGAGATCGTGCGGCTCGCCGCGCGCAGCGGCGCCCTCGAGCGCCCGGACCTCGCCGCCGAGCGCTGGACGTCGCTCCTCCGCCTGAACGGAGTGGACGCGTGAGTCGGCCCGACCCGCGCCTGTCGATCAACCAGGCGACGATCAAGTACGCGTCGCTCGCCGACGCGCTTCGCGTGATGAGCGACTCCGGTATGCAGAGCATCGGCCTCTGGCGCGAACCGGTCGCCGAGGTCGGGCTCGACCGGGCGGCGCGGATGCTGGCCGACTCCGGTCTGCGCTTCTCGAGCCTCTGCCGTGGCGGCTTCTTCACGGCCCCGGAGGGCGCGGAGCGGCGGGCGGCGCTGGATGCGAACCGGCGCGCGATCGAGGAGACCGCGACGCTGGCGGCCGCCGGCGCGGAGGGGTCCGCGGCGGTGCTGGTGCTCGTCGCGGGCGGACTTCCCGCGGACTCGCGCGATCTGGTGGGTGCGCGCGAGCGCGTCGTCGATGCGCTCGCCGAGCTGGAGCCCGAGGCGAGCGCCGCCGGCGTCGCGCTGGCGGTCGAGCCGCTGCACCCGATGTACGCGGCCGACCGTGCCGTCGTCTCAACGCTCGGCCAGGCGCTGGACATCGCGGAGCGATTCCCCGCCGCGTCGGTCGGCGTCGTCGTCGACACCTTCCACGTGTGGTGGGATCCCGACCTGCTCCGACAGATCGCCCGCGCAGGCGCCGGTGGCCGGATCGCGAGCTACCAGGTCTGCGACTGGGTCACCCCGCTGCCCGCGGACGTGCTGCTCGCGCGGGGGATGATGGGCGACGGCCACATCGACTTCGCCCCGATCACGGCCGCGGTCGCGGAGGCCGGGTACACGGGCGACATCGAGGTGGAGATCTTCAACGAGTCCATCTGGGCGGAGGATCCGGCGAGCGTCGTCGCTCGGACGGCCGAGGCGTTCGAGCGCTGCGTCGGGGCGACGGCTCCGGCGGCGCGGTGACCCGGGCGCAGGCGTCCAGGGCGCAGGCCTCCGGCGCGCCGTGTGACCGGCCCGGGCGCGGCATCCATGCGAAGGTGGTCTCGTGAGCGTCGTCGTCGTCGCGCCCGACTCGTTCAAAGGGTCCGCGTCCGCAGCAGAGATCGCCGCCGCGCTCGCAGCAGGCTGGCAGGATGAGCGTCCGGCCGACCGGATCGTGCCGGTCCCGATGGCCGACGGGGGCGAAGGGACGCTGGACGCGTTCGAGGCTGCGGTGCCCGGCGCCGTGCGGCATCCGGTCCGGGTTCCCGGCCCGACCGGGGAGCCCGTCGACGCGACGTGGCTCATGCTGCCGGGGGGCACGGCTCTCGTCGAGCTGGCCGAGACGAGCGGACTCGGGCGCCTCACGTCGCCGGCGCCGTTCGCGGCGCACACCGTCGGCTTCGGACTGGCGATCGCCGACGCGCTCGCCGCAGACGCCACCGGTCTGCTCCTCGCGATCGGCGGGAGTTCATCGACGGACGGCGGCGCGGGCGCACTCACGGCGCTCGGCGCGCGATTCCTGGATGCCGACGGTCGCGACATCCCGCCGGGCAACGCAGGCCTCGCCGCCGTCGCGACGGCCGACCTTTCGAGACTGGCTCCGCTGCCGCCGGGCGGTGCCCGCATCCTGAGCGATGTGACGAGCCCGCTGCTCGGTCCGTCGGGTGCCGCCGCGGTGTTCGGGCCGCAGAAGGGCGCGACCGAGGGCGATGTCCCGGCGCTGGAGGCGTCCCTGCGGCGCTTCGCCGAGGTCGTCGGTGCGGCCGGCGCGACGACCGACCCGGACGCTCCCGGCGCGGGCGCCGCCGGGGGAACGGGATTCGGCCTGCTGCTGTGGGGCGCGCGGATGGCGCCCGGAGCAGAGGCTGTCGGCGAGGCCCTCGGGCTGCCGGCCACCATCGCGTCGGCGGATGTCGTCATCACGGGGGAGGGCCGCTTCGACAGCCAGTCCGCCTCCGGCAAGGTCCCGGCCTACGTGTCGGGGCTCGCGCGCCGCGCCGGCGCGCGGGTCATGCTCGCGGCGGGCAGCATCCAGGCGCCGACCCACGACTTCGCGGCTGCCGTCGCGCTCGCCGACCTCGCCGGCTCGCCCTCCGCCGCGATCGCGGACCCCGCCCGCTGGGCGCGCGCCGCCGGCGCCGCCCTCGCCCGCCGCCTCTAACTCCGGCCCCCGGCCCCCCTCCGTCGAGTACACGAAAAGTGCACGCGACACGCCGCGAGGGCGTGCACTAATCGTGTACTCGACGGAGGGCGGAGAGGGGCTTCGGGTCAGGGGCGCGCGGCGGCGTACTGGGCGCGGATGGCGGGACGCGTGTCGACGGGGAGGGCGGCGGCGGTGTCGACGCTCCAGGCGGGGCGGGTGCCGGTGAGGGCCCACGCGGCCTGGACGGCTCCGCCGTCGGCGACGTACTCGCCGGGGGCGGGAACCTCGATCGGGGCGTCGAATACCTGCGCGGCCACCTGCGCGACCGCCGGGTTCTGGGCGGCGCCGCCGATCAGCAGGATGCGCCGCTCGCGCACCCCGGCCGCGCGCACGGCGTCGAGTCCGTCGGCGAGCCCGCACAGCATCCCCTCGATCGCGGCCCGTGCCAGGTTGGCCGGGGTCGTCGAGGCGAGGGTGAGGCCGTGGATGCTGGCCTTCGCGTCCGGCAGGTTGGGGGTCCGCTCGCCCTCGAAGTACGGCACGAGCACGACGCCGCCCGCACCGGGCTCGGCCGAGAGCGCGAGGGACGAGAGCCCGTCGTGGTCGACGGACAGCAGCCCGGCGATCGAGCCGAGCACCCGTGCCGCGTTGAGGGTCGCGATGAGGGGGAGGGAGAGCCCGGACGCGTCGGCGAAGCCGGCGACGGTTCCCGACGGATCGGCGATGGACGCATCCGTCACGGCGAAGACGGTGCCGGACGTGCCGATCGAGACGACGACGTCTCCCTCTCCGGCGCCGAGCCCGAGGGCGGCGCCGGCGTTGTCGCCCGCTCCCGGGCCGACGAGCAGGCCGGACGATGTCCGTCCGGCGGCCTCCGAGGGGCCCAGCACGCGCGGCAGCACCACGAGAGAGCCGTCACCGGAAGCACCGGAAACACCCTCCGCACCCGCTCCCGCCGCCTCGCGCCCCGGACGCCCGAGCGCCCGCTCGAACAGCTCCAGGTCGTACGCCCCGCTCGCGGCGCCCCAGTATGCGGTGCCGCTGGCGTCCGAGCGATCCGTGGTCAGCGCCTCCAGGTCCGGTCCGAGCTCGCTCTCGTCCGCCGGCCCGTAGCCGAGCAGGCGCCAGGTCAGCCAGTCGTGGGGGAGCGCCACCGCGGCGACGCGCGCCGCGTTCGCGGGCTCCGCATCCCGCAGCCAGCGAAGCTTCGTCGCCGTGAAGGAGGCGACCGGGACCACGCCGACGCGCGCCGCGTACTCCTCGGCGCCGACCTCGTCGATCAGGTCGCGGGCGGCCTGCGCCGACCGGGTGTCGTTCCACAGCAGGGCGTCGCGGATGACGCGGCCCTCCGCATCCAGCACCACCATGCCGTGCTGCTGGCCGGCGATCGAGATGGCGTCGACGTCGTCCAGCCCGCCCGCCGCCGCCAGCGCCTCCTGAAGCGCGGCCCACCAGGCGGCCGGGTCGACCTCGGTGCCGTCGGGATGCGCGGCGCGCCCCGAGCGCACCAGCTCGCCGGTCTCGAGGTCGCGCACGACCACCTTGCAGCTCTGCGTCGAGGAGTCGACGCCGGCGACGAGAGTCACGCCGGTCTCCTTTCATGCCGCTGAGGTGCACGTCGTTGCGGTCGACACGCCGGTCGGGTTCGCAACTACGTGCACCTCAGCGAAGCGGAAGAGGGGGGAGGGAGGGAGGGAGGGTCAGCGCGCGCCGAGCAGGTGCTCGAGCGCGAGCTGCTGCAGCCGGACGAAGCCGAAGCCCTTGCCGCCGAAGTACGCGCTCGGGTCGAAGTCCTCGTACGCGCTGCGGTCGGCGAGCAGGTCGTCGTACGACTCGCCGTCGCCGAGGGTCGGACGCGACAGCTCGATCACGCGCGACGCCTCCAGCTGCTCCTGCACCTCGGGGTCGGCACGGAACGCCTGCGCCCGCTCCTTCAGCAGGAGGTAGGTGCGCATGTTCGCGGCCGCCGAGTCCCAGACACCGGTGATGTCCTCGGTGCGGGACGGCTTGTAGTCGAAGTGGCGCGGGCCGTCGTAGGCCGGGCCGCCGTCGGGGCCGCCGTTCTCGAGCAGGTCGACCAGCGCGAACGCGTTCTGCAGGTCGCCGTGACCGAAGACGAGGTCCTGGTCGTACTTGATGCCGCGCTGCCCGTTGAGGTCGATGTGGTAGAGCTTGCCGTGATACAGCGCCTGAGCGATGCCGGCGGCGAAGTTGAGGCCCGCCATCTGCTCGTGGCCGACCTCGGGGTTGAGGCCGACGAGCTCCGGGCGCTCCAGCGAGTTGATGAAGGCGAGCGCGTGGCCGACGGTCGGCAGCAGGATGTCGCCGCGCGGCTCGTTCGGCTTCGGCTCGATGGCGAAGCGGATGTCGTAGCCCTTGTCGGTGACGTAGTCGCCGAGCAGGTTGACGGCCTCGCGGTAGCGCTCGAGCGCAGAGCGGATGTCCTTGGCGGCGTCGTACTCGGCGCCCTCGCGGCCGCCCCACATCACGAACGTCTTGGCGCCGAGCTCGGCGGCCAGGTCGATGTTGCGGAGCACCTTGCGCAGCGCGAAGCGGCGCACGGCGCGGTCGTTGGAGGTGAAGCCGCCGTCCTTGAAGACCGGGGCCGAGAACAGGTTGGTGGTCACCATCGGCACGATGATGCCGGTGTCGCTGAGCGCCTGCTTGAGGCGGTCGATCTGCGTCTGGCGCTCGGCGTCGGTCGAGCCGAACGCGAACAGGTCGTCGTCGTGGAAGGTGAGGCCGTAGGCGCCGAGCTCGTCGAGCTTGTGCACCGCCTCGACCACGTCGAGCTGCGGGCGGGTCGGGCCGCCGAACGGGTCGGTGCCGTTGTAGCCGATGGTCCACAGTCCGAACGAGAACTTGTCGGCACGGGTGGGGGTGAGGCTCATGATGTTCCTTCAGCGTCGTCGGTGATTTGTTGTTTCGATAAACTTATACCGCATCACGGGGGTGCGGCGCGAGTGCGGGAGGTGAGAAACCGCGTTCAGAGCGCGTCGGTGAAGACGGCACCCACGGTAGCCGCCTCGACCTCGGACGTCACCAGCCGCGCATCGGCGGCGGTGACCTCGTGCACGGGTCCGGTGATCGTCAGGCTCGCCGACGCCTCGCGGACGTCGCACGACGGGCCGACCCACAGGTCGATGGCGCCCGGCTCCACGATGCGGCGCATCCCCGGGTCCGAGAACGCGAGCCGCGTCGTCGGCACGGTGAGCCGCACGACGGCCTCCTCGCCCGGCTGCAGTTCAACACGGCGGTAGCCGAGCAACTGCGCGACCGGGCGCGTGACGCTCGCGTGCACATCCCGCGCGTACAGCTGCACGAGGTCGGTGCCCGCGCGCTCGCCCGTGTTCCGGATGCGCAGCGCGGCGGTGAACGCTCCACCGGCCTGCACCTCCGGGTCGACGGTCAGCTCGGACCGCTCGAACGTGGTGTACGAGAGGCCGTGGCCGAACGGGAGCACCGGGGTGCTGTCGGCACTGGTGATCTCGTTCGGGCCGCCGAGCAGCGGGTGCAGGTACGAGTACGGCTGCGCGCCCGCCGAGCGGGGGAGCGAGACGGGGAGGTGTCCGGAGGGAGACACCCGGCCGGAGAGCACGGCGGCGATGGCGGTCCCGCCCTCCTCGCCGGGGAAGAACGCCTGCAGCACGGCCGCCGGGGCGGTCACGCCCTCCACGGCCCAGCCGATCGCATAGGGGCGGCCGGAGAGCACGACCAGCACCACGGGGGTGCCGGTCGCGACGACCCGCTCGACCAGCTCGCGCTGGATGCCCGGCAGCTCGAGGCTCTCGACGTCGTTGCCCTCGCCGACCGTTCCGCGGCCGAACAGGCCAGCGCGGTCGCCGACCACGACGACGGCCACATCCGCGGTGCTCGCGGCGGCGACGGCGGCGGGGATGCCGGAGCGGTCGTCGCCCTCCACGTCGCAGCCGCGCTCGTGCACGACCGAGGCCGAGGAGAACTCGCCGCGGACGGCGTCCAGCACCGACGGCAGCCCGAACCCGAGCGGGACCTCCGGGTGGTGGGCCAGCACGTGGTTCGCGAACGAGTAGCAGCCCATCAGCGCCTCCGGCGCGTCCGCGTTCGGCCCGAGCACGGCGATGCGTGCGGGGGGACCGGCCAGCGGGAGCGCGCCGTCGTTGGTGAGCAGCACCAGCGACTCCTCGGCGAGCCGCAGGGCGACATCCCGATGGGCGGGGGTGTCGAGGTCGATGGCGGTGGGCGGTGCGTCGAAGGTGGCGTCGAGCAGGCCGAGCTCCTCCTTCTGCGCGAGCACGCGGAGCACCGCGCGGTCGACGAGTGCCTCGTCGGTCTCGCCCGAGCGGATGCGCGCGGCGAGCGGCTCCAGGAACGCGTCGCCGGTCGGCAGCTCGACGTCGATGCCGGCGGCCAGGGCGAGCGCCGCGGCCTCGCCGAGGTCGGCGGCCACGCCGTGCATGGTGTGCAGGAAGGCGACGGAGAAGTAGTCGGAGACGACCGTCCCGTCGAAGCCCCACTCGTCCCGCAGGACACCGGTCAGGTACTCGGCGCTCGCCGCGACGGGCACGCCGTCGAGCTCGGCGTACGAGTTCATGACCGACCGCACCCCGCCGTCGCGGACCGCCATCTCGAACGGCTGCAGCAGGGTGTCGCGGATCTCGCGCGGCCCGGCGTGCACCGGGGCGTGGTTGCGGCCCGCCTGCGACGCCGAGTATCCGACGAAGTGCTTGAGCGTAGCGTGGACGCCCGCGTCCTGCAGCCCCCGCACGTACGCGGTGCCGATGGTGCCGACGACGTACGGGTCCTCGGCGATGCACTCGTCGACGCGTCCCCAGCGCGGGTCGCGGATCACATCCAGCACGGGCGCCAGGCCCTGGTGGATGCCGAGCTCGCGCATCGACAGACCGATCAGCCCGGCCATCTCCTCCACCAGCTCCGGGTCGAAGGAGGCGCCCCAGGCGAGCGGGGTGGGGAACGTCGCCGCCTTCCAGGCCGCCAGGCCCGTCAGGCACTCCTCGTGCACCAGCGCGGGGATGCCGAGCCGGGTCTCCTCCTTCAGTCGCCGCTGCTCCGCCCACAGCCACGCCGCGCGCTCGACCGGTTCGACCGGGCGCGTGCCGTAGACGCGGGTGAGCTGCCCGAGGCCGTTCGCGGTGACATCCGCATAGGCGCCCGGGTTGCCCATCTCGCCGGCCATCGGAGCCACGAGTTCGTCGCCCTTGTCGACCCAGTAGCCGACCAGCTGGGCGAGCTTCTCGTCCAGCGTCATGGAGGCGAGGAGCTCCCGCACGCGCTCGGAGGGCGCGGATGAGCGCGGAAGGGATTCGGTCATGTCGATCTCACACTTCTCGAGATGGTCGGGCGTCAGCCCTTGACGGCGCCGGTCAGCCCGCCGACGATGCGTCGTTCGAACAGGCTGAAGAAGATCAGCGCCGGGATCATGGACAGCGACGTGAACGCGAGCACCTTGGCGGTGTCGACGGAGTACTGCGACGAGAACGCCTGCACTCCGAGCGGCAGCGTGAACGTCGCCTCGTTGTTGAGGAGGAACAGGGGCAGCAGGTAGCTGTTCCAGCTGGCGATGAAGGCGAGGATGCCGACGGTGATGACGCCGGGCATCGAGAGCCGCAGCACCATCCGCCAGAAGAAGCCGAGCCGGCTGCAGCCGTCGATGAACGCCGCCTCCTGGATCTCATCCGGGATCGCCCGCAGGAACGGGACGAGGATGATGATCGTCGTCGGCAGGGCGAACGCGATCTGGGGCAGGATGACGCCGACCAGCGAGTTCATCAGCCCCAGGTTGCGCACCACGATGTAGAGCGGCGTGATGGCGACCGTGATCGGGAACATCAGACCAGCGGCGAAGAGCGCGTAGAGCAGACCGCGGCCGCGGAAGCTGTACCGGGCGAGCACGTAGCTGGCCATGAGGCCGAGCACGATCACGCCGACGGTGGTGACGACCGCGACGATCGTCGAGTTGCCGACCTCGGCCCAGAACGTGCCGCCGGTGAGGACGCCGATGTAGTTCTGCACGTTCCACGGGTTGGGGAACCCGGCGGGGTCGACGGTGATCTGGGAGTTGGTGCGGAAGCCGCCGAGCACGATGTACACGATCGGGGTCAGCATCAGCGCGATCACCACGAGGGCGATGAAGTAGACGCTGGGGGAGCCCCAGGGCAGGTTCTTCGCCGTCTTGCGGCTCGGCGCATCCAGCACGCCGGGGGCGTCGGGAGCGTCCGGGATGACGACCATCGCGCTCATCGCTTCTTCCTTCCGGTGCGCCTGTCACCCGTGATCGCGCCCTCGGTGTCGCGACGGAGCACGAACCGCTGGTAGAACAGCGCGACGATCAGGGAGATCAGGAAGATGACGACGGCGACGGCGTTTCCGTAGCCGAAGTTGCCGGCGTTGCGGCCGTTGGCGACCATGTAGGTCGCCATGGTCGAGGTGCCGGCGGTCGAGGCCACGTACTGGCCCCAGATGATGTAGACGAGGTCGAACAGCTGCAGTGCGCCGATGATCGACAGGAACGCCCAGATCCGCAGCGTCGGGCCGAGCAGCGGCAGCGAGATCCTGCGCTGGATCTGCCAGTAGGAGGCGCCGTCGAGGGCGGCCGCTTCGTACAGCTCCTCCGGGATGCCCTGGAGGCCGGCGAGGAAGAGGATGACGGCGAAGCCGACGTACTTCCAGGTCAGGATGGCCAGCAGGGTCCAGATCGCGATGCTCGGGTTGGACAGCCAGTCGTTGGCGAGGAAGCCGAGACCGACGTTCTTGAGGAAGCCGTTCAACGCCCCGTTGGTGGCGAGCATCAGGCTCCACCCGGTGCCGACCACGACCTCGGCGATCACATAGGGCACGAAGATCAGCACGCGGATGACGGACTGGCCGCGCATCTTGCGGTTGAGCAGGAGGGCCAACAGGATCGCCACCGGCCCCTGCAGCACGAGCGAGCCGATCACGATCAGCCCGTTGTGCATCAGAGCCTGCTGGAAGGCCGAGTCCTGGAGGATGGTGACGTAGTTCTGCAGGCCGATGAAGTCCGTCGCCGGACCGTATCCCTGCCACCGGAAGAAGCCGTAGTAGGCGGCGATGACGACCGGGAAGATGACGAACGCCAGGAAGATGATCGCCGCGGGTCCGGCCAGCAGCAGGATCTCGAGGCGCATGGCCCAGCCGGTCCGCCGGCGGCGCCGCGGCGACGGGAGCGACGCGACCGCGCCGCTCCCGCCGTGCTGCGCGAGACCCGACTTCGGCAGGAGGCCGGTGGTGGTGTTCTCGCGGGTGTTGCTCACGAGCTTTGTCCTCAGCCCTTCTTGGCGGCGTCGTTGGCCGCCTGGATGAGCTGCTTCGGGTCGCTCTTGCCGGCCAGCATGTCGACGACCGCGACGTTGAGCGCGTTGCCGACGTTCTGCCCGAGGACCGTGTCCAGCCACTGCGAGACGTACGGCGCCTTGTTGTAGGCGGCCAGCACATCCTTCAGGTAGGGCTCGGTGACGACCTTCTGCGCCTCGGCGTTCACCGGCGGGGCGTTGAAGGCCTTGTAGTAGGCCTCCTGCTGGTCCGTGGTGGCGACGAAGTTGAGGAAGTCGGCGCACTCCTTGGGGGCCTTGACGGAGCACGAGTAGCCGTCGACGCCACCCATGATCGAGCCGGGCTCGCCCTTACCGCCGGAGACCTCCGGGAAGGGGTAGAAGCCGAGGTCGGGGAGGGGCTTCTGGTCGGGGGTGAGCGATGCGATCACTCCCGGGTCCCAGGCGCCCATGAGCTCCATCGCGGCCTTGTGGTTCGCGACGAGGCCGGCCGAGCTGCCCGCGCCCTGCTGGGCGGAGGTGGTGAGGAAGCCGTCGTTGAAGGGCTTGGTGTCCGAGAACTTCTGCAGGTCCTCGGCGGCCTTCAGCCAGCATCCATCGCTGAACGACTTGGAGTCGGCGGTCTTCTCCATGGTCGAACCGGCGCACTCGCGGAGCGCGAACCAGTAGAACCAGTGGGCGGCCGGCCAGGCGTCCTTGGCGCCGAGGGCGATCGGGGCGACCCCGGTGGCCTTCAGCTTCGTGACGTCTTCGTTGAGGTCGTCGATCGTCTTCGGTGCCTCGGTGATGCCGGCGGCCTTGAACAGGTCCTGGCTGTGGAAGAGCCCGCCCGGCAGCACGGCGATGGGCATCGCCCACACCTTGTCCTGGTAGGTCTCCGCCTTGAAGGATCCCTCGGAGATGTTCTTCTTGGTCTCGGACGAGACCTTGTCGGTGATGTCCATCAGCTGACCCGCGTTGACCATCGCCGCCATCTTGCCGCCGCCTCGCTGCAGGAAGATGTCGGGAGCGTCGCCGGAGTTGAGCGCCGTCTGGAGCTTGCCGTCGAGGTCCTCGTTCTGGATGGACTGGACCTTGATGGTGACGTTGGGGTTCGCCTTCTCGAAAGCGGCGACGGCGTCTTTCCAGAACTTCTGACCGGGACCGGTCGTCGAGTTCTGCCAGAGGGTCATGCTGACCTTGCCGTTGCTGCTGGAGCTGTCGGAGCCGCCGCTGCACCCGGTGAGGGCGAGCGCGCCGGCCATCACGACGGCGGCCCCGGTGAGGAGCTTGGTGCCTTTCATGTGATTCCAACCTGTTCTCTTCGTTGAGGTGGGGACGAGGGAAGTGTCGCAAGCCGAGCTGAGAGTGTCAAACGTTTTCGAAAACCTTTTCTACGCTAGGCTCCGGTGGCATGGGACGGCGTCCGACGATCAACGATGTGGCCGAAGCGGCCGGCGTCTCCGTCGCCACCGTGTCCAAAGCGGTCAACGGTCGGTACGGGGTCGCGGTCGAGACCGTGGAGCGCGTCCTGCAGGTCGTGCAGGAGCTCGGCTACGAGTCGAGCCTGGTCGCCAGCTCGATGCGGTCGCGGCGCACCGGCGTGATCGGGGTGCTCGTCGCGGACTTCGAGCCGTTCTCCGCCGAGGTGCTCAAGGGCGTCGGCGCGGCCCTGCACGACTCCCGCTACGACCTCCTCGCCTACAGCGGATCCCGCCAGCCGTCGAGCGAGGGCTGGGAGCGCCGCTCGCTGAGCCGGCTCAGCGGCACGCTCATCGACGGCGTCATCATGGTGACCCCGACCGTCGTGAACGCGAACGCCGACGTGCCGATGGTGGCCATCGACCCCCACACCGGCCGCGCCGACGTGCCGACCGTGGAGTCGGACAGCTTCGGCGGCGCACGCAACGCGACCGCCTACCTGATCGGGCTGGGCCACCGGCGCATCGCCTTCGTGGCCGGACGTCCCGACCTCCGCTCGTCGAACCTCCGCGACGCCGGCTACCGCCACGCGCTGGGCGAGGCGGGCATCCCCTTCGACCCGTCGCTGGTCGCAGTGGGCCGCTATGAGCACAACACGGTCCGCGAGGTGGCGCTGCCGCTGCTCACGCGTCCGGACCGCCCGACGGCCGTCTTCGCCGCCAACGACGTCTCGGCGCTCGCGGTGATCGAGGTGGCGGCGGAGATCGGCCTGGATGTGCCCCGCGAACTGTCGGTGATCGGCTTCGACGACGTGCCGGAGGCATCCCAGTACACCCCGCCGCTCACGACCGTCCGCCAGCCGATGCAGGGCCTCGGCGCGGCGGCCGCCGACCTGCTCACCGCGATGATGAGCGGCGAGACGCCCGAGCGCACCCACCTCCGCCTGCCCACGAGGCTCGTCCGCCGAGGAACGACGGCGCCTCCCGCCTGACGCGCCCCGCGCTGCTGTTCTTGCACACGATTTGTGCCAAATCGCGGTTATGGCGCCGCCAATCCCACGATTTGGCACAATTCTCGTCCCGCCCCGGGCGACATTCCTCACGAATGGTGCCTTGCAGGTCGCCAGAACCAACATTCGGCACGAATGTCGTCTCAGCGCTTGAGGGACATTCGTCACGAATGGCGGCTAGCGAGGCGCGAGAACCAACATTCGGCACGAATGTCGTCGCGGCGGCGCATACGATTTGTGCCAAATCGTGGTTACGGGCGCGCCATTACCGCGATTTGGCGCAAATCGCGCACCGCGAGGGCGCGTCGGGATGCGCGCGAGCGCCGGTCAGGCGCCGAAGCGCGCCGCCAGCCACCCGGCCTGCGCGCGCCACTGCGCCGCGCCGCCGCCCTCGTGGTCGTTGAACGGGTAGACCTCGATCGCGCGGTCCTCGGCGGCGAGGTGGTTGTAGGCCGCGAACGTCGTCGACGGCGGCACCACCGTGTCCATCAGTGCCACCGAGAACAGCGTCGGCACGTGGATGCGGCGGGCGAAGTTGACCCCGTCGAAGTATGACACCGTCCGGAACACGTCCGCGACCTCGTCGCGGTGCACCGACAGGTAGGTGGCGAGCTCCAGGTAGGGCCCGCCACCTGCGACCTCGACGCCGCGCCGGAACGCGCAGAGGAACGCCACATCGGGCATCGCCGCCGCGACACCGTCCGACAGCGCGGCGGCGGCCAGCGCGATCCCGCCGCCCTGGCTGCCGCCGGTCACGGCGATCCGGGAGGCGTCGACGAACGGCAGGTCGCGCGTCGCATCCACCGCGCGCACCGCGTCCGTGTACACCCGGCGGTAGTAGTAGGTCTCCGGCGAGTGGATGCCGCGGGTCATGACGCCAGGTGTGGCAGGCCCGGAGCCGTGCGGGTCGGGCGTGTCGCCCCCGCTGCCCCATCCGCTGCCCTGGCCGCGGGTGTCGACGAAGACGTGGACGTACCCGGCCAGCGCCCAGGCCACGTTCTCGCCGGCGAGGCCGCGCCCTCCGCCGTAGCCCTGGAACTGGACGACCGCGGGCAGTGGGCCGTCGGCGTGCAGCGGGCGTGAGACCCAGGCGCGGACCGGCTCGCCGCCGAACCCGGGGAAGACGAGGTCCTCGACGATCAGCTGCGTGACCGGCGTGTCCGCCGGCGTCAGCTCCGCGGTGCCGCCGGCGGCCCGCGCCTCGGCGATCGTGCGCCTCCAGAACGCGTCGAAGTCGGCGGGCTCCTGCACCTCCGGGCGGAAGGCGAGCAGTTCGGCGTGGGTCAGGTCGGTGAGCGGCATCGGTCTCGCTTTCGGCACGGTTTTCGAAGCACCACGGGTCGGCACGGGCGCGTGGCGGACATTTTGGCACAGCTCGACCGTGCGACCGATATGCGACAGTGGCTGCATGCCCGGTCCCACCCGACCCACCCTGGAGGCGATCGCCCGCGAGGCGTCCGTGTCGCTGGCCACCGTGTCCAAGGTGCTGAACGGGCGCCCCGGTGTGGCGCCCTCGACCCGCCGCCGCGTCGAGGACCTGCTGCACGACTCGGGGTACGCCCGGCGCGGCGTCGACACCGAGCGCGGGGATGCGGTGGAGCTCGTGATCGAGAACCTGGCCAGCGAGTGGTCCGTGGAGGTGATCCGCGGCGTCGAGCGGGCCGCACGCGAGAACGGCCTCGCGATGACGCTGTCGACGATCGGCGACTACCACGCGGTCGGGGATGAGCTCATCACCGGCGTGCTGCGGCGGAAGCCCGTCGCGATCGTGCTGCAGTTCTCGAACCTCACCGCCGACCACCGCCGTCAGCTGCGCACCCGCAACATCCCCTTCGTGGTCGTGGACCCCGCCGGCGACCCTCCCGCGGACGTCCCGGCGATCGGAGCCACCAACTGGGCGGGCGGACTGGCCGCCACCCGCCACCTGCTTGCGCTCGGTCACCGGCGCATCGCGGCGATCGGCGGCCCCGTCGAACTGCTGTGCTCGCGGGCGCGGGTCGCGGGCTACCAGGCGGCGATGCAGGAGGCGGGGCTGCCGGTCCCGGGCGTGGAGAGCGGCGGGTTCGCCCGCGAGGACGGGGAGCGCGCCGCCCGTCGCCTGCTCAGTGGCGACGACCGGCCGACCGCCATCGTGTGCGCGAACGACATGCAGGCGCTCGGCGTCTACGACGCCGCCTTCTCGCTCGGCCTCGACGTGCCGGGGGATGTGTCGGTCGTCGGTTTCGACGACGCCCCGTCGGCGTCGTGGGCGCGTCCGCCGCTGACGACCATCCGCCAGCCGCTGCAGGAGATGGCGGAGGAGGCGACCCGCCTGGCGCTCCGGCTGCGCACCGCCGACGTCGACAACACGCGGCTGGAGCTGGCGACCTCCCTGGTGGAGCGCGGCTCGACGGCTCCGCCGCGCCGCTGAGCCGGGAGCAGCATCGCATCGTGCCCAGCGAAAGTTTTCCAACCCGACGCGGAAACTTGTCCCTCGGGGCGGAGGCGATCTAGCGTCGCACGGGTACGACGCGCGTTCGCACGACAAGGAGGCCGACGATGACCGACACCCCAGAGCTCCGCGTGGCCATGATCGGCTACGGGTTCATGGGCGCGGCGCACTCCCAGGGCTGGCGCACCGCCCCGCGCTTCTTCGACCTTCCGGCGGAGCCGGTGATGGCGACGATCGTCGGCCGCGACGCCGCCCGGGTCGAGGATGCGCGCCGCCGTTTCGGCTGGCAGAACGCCGTCACCGACTGGCGCGCGGCCGTTGAGGACCCGGACATCGACGTGATCGACATCTGCACCCCCGGCGAGAGCCACGCCGAGATCGCGATCGCCGCGCTGCAGGCCGGCAAGCACGTGCTCTGCGAGAAGCCGCTCGCCAACACGGTCGCGGAGGCCGAGGCGATGACGGAGGCGGCCGAGCGCGCCGCCGCCGACGGAGTCCGCTCGATGGTCGGCTTCAGCTACCGGCGCGTTCCCGCGATCGGCTTCGCCCGCAACCTGGTGCAGGAGGGGCGCCTGGGCGAGATCCGCCAGGTCCGCGCCCTCTACCTGCAGGACTGGCTGCGCGACGAGGAGGGCCCGATGACCTGGCGGCTCGACAAGGCCGCGGCCGGCTCCGGCTCGCTCGGCGACATCGGCGCGCACGCGGTCGACCTGGTCGAGCACCTGACCGGCTCCCGCCTGAGCGGCGTCTCCGGGACGCTCGCCACCTTCGTCGAGGAGCGCCCGCTGCTCGGGGAGACCGTCGGGCTGTCCGGCACAGCATCCACCGAGCGCGGACGTGTGACCGTCGACGACGCCGCCTGGTTCACCGCCCGGCTCAGCGGCGGCGCGGCCGCGGGAGCGATCGGCGCCTTCGAGGCGACGCGCTACGCGACCGGCCGCAAGAACGCCCTCCGGATCGAGCTCAGCGGCTCGCGCGGCGCCATCGCCTTCGACCTCGAGTCGATGAACGAGCTGCAGTTCTACGACGCCACCGCCCCGGCCGGGGAGCAGGGGTTCACCCGCATCATCGTGACCGAGCCCGAGCATCCCTACATGGCGAACTGGTGGCCGACGGGACACGCCATCGGCTACGAGCATGCCTTCAGCCACGAGGTGGTCGACTTCGTGACGGCCATCGCCACGGGCACCGACCCGGAGCCGTCGTTCGCCGACGGCCTGCACATCCAGCGCGTCCTCGACGCCGTCGAGCGCAGCGCCGCCGACGGCAGCGCGTGGACGCCGATCGACGCGACCGAGGAGGACGCATGAGCAAGAACGCACTGGTGGTGCGCGGCGGATGGGACGGGCACATGCCCGTCGAGACGACGGAGCTGTTCGTCCCGTTCCTCCGCGACAACGGGTTCGACGTCCGCATCGAGGAGGGCACGACGGTCTACGCCGACGAGGCCTACATGGAGACGGTCGACCTGATCGTGCAGGTCAACACCATGAACCGGATCGAGGACGCCGAGTTCCGCGGACTGCGCCAGGCCGTCCTGAACGGCACCGGCATGGCCGGCTGGCACGGCGGCATCGCCGACTCCTACCGGGACAACGCGGACTACCTGCACATGATCGGCGGCCAGTTCGCGCACCACGCGGGCAAGGACCCGGCCGAGCGCGTCGGCGACCAGTCCGACAACTACATCCCGTACACGGTGCACATCACCGAGCTCGGCCGCACGCATCCGATCACCCAGGGCATCGACGACTTCGACCTGGTGACCGAGCAGTACTGGGTGCTCAGCGACGAGTACAACGACGTGCTGGCCACGACGACCCAGGAGGTCCGCCCCTGGGACGCGTGGAACCGTCCGGTCACGTCGCCCGCGATCTGGACCCGGCAGTGGGGCAAGGGCCGCATCTTCGTCTCGGCGCCCGGCCACCGCCTGGAGATCGTCGAGAGCCAGCCCGTCCGCACCATCATCGAGAGGGGTCTGCTGTGGGCGTCCCGTTGAACGTCGGAGTCATCGGTGTCGGCGTCATCAGCCGCCAGTACTTCGAGCACTTCCTCCACCTGCCGAACCTGCGCCTCACGGCCGTCGCCGACCTCGACGTCGACCGCGCCGCGACCGTGGCCGCCGAACAGGGCGTGCTCGGCCTGTCGGTCGACGAGCTGCTCGCGCATCCCGACGTGGATGCGGTGCTCAACCTGACCATCCCGCAGGCGCACGCGGAGGTCGCCCTGCGCGCCCTCGCCGCGGGGAAGCACGTGTACGGCGAGAAGCCGCTCGCCCTCTCCACGGAGGAGGCGGCTCCCGTGCTGGAGCGCGCGAACGCGCTGGGCCTGCGGATCGGCAGCGCCCCCGACACCGTGCTCGGCACCGGCGTCCAGACCGCCCGCGCGCTGCTCGACGACGGCCGGATCGGCGACCCGGTCGCGGCCGCCGTCGCGTGGAGCGCGCCGGGGCACGAACTGTGGCATCCCGCCCCCGCGTTCTACTACCAGCCGGGCGGCGGACCGCTGTTCGACATGGGTCCGTACTACCTGACCAGCCTCGTCACGTTCTTCGGTCCGGTCGCCCGGGTGTCCGGCGCGACCCGGCGCTCGTCGCGCGAGCGCACCGTCGCGACCGGCCCGCTGGCCGGGTCGAGCATCCCCGTCGACGTGGACACGCACGTCACCGCCATCCTGGAGCACGTCTCCGGCGTCATCTCGACGGTGACGGTGTCGTTCGACGTGTGGGCGACGGAGAGCCCGAAGTTCGAGGTGTACGGCACCGCGGGCACCATCGCGGTGCCGGACCCGAACATGTTCTCGGATACGGTCCGGATCGCGACCGCCGACGACCGGGAGTTCCGCGACGTGCCGCCCGCGGCGGGATACGCGGACGCCGGGCGCGGCTACGGCCTCGCCGACATGGCGCGCGCGATCGAGACCGATCGGCCGCACCGGGCGTCGGGGGAGCTGGCGTTCCACGTGCTCGAGATCATGGAGGCGGTGCTACGCGCCGGAGAGACGCACACCGTCGTCGAGCTCAACTCGACTGTCGAGCGTCCCGCTCCCGTGCCGCTGGGGGCGCGCCCCGAGACGTGGTGACCGGCGGGATGCGCTGGCCGGGTGGCCGTGCGCCGGGCGTTATGGTCATTCCATGTCCGCATCCGACCTGAGCACCGTGCGCCCGTCGTCGGGCGGCGCCACGGACGTGCTGCGCCGCAGCAACCTCGCGACCGTGCTCGGCCTGGTGCATCGCGACGGCGCCCTGTCGCGGAGCGACCTGACGCGGCTCACCGGTCTGAACCGGTCGACCGTCGGCGACCTTGTGGCCGAGCTGGCCGCGCTCGACCTGGTCGAGGTGGACGAGACGCCCGGCGGTGGTCGGGCCGGCCGGCCGAGCCCGGTGGTCCGGGTGTCGGGCAGCGTCGCCGCCGTCGCCGTGAACCCCGAGGTGGATGCGGTCATCGTCGGCCTGGTCGGGCTCGGCGGCCGGGTGCTGAAGCGCATCCGGATCGAGACCCCGTCCGTCCGGTCGGCGGCCGAGACCGTGACGCTCGCCTCCGCCGGGATCGCCGGCATGCTCGCGGGGGAGTCGCGCGTGCGCGTCGCCGGGATCGGAGTGGCGGTCCCTGGCCAGGTGCGGCTGTCGGACGGCATGGTCCGGGAGGCGACCCACTTCGGCTGGGTGGACGAGCCGCTCGCGGAAATGCTCGCGGCCGCGACCGGGTACCGCGTCTGGGCGGCGAACGCCGCCGTCCTCGGTCTGAGGGCGGAGAGCGCCTTCGGGGCGGGGCGCGGCGTCGACGACCTGGTGTACATGATCGGCGGAGCGTCCGGGATCGGCGGGGGCGCGGTCGGCGGCGGACGGCTGCTGACCGGTTCCGCCGGGTACGCGGGAGAGTTCGGCCACACGTTCGTGCAGTCGCACGGGCGGGACTGCTCGTGCGGGTCCCGCGGCTGCCTCGAAGCCGAGGTGACCCAGGCGGAGCTGCTCGCGTCGGTGGGTCTCGCGTCGGCGGACGCGGCCTTCCTCGCCGACCGGCTCGTGGAGACCGACGACCCGGCCGCCCTCGCCGTCATCGAGCGCGACTACGGCCTGCTGTCGATCGCCGCGCGGAACGCCGTGAACGTGTTCAACCCCTCGGTGCTCGTGCTCGGCGGCTTCCTCGCCGCCCTCTATCGCGGCGGCCGCGCCCACGGCGCCCCCGACCTCCTCGGCGACGTGGTGCACTCGGCCCGCGAGGGCGTGACCGTGGTCGAGGCCCAGCTGGGCGCCGACCAGCTGCTGATCGGGGCGGCGGAACTCGTGCTGGCCGACCTCATCGCGGACCCGGCGCGCGCCCTCGCTGCGGCCTGAGATTCCCGCCGTTCCGGGTCATACGGTGCCGCTAGCGCGCCTATGTTGTTGACGAGAACTAACCGTTCTGTCCCGCAATCTCGGCTTCTATCCACGAGAAAGAACTTGCATCCCGCCGCTTGCGTCGCTTATGTTGTGTTCACCAACAAAATGCATCGGAGTGGCTGCGAGGCCTGCACACGCGCGTCCACTCCACTACAAGGAGGTAACAGATGCGCAAGAGGCACCTCGCAATCGGCGCCGTTCTGGCCGCCGGTGCCCTGATGCTCGCCGGGTGCTCCGGCACGAGCGGTTCGTCGTCCGACAGCACCGACGGGAAGGGCAAGACCCTCACCCTCTGGCACTTCGAGAGCGAAGACTCCGCGATGGGCAAGGCGTGGAACGAGGCCATCAAGGAGTTCGAGGCCGAGACCGGCGCGAAGGTCAAGTTCGAGGCCAAGGCCTTCGAGCAGATCCGCTCCACGGCATCCCAGGTCCTGAACTCGGACCAGGCACCCGACATCCTCGAGTACAACAAGGGCAACGCGACCGCCGGCCTCCTCGCCAGCCAGGGCCTGCTCAGCAACCTCGACGACGCCGTCAAGAAGTACGGCTGGGACAAGAAGCTCGCACCGAGCCTCCAGACCACCTCGCGCTACGACGACAAGGGCATCATGGGCTCCGGCTCCTGGTACGGCATCCCGAACTACGGCGAGTACGTCGAGGTCTACTACAACAAGGACATGTTCGCGAAGTACGGCATCGAGGTCCCCAAGAGCCAGGACGAGTTCGTCGCCGCGCTGCAGAAGTTCAAGGACGCGGGGGTCACCCCGCTCGCCGAGTCGGCCGCCGAGTACCCGCTCGGGCAGCTCTGGTACCAGCTCGCCCTCACCAAGGCGGACCGCTCCTTCGTGGACGACTACCAGCTCTACAAGGGCAAGGTGAACTGGCAGGGCAGCGAGCTGCTCTCCGCCACCAAGACCGTCGACGACTGGGTGCAGAAGGGCTACATCTCCAAGGACGCCTCAGGCCTCAAGGCCGAGGACGCCGGCACCGCGTTCATCTCCGGCAAGTACCCGATCTTCTTCTCGGGGAGCTGGTGGTACGGCCGCTTCCAGACCGAGATCAAGGACTACCAGTGGGGCACGTTCCTGTTCCCGGGCACCAAGCTCTCGCCGGGATCGGCGGGCAACATGTGGGTGATCCCCGAGAAGGCGAAGAACAAGGGCCTCGCGGAGAAGTTCATCGACATCACGATGACCCCGAAGATCCAGGCGCTGATCGGCAACAACGGCGGCGTGCCGGTGGCCGCGAAGACGAGCGACATCACCGACGAGAAGTCGAAGGAGCTGATCGCGAACTTCAACACCCTCACGGGTGAGGACGGCATCGCGTACTACCCCGACTGGCCCACGCCGACCTTCTACGACCAGCTGAACGCCGGTCTGCAGGAGCTCATCAACGGCACCAAGACTCCGACCGCCGTAAACAAGGAGCTCGGCTCCGAGTACCAGGACGGCGTCGACCAGATCGTCAACCAGTAACCACCCCCTGACCCCTCTCCCCACCCATCGGTTCCTCGGTTAATCCGCTCCGGCACGGCGTGTCGGCGGATTAAGTGAGGAACCGATGGTGGGGAGGGGCAGGGCATGCAAAGGAGAGCACGCATGGTCGACGTGAGTGCGCGGGCGCCGGGAAGGCGCACGCAGAAGGCGCGCAGCGAAGCACTGGTGCCGGGCCGCGGGCACGGACGGTTCTGGTGGTACCTGCTGCCGGGCTTCGTCCTGCTGACGGTGATCGTCCTCGTCCCGCTGGTCTGGAACATCTACCTCAGCTTCACCAGCTACCGGGGCATCCGGCCGCCGAAGTTCATCGGGCTGAACAACTGGGTCCGCCTGCTCGGCGACGACAAGTTCTGGACATCCTTCGGCAACTCGATCGCGATGATCGTCGCGATGGTGGTCATCCCGACGCTGGTCGGCCTGATCCTCGCGGCCATGCTGTTCGACCTGGTCGGCAAGAAGTTCGGCGGCAAGGTCGCCAGCTTCCTCCGCGCCACGTACTACCTGCCGCAGATCCTGCCCGTCGTGATCGCGGCGATCGTGATCGGCTGGATCCTGCGCCCCGACAACGGCGCGCTGAACACCATGCTGCAGACCGTCGGGCTCGGCGGCCTCGCCCACAACTGGCTGGGGAGCCCGGACACGGCGCTCGCGTCGATCATGGCGGTGATGGTCTGGGTGCAGATCGGCTACCCGGTCGTGATCTTCATGGCCGCCCTCCAGCGCGTCGACCCCGAGCTGTACGAGGCGGCGGAACTGGACGGCGCGAACTGGTTCCAGCGCTTCCGCTCGATCACCGTGTCCATCATCCGGCCGGAGATCTTCGTGGTCACCCTGACCTGCACGATCGCGGCGCTGAAGGTGTTCGGCCCGGTGTACACGCTGACCCGCGGCGGCCCCGGCACCGCGACGATGGTGCCCAGCTACTACTCCTACAGCGAGTTCTTCCAGAGCCAGCAGGTGGGATACGGCGCCACGATCGCGACCGCGCTCACCGTGGTCATCGTCGCCGTGTCCATCCTCTTCATCGTCGCGCAGAACCGCGCGGAGCGCAGGGAGAACCAGATCTGATGTCGACCACCATCGAGCGTCCGCGCACCGGCACGGCACCCGCCGAGCCGCGCCGGCTCAAGCGGCAGAAGCCCCGCAAGACAGCGACCGACTGGGTCATCCTGGTCGTCGCGATCCTGGTCGGGATCGGCATCGCCTTCCCGTTCCTGCTCATCCTGATCAACTCGTTCAAGAGCCCCGCCGACTACAACGCGGGCGGTCCGCTGCAGCTGCCGACGTCGTTCTACACCGACGGGATCGTGAACTTCTGGAACCGGGTCGACTTCCCGGAGAAGCTCTGGAACTCGTTCTTCATCTCCGGGATGGTCGCCGTCCTGTCGGTGGTCCTCTCCGTGCTGAACGCGTATGCGCTCGGCATCGGCCGGGTGAAGGCCCGCACCTGGATCATCGTCCTGTTCCTGCTGGCGAACATGCTGCCCCAGGAGTCGCTGCTCTACCCGCTGTACTTCATGTTCAAGCAGGTCGGCCTGTACGACAATCCGTGGTCGGTCATCATCATCTTCACCGTCATCCAGAGCGCGTTCGGCACCTACCTGCTGTCGAGCGTGTACGGCACCTTCCCGAAGGAGGTGCTGGAGGCCGCGTCGCTCGACGGCGCGGGCCGCTGGCGCATCCTGTGGCGGGTCGTCGTGCCGATCTCGCGCCCGACGCTGAGCGTCCTGCTCATCTTCTTCTTCATCTGGACGTGGAACGAGTTCCTGATCCCGCTGACCTTCCTGGTGTCGAACGACAACCAGACGGTCCCCGTGGCGATCAGCGCCCTGCAGGGCGATCGGCTGATGGATGTGACCACCACGTCCGCGTCGGCGCTGCTGGGCCTCATCCCCACGCTCGTCTTCTTCCTCATCTTCCAGCGCACCCTGACCCGCGGCATCACCGCCGGCGCGGTCAAGTAACCGGAGCAGTCACCGCATGAAGTTCACCGATGGTTTCTGGATGCTGCGCGACGGCGTCACTCCCGTCTACGCCCAGGAGGCGTACGACGTGGTCGCCGGCGACGGCACCCTGACGATCACCGCGCCCGGCAAGGTCATCGAGCGGCGTGGCGACACGCTCAACCGCCCGACCCTGACCGTCACCCTCAGCTCGCCGCTGCCCGGCGTCGTCGGGGTCCGCGTCGACCACTGGCAGGGCACGCGCCCGGAGCGGGGCTTCGACCTGCACGTCGAGGAGGGCCACGCGCAGGTGTCGGTCGACGGCGCGGCGGGCGTGCTCACCAGCGGCGGGCTGACCGCGACGGTGAAGCGCGGCGCACCGTGGTCGCTGGCCTTCTCGGCGGGCGACCGGATGCTCACGTCGAGCGGCCACAAGTCGCTCGGGTACATGACGGTGGAGGGCGAGGGCGCGTTCGTGCACGAGCAGCTGTCGCTCGGCGTCGGCGAACTCGTCTACGGGCTGGGGGAGCGGTTCGGCCCGCTCGTGAAGAACGGGCAGGTGGTCGACGTCTGGAACGCCGACGGCGGCACCTCCAGCGAGCAGGCCTACAAGAACATCCCCTTCTATCTCACCAACCGCGGCTACGGCGTGCTCGTGAACCACCCGGGTCACGTCTCGTACGAGATCGGCTCGGAGGCCGTCGAGCGGGTCCAGTTCTCGGTGCCCGGCGAGAGCCTGGAGTACTACGTCGTCTACGGCCCGACGCCGAAGGAGATCCTGGAGCGGTACACCGCGCTGACGGGCCGCCCGGCATCGGTGCCCGCGTGGTCGTACGGCCTGTGGCTGTCGACCAGCTTCACCACCGACTACGACGAGGAGACGGTGACCTCGTTCATCGACGGGATGGCCGAGCGCGACCTCCCGCTGTCGGTCTTCCATTTCGACTGCTTCTGGATGCGCGAGTTCAACTGGTGCGACTTCGAGTGGGACCCGCGCACCTTCCCCGACCCGGAGGGGATGCTCGCGCGGCTGCACGACAAGGACCTCCGCGTCTGCGTGTGGCTCAACCCGTACATCGGGCAGCGGTCTCCGTTGTTCGCGGAGGCGGCCGAGGCCGGGTACCTGGTGAAGCGTCCCAACGGCGACGTCTGGCAGTGGGACCTGTGGCAGGCCGGGATGGGCCTGGTCGACTTCACGAATCCGGATGCGACCCGGTGGTACCAGGACAAGCTCCGCGGGCTCGTGGCGCAGGGCGTCGACTGCTTCAAGACCGACTTCGGCGAGCGCATCCCGCTCGAGGTGGATTACTTCGACGGCTCGTCGCCCGAGCGCATGCACAACCTCTACACGCAGCTCTACAACGAGGCCGTCTTCGAGGTGCTGCAGGAGGCCCGGGGCGTCGGCGAGGCGGTGCTGTTCGCGCGGTCCGCGACGGCGGGAGGCCAGCAGCTGCCGGTCCACTGGGGCGGCGACAACACGTCCAGTTACGAGTCGATGGCCGAGACCCTCCGCGGCGGGCTGTCGCTGGCGCTGAGCGGGTTCGGTTTCTGGAGCCACGACATCGGCGGGTTCGAGGGCACCCCGGACCCGGGCGTCTTCAAGCGCTGGACCGCGTTCGGCCTGCTGTCGAGCCACTCCCGCCTGCACGGCAGCGACTCGTACCGGGTGCCGTGGGCGTTCGACGACGAGGCCGTCGAGGTCACGCGCCGGTTCACGAAGCTGAAGCTGCGGCTCATGCCGTACCTCTTCGCGGCCGGGCAGGAGGCCCACACCTCCGGCACGCCGGTGATGCGGCCGATGCAGCTCGAGTTCCCCGGCGACCCGGCCGTCGACTACCTCGACCGGCAGTACATGCTGGGGGCCGACCTCCTCGTCGCGCCCGTCTTCTCGCCGTCGGAGGTGGAGTTCTACCTCCCGTCGGGCACCTGGACCGAGTACTTCTCCGGGCTCGCGGTCTCCGGCGGCCGGTGGATGAGGCAGCGGCACGGCTTCGACAGCCTCCCGCTGTACGTGCGCCAAGGCGCGGTGCTGCCGATCGGCGCCCGCGACGACCGGCCGGACTACGACTACCGCGACGGGCTCACGCTGGTCGCCTACCCGGGCCCCGACGGGACCCGCACCGTGACGGTGACCACGCCCGCCGGGGAGGTCGCCGAGTACACAGTGACCCGCCGCGGCGGAGCGCTCACGGCGAGCGGACCCGAGGGCCACGCGTTCACGCTGCGGGATGCGGCCACCGGCCGGGAGACCGCATCGGCGGACGGCACGGCATCGCTCGGCTGAGGACGCGTCGCCGTGCCGGCCTGACGGTACAGTTACGGGGAAAATGAACGGCGCGACAGCAGGGACCAACCTCGACACGGTGCGGCGGCACAACCTCGCCACCGTGCTCGGGCTGGTGCACCGGGAGGGGCCGCTCTCGCGGTCCCTGCTCACCCAGGCCACCGGCTTGAACCGGTCCACCGTCGGCGCGCTCGTCGCCGAGCTGGCCGACCTCGGGCTGGTGCAGGAGCGCGAGCCCCAGGTCAGCAACCGCGTCGGGCGTCCGTCTCCCGTGATCGCGGCGGACGGGCGCGTCGTCGCGCTCGCCGTGAACCCGGAGATCGACGCCGTGACGGTCGGCGTGGTCGGCCTCGACGCCACGGTCCACCGCCGCGTGCGGTACCCGACCGGCCGCATCCCCTCCGCCGCCGAGGCCGCCTCGATCGCGGCGGCCGTCATCGAGGGGCTGCGCCCGGACCTCGGAGCCGCCTCGCGCGTCGTCGGTATCGGCGTCGCGGTTCCCGGTCTGGTGCGCGAGGAGGACGGCGTCGTGCGCCTCGCGCCGCACCTGCGCTGGTCGGAGGAGCCGTTCGCGGCGGCGCTCGCGGACGCCACCGGCTACCCGGTCCTGGCGGCGAACGACGCCAGCCTCGGCGCGGACGCCGAACGGCTCTTCGGCGCCGGTCGCGGCGCCAGCGACCTCGTCTACCTGAACGGCGGCGCGTCGGGCATCGGCGCCGGGGTGATCGTCGGCGGCCGGCCGCTGACGGGCATCAGCGGCTACGCGGGGGAGCTCGGCCACACGCTCGTCAACTCGTCCGGCGTGCGCTGCCACTGCGGCGCGATCGGGTGCCTGGAGACCGAGGTGAGCCAGGGCGCGCTGCTGCGCGTGCTCGGGATGGACGCGGCCGACGCCGACGAGCTGGAGCGCAGCCTCCTGGCGGCCGTCACGCGTGGGGACGCGGACGTCGTGGCCGAGGTCGACAGGCAGATCGGATTCCTGGCGACGGCCCTGCGCAACGCCACGAACGTGTTCGACCCGCAGCTCATCGTCCTCGGCGGGTTCCTCGGGGCCCTGCACGCGATCGACCCCGCGCGGCTGCAGTCGCTGGTGGCCGCGCAGGCGCTGTCGGCGAGCGCGGAGCGGCTGTCCATCGTGCGCGCCGCGCTCGGCTCGGACATCTTGATGATCGGCGCGGCCGAACTCGCGTTCCGCCCGCTGCTGGCGTCGCCGGCCTCCTGAGGCAGGGCGTGCGGGGGATGCGTTCCCCGAACGAACATCCCTCGTGTCCGGAATGCGATGCGCACGTTCACATTCCCGTCTTCTTGGGGATAGAATCGATCTCATCCGATCGATCGAATCGATTCGAAATCGGCTCCGAATCGGCTCCCCGGCACCGCGTGATCCGCGGTGCTGTTCTCATTGCGTCCAACGGCGGGCGCGGTCCATCCACCTCTCGACTCGCCAAGGACTTCCCTCGTGACCACCGTCGTGCATCCCGGAGACTCGCTCTCCGGCCGCCAGCGCCTCGCCTACATCCTGATCCTGGGCGCCCTGACCGCACTCGGCCCCTTCACGATCGACACCTACCTCCCCGCCCTTCCGACGCTGCAGAACGACTTCGGCGTCTCGACCGCGATGATCCAGCTGACGCTGACGGCGACCACCATCGGCTTCGGCGTCGGCCAGCTGCTGGTGGGGCCGTGGTCCGACAAGATCGGGCGCCGCGTCCCGCTGATGGTCGCGACCGGCGTCCACATCATCGCCTGCCTGGCCGCCGCCATCGCGCCGAACGTGGAGCTGCTCGGCGTCGCCCGCGCGCTGCAGGGGATCGGGGCAGCGGCCGGCGGTGTGGTCGCGATGGCCATGGTGCGCGACCTGTTCGGCGGACGCCCCCTGGTGCGGATGCTCAGCCGCCTCGCTCTCGTGAACGGCCTGGCCCCGGTGCTCGCGCCGGTGCTCGGGTCGTGGCTGCTCCTCGTGATGCCGTGGCGCGGCATCTTCGTGGTGCTCGCCGTCTACGGGCTGTTCGTGGTCACCTGCGTCGCCCTGTGGATCGTCGAGACGCTGCCGAAGGCGCGCCGTCAGGACGCCGGGCACTCGACCGTCGGCCAGCGCTACAAGGCCGTGCTCAGCGACCGAGTGTTCGTCGGCATCGCGATCGTCGGCGCCGCCAACTTCACCGGGCTGTTCTCGTACCTGTCGTCGAGCTCCTTCATCTTCCAGGAGATCTACCAGTTCAACGCGCAGGAATACGGCCTGCTCTTCGCCGTGAACTCGATCGGCATCATCATCGGCGTGCAGTCCTCCGCGCGGCTCACCAAGTACGTCGGTCCCCAGTGGATCCTGGCCTGCTCGACCGTGGTGATGCTCGCCGCGTCGGTGACGATCGTCGTGCTCGACCAGGCGCACGTCGGCCTGTGGGGCACGGTCATCCCGCTCTGGTTCTTCATCGCGGCGTGCGGGTTCGGCTTCCCCTGCGTCCAGGTGCTCGCGCTCAACGGCCACGGCCATGAGGCCGGCACCGCCGCGAGCCTTCTCGGCGCGCTCAACTTCGGCATCGCGGGCATCGTGTCGCCCATCGTGGGCATCCTCGGTGTCGGCAGCGCCGCCCCGATGGGTGCGGTGATGGCGGTCTGCGCGCTCGTCTCCATCGCGTCGCTCTGGCTCGTGGTGCGCCCCCGTACGGTTCCCGAACTGGCGCACTGACCTGACGATCGACGTCCCGCCGGGCGCGGGTACGGTGGCGGCATGAGTGCAGACGACGTCCCGGGCCCGAAGGCGGATGCGGAAGGCCACGACGTCGTCAAGGCCGCCCGGGTCGCCCGGCGCTGGCCGGTCGTCTCCGCGTCCGTCGCGGTCGGGCTGGTGGTCGTGCTCGGCATCATCATCGCGCTGCGCCCGCGGCTGCCGTTCGGGATCGACACCGAGTGGATGGGCGAGATCGTCGAGCACCGCTCGCCGCTGTGGCTGGGGCCCGCGCTGTTCTTCAACTACGCCGGGGGCGGGATCGTCGGATCGGTCGTCGTCCCCGTCGTCATCTTCCTGCTGCTGCTGGCCTTCCGAAGGCCCTGGGGCGCGACCTTCTTCGCCGTCGCCAGCGTGCTCTCGGTGGTCTGCGTGCAGCTCATCAAGCACACGGTCGGGCGGGCTCGCCCGACGGAGATCCTGGTGAACGCGGACACCGGCTCCTTCCCCTCCGGGCACACCGCGAATGCGGCCACGATGGTCGTCGTGCTCGGCATCCTGTTCCCCCGGGTGTGGGTCTGGTGCCTGGGCGTCGCATGGGCGCTGCTGATGGCGATGAGCCGCACCTACCTCGGAGCGCACTGGATCAGCGACACCATCGGCGGACTGCTGCTCGGGGCGGGCGTGGCCGTCATCGTCTGGACGCCGCTCGCGCACAGGCTCGCGATCGAGGCGACGAAACCGCATCCGTTCTTCCTGGCGCGGTCGCCGCAGGAGGCGGCTCGACAGGAGCAGTCGCGCCAGTAGAGTGTGCCGCATGAGCGACGCGGAGGCGCTGGCGACGGCGCAGGCAGAGGCCCGGGCGGCGGCGGACGAGGCGGAGCGGCTGCAGGCCGAGGCGGCGGAGGCGGTGCGCAAGGCCCAGGAGGCGTCCGCGGCGGCCGAGGCGCGGGCGGCGGCACTCCGCGCGGCGGCTGAGCAGGCGCAGGCGGCGGAACAGGCGCAGGCGGCGGAACCCGCTTCCCCGGCCACCGGCCCTCTCGACCCGGCCGAGGTGGACGCCGTCCGTGCCGGCTACGGCTTCGACGGACCCGCCCTGGAGCTCGGGGCCCTCGTCAACGGCGATCCGCGTCCGGACGTGCCCGTCCGCATCCCGCTCGCGATGACCAACCGGCACGGCCTCGTGGCCGGCGCGACCGGGACGGGCAAGACCAAGACCCTCCAGGTGATGGCCGAGCAGCTGTCGGCCGCCGGCGTCCCCGTGTTCGCGGCCGACATCAAGGGTGACCTCTCGGGTATCGCCGCGCCCGGGGAGCCGAACGACAAGCTGCTCGAGCGCGCCAGGGGCATCGGCCAGGACTGGGCGCCGCACGCCGCGACGACGGAGTTCTTCTCGCTCGGCGGCGTGGGCTCCGGCGTCCCCGTCCGTGCGACGGTCGCGGGCTTCGGTCCGCTGCTGCTCGCGAAGGTCCTCGGGCTCAACGCCACGCAGGAGTCCAGCCTCGGGCTCGTGTTCCATTACGCCGAGCAGGCCGGGCTGCCGCTGCTCGATCTGGCGGACCTGCGCGCGGTGCTCACCTATCTGACGAGCGACGAGGGCAAGGACGAGCTGGTCGGACTCGGCGGACTGTCGAGTGCCACGGTCGGCGTCATCCTGCGCGAGCTGATCGCCTTCGCGGACCAGGGCGCCGACGCCTTCTTCGGCGAGCCGGAGATCGACACGGCCGAGTTCCTGCGGCTGGCGCCGGACGGGTCCGGGATCGTCAGCCTGCTCGAGGTGCCGGGCGTGCAGGACAAGCCCGCGCTGTTCTCCACCTTCCTGATGTGGCTGCTCGCCGACCTCTTCAACGACCTGCCCGAGGTGGGCGACCTGTACAAGCCGAAGCTGGTGTTCTTCTTCGACGAGGCGCACCTGCTGTTCCGGGATGCGTCGAAGGACTTCCTGGCATCCATCACCCAGACCGTGCGGTTGATCCGCTCGAAGGGCGTCGGGATCTTCTTCGTGACTCAGACGCCGAAGGACGTGCCGTCGGACGTGCTCGCGCAGCTCGGCTCCCGCATCCAGCACCAGCTGCGCGCCTTCACCCCCGACGACGCGAAGGCGCTGAAGGCGACGGTGTCGACCTACCCGACCTCCGGCTACGACCTCGCGCAGGTGCTCACATCGCTGGGCACCGGCGAGGCGGTCGTGACGGTGATGAACGAGAAGGGCGCACCGACGCCGGTCGCATGGACGCGGCTCCGCGCCCCGCAGGGCTCGATGTCGCCGGCGCCGGCCGACCAGGTGCAGGCCGCCATCGCCGGTTCACCGTTGCAGGCGAAGTACGGCGCCGCGCTCGACCGCGACTCCGCGCGGGAGATGCTCGGCCGCAAGCTCGACGCGGCCGCCACCGCGGCGGCGCAGGCCGAGGCCGAAGCTGCAGCCGCGAAGGCCGCGGCGGAGGCGCAGAAGGCTGCCGAGGCGCAGGCGAAGGCCGACGCGAAGGCGCAGGATGCTGCAGCCAAGGCCGCGCAGAAGGAGTACGAGCGCATCCTGCGCCAGACTTCCCCGCGCACGACGACGCGGCGGAGCTCGTCGCGGTCGCAGCAGACCGTGCTGGAGCAGGTGCTCGGCTCGAAGGCCACACGCGACATCCTGGGCAGCGTGGTCGAGGGGATCTTCGGCACGCGCAAGCGCCGCTAGCGCGCCTTGCGCCCGGCGTCTCCGTGGGTCGCCGCGTACGCGCCGGGAGTCGATCCGATCACGGCGGCGAACTCCCGGCCGAAGTGCGCCTGGTCCGCGTAGCCGAGCTCGGCGGCGAGCAGTGCGAGGGACGGCGCGTCGGCCGCCCGCAGCGCGGCCGCCGCCTCCTGCAGCCGGTAGCGCTGGATCAGCCACTTGGGCCCGAACCCGATGTGCCCGGCGACCAGCCGCTGGAGCCGCCGCACGCCCATCCCGAACCGTTCGGCGAGCTGCTCGACCCGCAGCAGGCCGCGGTCCTCTTCGACGGCCGAGACGATGCGGCCCACCAGCCGGGCATCCTGGTCCGGCTCCGGCAGCGGGTCCAGCCAGTTCTCGAAGGCGGCGATCGCCGCATCAGCGTCGCCGCCGGCCATCGCCTCCCGCACGGCCGCATCCATCCCGGACGCGCCGGGCGCGGCGAGGCGGTCGAGCGGAACGACCGGCGGCAATCCGCGCAGCGATGCGCCGGTCCACCCGCGTGCGGTTCCCGGGTGCAGCAGCACCCCGAACGCCCAGCCCGTCCCGGTGAGCGTGCGCACGCTCAGCCCGCGCGAGGCGCGGAACAGACCGGCGGATGCGGGCTCCACCACGAGGTTCGCCGTCGGGTACTCGAGCACCTCCTGCCGAAGCGAGTCGCCCGGCGGCAGGGACCAGCGCGGCAGCCAGTAGTGGCGCACGAACAGCGCTGCCCGTCCGTCGGCTGCGCGTCGCTCGATCGCGACAGGACCGGCCTCGCGGCTCGGGGTCAGCAGCCCCTTGCTGCGCGGTTCGACGTCGGTGCGCGCGGTCACCCCGTCATCCTGGCACGCGGTGCGGCACTGTGGCGCGGGCCGGATGCGCGGTGCGGTGGATGCGGAGCGTTACCGTCAGCGGGCGAAGCGCAGGCGCTCGAACCAGTAGAGCAGCCGCGGCCAGGCCCGGCGCAGCTGGTTCATCGTCATGGGCTCCTCAGGCCGCGTGACGGGCACATCGAGCTCTTCGGCGACCCGCTCCATATCGGCCTGCGACCAGAACTGGCCGCGCATCCGGATGAGGAGGCGCCCCTGTCCGGTCGCGACGAAGAGCTGGGGGAGCGCCTCCAGGGTGCTGCTCTCGTACACGTGCACGAGGATCACCGCGCCGGCCTCACCCGGCGCCACGTGCACGGTGCGGCCGAAGAAGCCACGCTCTCGCACTCCGTCGGGCCGCAGCACGATGGTGGTGTTGAGGAACGACGCGACACCGACCACCGTGGCCCCGATGACGACGAGGTGAGCGACGAGCACGTACGGCCAGCCCGGCCCGGGGATCGTCAGCCAGTAGAGGACGGCGAAGACCGGGGTCGTGAGGGCGAGCACCGCGACGATTCCCCGCAGGAACAGGTGACGGTGCGGGCGCAGGACGGTCTCGCGGGCCATCGCCGCCTCCCGGTCCACGTCGGTCTGCTCACTCACCCATCGAGCCTTGCCGATTCGCAATCGTTCCGGTAGCGGCATTTTGGGGGACACCCGTACAGGGGTGTCCCCGCTGCCGGCGGGTCATCCCGCCGCAGCGGTGACCAGTTCCCGGATGCGCTGCTCGTCCGCGTCGGTCAGGTCGAGGATCGCGAACGCGACCGGCCACATCGTCCCGTCGTCGAGCCGGGCCGGGTCGTTGAACCCGAGCGTGGAGTAGCGCGTCCCGAACTTGGAGGCAGGCTGGAAGAAGCAGAACGTCTTGCCGCCGAGCGCGTACGCCGGCTGCCCGTACCAGAGCTTGGGCCAGACGTCGGGGACGCTCTCGGTGACGATGGCGTGGATGCGCTCCGCCAGCCGGCGATCGTGCTCGGGGAGTGCCGAGACCTTCTCCAGGAGGTCGCGCGTATCGTCCTCGCGCGTGGTCTTGCCGCGCCGGGCGCGTTTGACCTCGGTGGAGCGCTCCTTCATGGCGGCGCGCTCCTCGTCGGTGAACGCCGCGGAGCCGGTGGTGGTGTCAGTGGTGCCGCTGTTCTTCGTCATGCGTCCGAGGCTAGGCCCGGCGACCCCGGTCGCGCTTCTCCGAAACTGCTCGCCTCCGCCGCCGCACCTTGCGTTCTCTATCGATCGTCGGAGATCCGTCGCCGTTCGTCGGAGATTTCGCCCGAAACCGTCCGGATCTCCCTCCCCAGAGCGTTGCGTCGGAGATTCCGGCACACTTCTCCGACGATCGATCTCGGGATGCGCCCGGCACCGCGCGAGTACGGTGGACATCGCTCGACACACGTCCCGGGGAGGTTCGGAGTGCGCATCCAGAACACCGTCGCCGCCGATCGTGCAGGCGCACCGCGGCTCCACGCCGGCCACCGGCCCACCCTCGTCGCGTGACCGTCCTCCCGACCGACGCCGAGCGCCGCCTCGCCCTGCGGCGGATGAAGGCCCTCGCGACGAGCCTGCTCGCCGCGGCCGCAGTGGTGTTCGCGGTCGCGTACGCGCTGCAGGACCGCTATCCCTGGCTCGGATTCGTGCGCGCCGCCGCCGAGGGTGCGATGGTGGGCGCCCTCGCGGACTGGTTCGCGGTGACCGCGCTGTTCCGTCATCCGCTCGGGCTGCGCATCCCGCACACCGCGATCATCCCGACCCGCAAGGACGAGATCGGCGCCAGCCTCGGCGAGTTCGTGGAGACCAACTTCCTCTCCGACGAGGTGGTCGCCGGCAAGCTCGCGACCATCGACCTCGCCGGGGCGGCGGCCGACTGGCTCTCGGAGCCGCAGAACTCGCGCCGGGTGGTGAGGGAGACGTTCCGCGGCGTGACCGGGCTCGCCGACCTGCTCGACGACGATCGGATGCGGGAGGCGATCGAGGCGGTCGTGCGCACGCACCTCGTGGCGCCCCTCTGGGGACCGCCGCTCGGCCGGCTCGGCGAACGGGTGCTCAGCTCGGGCGGTCACCAGGAGGCCGTCGACCTGCTGCTCGACCGTTTGGACGAGTGGCTCGCGGCCAACCCCGACGTGTTCGGCCCGGTGGTGTCGCGGCGCCTCCCGTCGTGGATGCCGTCGTTCGTGGACCGCGTCATCGACGAGCGCCTGCACTCGGAGGCGCGGCGCTTCGTCCGGGAGATGCGCGACGACCCCGACCACCGCCTCCGCCGTTCGCTCGACGAGTACCTCGCCCAGTTCGCCGACCGGCTGCAGCACGACGACGCGACCATCGAACGGCTGGAGGCGGCGAAGGGCCGCGCGTTCGACGACCCGCGGATCCGCGAGCTGGCCGCGTCCGCCTGGACGGCCGCCCGCACCGCGGCGATGGATGCGCTCGCCGACGAGGAGGGCGAGCTGGGCCGCCGCGCCGAAGCGTTCGTGGCCGACGTGGCCCGCCGCGTCCTGGCGGACGACGAGCTCCGCGCATCCCTCAACGCGCGCCTGACCGGAGCGGCGATGCACCTCGTCACGAGCTACCGCAGCGACATCTCCCACGTCATCACCGAGACGGTGCAGGCGTGGGACCCGGCCGAGACCACCGAGAAGATCGAGACCCAGGTGGGCCGCGACCTCCAGTTCATCCGCATCAACGGCACGGTGGTCGGCGCGCTGGCCGGCCTCGCGATCTACACCGTCGCGACGGGCATCTCGGCGCTGTTGTGATCCGTCGATGCGAAGCGCGGTTGCACCGGTGACGGCTGGAGGCTGTCAGTCCGCCCGGGCCGCCCCGCCCGCCGCCAGACGCATCAGGTCGGTGGTGAAGTCCACGTCCGACGCGGTTCTCTGAGCGAGGGCGGCGTTCCCCGAGAACTGGTGGTTGTAGTCCGCCCACGCGGTGTCGGTGATGGCCGCGGTCACGTTGCTTCCGATCAGGTGGACGAGCTCCTGCGCCGCACGCGTGATGCGTGTGCTGAGGGCCGAGGACCCCCAATCCTCGGGTGCCGCGAAGATCGAGGACGGGACCGGAAGGGCTCGGAGGAAGGCGAACAGCGGGCGCAGATGATCGTCCACCACCATGGCGTGGCGCGCGGTCCCTGCCGTGGCGGCGAGCACGACGGGCTTGGCGATGAGGAGGTCGTTGTCCAGCACATCGGCGAACGACTTGAGCAGTCCGCTGATCCCGGCCTTGTAGACCGGTGTGCTGACGATCACGCCATCCGCCGTGGCGAGGAGCTGAATCGCCGCCTGAACGCGCTCGTTCGGGAACCCCGACACGATCGTCTGAGCGACATCGACCGCGATCGCGCCCAGTTCGATGACCGCGATCCTCGCCTCCCTTCCGGATCGCCGCACCAGGTCGGCGCTCTTCTGAGCGACACGGTCCGCCAGCAGCCGGGTGGACGACGGGTCGCTCACGCCGGCGCTCACGATCACGAGCTGCACCGGCGGCCGCACGTCGCCTTCGCTCGGGGTGGTTCCACGGGTGTTCATGACTGCTCCTTACGATCGGGTGGCGAGCGGGAACCGTGCTTCGGTCGACGGGTCGCTGTCCTGATAGGGGGACGTGCCGGAGAGGTTGTCTCCGCGATTCGGGTTCGGCCGCGGCTGTCGGGGCTCGGAGTCTCCGTACTTGCGTGCGACGAGGTCGGTGTGCGTCGGCGCTGCCGCCGCACCTGCCGATCGTCGCGCAGCCATCTCCTTGCGGAGGACGGGCACCACCTCGGTGCCGAGGAGCTCCACCTGCTCGAGTGCGACCTCGACCGGAAGAGCGAGACCATCGAGCGCGAACAGCTGCCGCTGGTAGTCGCCGAATCCCTCCTGGAAGGTCAGCGTCTTGTCGATCACCTCTTGGGGGCTCCCGACGCTCAGGGGGGTGCTCTTGACGTAGTCGTCGAGCGAGCTGCCGCGGAACAGCGGATAGTTCTCGAAGTACGGGCGGAAGCGCGTCCACGCGTCCTGCGATCGTCGCGCGATGAACGCCTGTCCGCCGAGTCCGACGATGGCCTGCTCCCGCGTGCCGTGGCCGTAGTGCTCGAATCGCTCGCGATAGAAGTCGACGAGCGGCTTGAAGTGGAGGTTGGGGGCCAGCACGTTGTTGGCGAAGTATCCGTTGCCGTAGTAGGCGGCCTGCTCGGCGATCTCCGGGGTGCGGATGGAGCCGTGCCAGACGAAGGGAGGCACATCGTCCAGCGGTCGCGGGGTGGAGGTGAATCCCTGAAGCGGGGTGCGGAACCTTCCCTCCCAGTCCACGACGTCCTCACGCCAGAGGCGATGCAGGAGGTTGTAGTTCTCGAGTGCGAGGGCGACCCCCTCGCGGATGTCCTTGCCGAACCACGGGTACACGGGAACCGTGTTGCCGCGGCCGATCATCAGGTCGAGCCTTCCGCCCGCCACATGCTGGAGCATCGCGTAGTCTTCGGCGATCTTGACGGGATCGTTGGTGGTGATCAGGGTAACGGCGGTGCTCAGCGTGATCTGGCGGGTGAGACCCGCGATGTAGCCGAGCAGGGTCGTCGGGGAGGACGGGACGAACGGCGGGTTGTGGTGCTCGCCCAGCGCGAAGACGTCGAGCCCGACCTCATCGGCCCGAACCGCGATGCGCGCGATGTTGCTGATGCGCTCCGCCTCGGACTGCGTGTGACCAGTGGTCGGATCGGGTGCGATGTCGCCGACGCTGAAGATTCCGAATTGCATGGCACTTGGCCTCTCTGAACTCTCGGGTCGAACCGGGCCGTGCGATGGCGGCCGATTGATTGACGTGTCAATCAAGTAATTGACATGTCACTTAACTGAGCCCGTCGCGATCTATTCCCTGGGGCGAAGTCGCCGTCGTTAGAGCGGGAATGGATGACGCCCGACCTGGGTTGCAAAACAATACTCAGGCGGGTATGGTCTGAGCGATCACCATTGAGCCGGCCTGACTCCGGTCACGCCGCCAGAACCGAGATGTGAGAGAAGACATGACCGTGGATACTGGCGCACTGGCCGTTCCGGCCCGCAGGACCGCGCCGCTGACGCTCCCGGCCCGGGCCCGGTTCTGGACGGCCGCCGCCGTCGCCGGGCTCGCGCTGTGGACCAGCGCCGCGCCGACGACCAGCTACCCGCTCTATGCGAGCACGTGGCACCTGACCTCTGCCGTGACCACCGCCATCTTCGCGGTCTACCCGATCGTTCTCGTGGTGTTCCTGCTGATCTTCGGTCAGGTCTCCGACTTCATCGGCCGCCGGAACGCCATGCTGATCGGGGTCGGCGCCCTGTTCGTCGGCGTTCTGCTGTTCGCGATCGCCCCCTCCGTCGGCTGGGTCTTCGCCGGCCGGGCGTTCATGGGGGCGGGCGTGGCGCTCGCCCTGGCACCGGCGACAGCAGCAGCCGTCGAGTTCAGCCCCCGCGGCCGGGAAAGCCGTGCCTCGTCCACCGTCACCGCCGCGACGGCAGCGGGGCTGGCCCTCGCCACGGTCGTCGGCGGCGGGCTCATCCAATACGCACCGCTGCCGCTCCACCTCGACTACTGGGTGCTGCTCGTCGCCGTCACAGCGGTGCTCGGACTCGTCTACTTCCTCCCCCGGAACCGCGCTCGGTCGTCAGCGGGGACGTGGCGGCCGCGGCCCATCAGCATCCCCCGGGGGATCCGCCTGCTGTACGTGGCAGCCGCCTCGGCGGTCACCGGCGCCTACGCCTTCGGGTCGGTCTTCCTGGCACTGGGCGCGGATGTCGCGAAGGATCTGATCGGCTCGACGAACGTCCTGGTCACCGGTTCGGTGCTCGCCATCATGTCGGTCATGATCGGGGTTAGTGCGGTGCTAGGCCGGCGCTTCGCCCCGGGCCGTCTCGTGATCGGCGGAGCGGGCCTGACCCTGGTCGACCTGGTGCTGCTCGTGCTGTCGGCGCAGTTCCACTCGCTGCCGCTGTTCATGATCACCACGGTGTTCAGCGGCGCCGGATACGGCCTCCTGTTCTCGGGAGGGCTCGGTCTGATCGCGACGCACGCCCCCCAGCGGCATCGAGGCGGGACGATCTCCGCGGTCTACCTCGTCGCCTACGTGTTCCAAGGAGTGATCGCGTTCAGCCTCGGCGGCATCGCCACAGCGGTTAGTCTCGGCGCTGCGCTGTTCGTGGGCGCGATCGTGATCGGCGTCCTGGCAACCGGCGCACTCGTGCTGGCCGGTACAGTCGGTCGCGCAACTAGACGGGAGAGCTAGATGCCATCGACGGTCCGCCCCGAGCCCAACTGCTCGATCGCCCGCACGCTGGAACTGGTGGGCGACCGCTGGTCGTTCCTGATACTGCGCGAAGCGCACAACGGAGTCACCCGGTTCGCGGACTTCCGGGACCTGCTGGGAATCGCACCGAACATCCTGACCGCCCGTCTCACCTCCCTGGTGGAGGCGGGAATCCTCGTCAAGCGCGAGTACCGGGATGACGGCGCACGTTCGCGCGCCTCCTATCACCTGACCCCGAAGGGCGCCGGCCTGAAACTCGTCCTGGGTGCGCTTCAGCAGTGGGGCGACACGTACGCGCCGCGGAGCGACGGGCCGACGGTCGTCCGGCGGAACACCGCGACGGGGGAGCAGATCGATGTGGCCTTCATCGACTCGGACGGACGCGCCGTCGACGCGGAGGACGTGTCCTTCGAACCTGTAGCGGGCGGCCCCGCCGACCGATACTCGAACTGGCGATGAATCGACCAGACCGTAGAGAAGAAGATGAGGCACTGAGAATGGACATGAAACTGGAAGTCGTGGTGCTGCCGGTCAGCGACGTGGATCGCGCCAAAGCGTTCTACCAATCGCTCGGCTGGCGGGAGGATGCGGACTTCACCATCGATGAGGGGTACCGGGTGGTGCAGTTCACCCCGCCCGGATCCGAGGCGTCGATCATCTTCGGCACCGGCGTGACGAACGTGCCCTCGGGATCCGTCCAGGGTCTGCAGCTGACGGTCTACGACATCGAGGAAGCCCGTGACGCCTTGCTGGCTGCAGGCGTCGGCGTCTCGGAACTCTTCCACGACGAGACCGGCATCTTCCACCACGCGGGCACCGCCGGCCGGGTGCCCGGGCCGCACCCGGACCGCGCCGACTACTCGACGTTCGCCTCCTTCGAGGACCCCGACGGCAACGGGTGGATCCTTCAGGAGATCAAGAAGCGGCTGCCCGGACGATGAGCGCGACGACCGGAGGGAAGGCGGACGACACCGTCGCCGTCATCCTGGACCATCTGCGGCAAGCGGCTGACGCGCATGGGATCCATGAGAGGGAGGATCTGGGCGGAGTGTTCGACGAGCAGTGGCCGGAGTGGTACGCCCGGCACATGGCAGAGACACTTCACGCTGCCGGCTACCGTCTGGTGAGGACCTCATGACGCGGATCTCGGCGGATCGGAGGCGCTTCGGCGTCGGCGTGATCGGCGGGCCGACGACGGTGATCGACGTCCACGGGCTGCGGATCGTCGTGGACCCGACCTTCGACCCACCCGGCGACTACGGCTATCTGCAGAAGACGGCCGGCCCGGCGATCGCCGCCGAAGCGCTCGGCGGCATCGATGTGGTGCTGGTCAGTCACGCGCAGCATCCTGACAACCTGGATGCCGGTGGTCGCCGAGTCGCCCTCGAGTCGCCGCTGGTGCTCACCACTCCGAGCAGCGCGTCGGAGCTGGGAGCAACGGCGCGAGGCCTGGTCGCCTGGGAGCGCTTCTCCCACCCGGCGGGCGTGCGGATCACGGCGACACCGGCTCTTCATGGCCCGGCGGACGAGGTGACCCCCGAGGGTTACGTCAACTGCGAGGTGAGCGGATTCGTCATCGAGGCCCCCGATGCGCCATCGGTGTACGTCGGCGGCGACAATGCTTCGCTCAGGGCGGTCGCGGAGGTCGCCCGGAGGTTCCCCGGCATCGACGTCGCCCTGCTGAACGCGGGAGCGGCTCATGTGCCCGCGAAGTACGACGATCGGCCCCTGACGTTCACGGCAGAACGCGCGGCCGCCGCCGCGGAGGTCCTCGACGCACGCCATGTGGTGGTCGCGCATCAGGACGGGTGGGCGCACTTCGCGGACGGGCCCGCCGAAACGGAACGGGCCTTCGAGCGGGCCGGTATCCGCGCGGCGCTCTTCGCGGCTCCCCTGGGCTCGTGGAGCGTCACCGAAGAGGTGCTAGGCCGGGAAGTCTGAGCAATCCGTCCGGGCGCGCACCCGTCGCGGATCTTGTATGGCGGAGAATGGGGGATTCGAACCCCCGAGGGCTTGCACCCAACACGCTTTCCAAGCGTGCGCCATAGGCCACTAGGCGAATTCTCCTGGCGCTGCCTTCCGCTCTCGCGGCCGGCGGCTCACAGTATCTTACTTGATCCGCGGACCCCCCGACGCACACGCCTTCCAGCGCGACCCGCTACACTGGTTCCCGGCTCCCCACGTGGCGCCATCCAGGCCAACTCCCCCAGGGCGGAAACGCAGCAAGGGTAACCGGGCTCTGGCGGGTGCGTGGGGGGTCTTTTTTTGTCAGCCCGCCGTCACCGGCTCCGCGTATATTGACCCCAGCAGTGCCGGGTCTTCTACGCCCTGTAGAATGACCCGTGTCTTCCGTGGAGCGATGGAGGGACGGGTGCAGCAGGTGACCGAGGAGCTGACCGAACTGGCGACGGAGGCCTTCGTCGTGGGCTTTCCGCTGGTGTTCGACCTCGAGCAGGTCGTCCGCTTCACCGAGGAGGGCATCGGCAGCATCCCCGCGACGCCGTACAACGTGTTCGGGCACGCCCGCCGGCTGGCCGGGCCCGATGACGCGTTCGTCTCCGTCAACAACGACACCGTCTACTCCATCGCCCAGATCGACCTGAGCGTCGGGCCGCTCCGGCTCAGCGTCCCCGCCGCCGGCGACCGCTACCACGTGCTGCAGTTCGTGGATGCGTGGACCAACAACTTCGCCTACATCGGCACCCGCGCGACCGGCGGAGCGGGCGGCGAGTACCTGCTCCTGCCGCCCGAGAGCGAGGGCGACCCGGACGCCGGAGCCGAGGCGGGCATCCCCGCCATCCGCTTCCCCACGCGCGTCGCGACGATCGTCGGCCGCTGGGCGGTGGACGGCGACGACGACCTCCCCGCCGTGCACGCCCTTCAGGATGCGCTGACGCTGACCCAGGTGCGCGAGAGCCTCGCTCCGGCGCAGGGCGTCCCGGTGGTCGCGACCGGCCAGGGGGAGGCACTCGACTTCTTCGAGAAGCTGCGGGTCTGGTCGCAGGCGTTCCCGCCGGCGGAGCGCGACCGTCCCGCGCTCGACTCGTACGCGCCGCTCGGGCTGGTGAGCCCCTACCCGATCGCCGAACAGCCGGAGGGCGTGCGCGATGCGCTGGCCGCGGGCTACGCGCTCGGCAAGGAGGCCCTGGAGTCGTCCCTGAGCACGGCGATCGCGCTGGTCGACCACTGGCAGGCCAACCTGCACATGTTCGACTACAACCTCGACTTCTTCGAGCTGGGGACGCTCGACGGGCCCGAGTGGACGCTGCCCGAACCGCGGACGCGGTATGCGCACCGCGCGGCCGCCGCGCTCGGCGGACTCTGGGGCAACCACGCCTACGAGGCCGCCTATCTGATGACGTACGAGGACCAGGACGGCGAGCCGCTCTCCGGCGAGCACTCCTACCGGCTGCGGCTCCACCCGCTTCCGCCGGTGGGGGCGTTCTGGTCGATCACCATGTACGACGTCCCGAACTTCTACCTCGTCCGCAACCCGATCGAGCGCTACTCGATCGGCGACCGGACCCGCGGACTCGTGTACGACGACGACGGAGGACTGACCATCACGATGAGCGCCACCCGACCCACCGACGAGAGGGCGGCGGCCAATTGGCTGCCGACGCCCGCCGGAGCCTTCCGGCCCGTGCTGCGGCTCTACGCCCCGGGCGACGAGGTGATGGACGGCCGCTGGGCCGCTCCCGCCATCGAGCGGATCGGCTGACGTGGCGCGCTCGATCTACATCACCTCCGCGGAGGGTCACACGGGCAAGTCGACGGTCGCGCTGGGCGTGCTCGAGGCGCTCCGGCACTCGGTGGGCCGCGTCGGGGTGTTCCGCCCGATCGCCCGGTCGACCGAGGAGCGCGACTACGTGCTCGAGCTGCTGCTGCAGCGCACGACGGTCGACCTCACCTACGACGAGGCCGTCGGCGTCGGCTACGACGACGTCCATGCCGACGCGGATGCGGCGCTGGCGGAGATCGTGCAACGGTTCCGGGCGGTGGAGGCGCGCTGCGACACGGTGGTCATCCTCGGCTCCGACTACACCGACGTCGGCAGCCCCACGGAGCTCGCCTACAACGCGCGGATCTCCGCCAACCTGGGCGCGCCCGTCCTGCTCGTGCTCGGCGGGCGGATCGGCCAGGGCTTCGGGGAGCGCCTGGGGCAGGCCGACCCGCGCTCGCCGGAGGAGCTCCGCCAGCTCGCCGAGCTCGCCGTCGCCGAGCTGCGGGCCGAGCATGCCGGCCTCCTCGCGGTGGTGGCGAACCGGGCGGATGCGTCCCGGCTCGACGAGATCGTCGCCGCGGTCGGCTCGGCCGTCGGCGCCGCGGCCGTCGCCGCCGGCAGCAGCGACCGTCCGCCGGTGTGGGCGATCCCGGAGGATCCGTTCCTGGTCGCGCCGAGCATCCGCTCGATCATGGAGCAGACCGACGGCAGCCTGATCGCGGGCGAGGAGGCGCTGCTGGCCCGTGAGGCGCTCGGCGTCGTGGTCGCGGGAATGTCGATGAACAACGTCCTGCCCCGGCTGGTCGACGGAGCCGTGGTCGTCGTCCCCGGCGACCGCACGGAGGTGCTGCTCGCCGTGCTCATGGCGAATGCGTCCGGCACGTTCCCGTCCATCGCGGGCATCGTGCTGAACGGCGGCTTCGAGCTCCCCGAGCCGATCGAGCGCCTGCTCGCCGGCCTGCGCTCGCCGCTGCCGATCGTGCGCACCCGGCTCGACACGTACGACACCGTCGTGCGGATCACCCACGCGCGCGGACGGCTCGCCGCCGACTCGCAGCGCAAGTACGACACCGCGCTCGCCCTGTTCGAACGGCATGTGGATGCGGACGCGCTGCTCGCGCGGCTGAACGTCTCGCGGCACGACGTCGTCACGCCGCTCATGTTCGAGTACGACCTGATCGAGCGTGCGCGCGCCGCCAAGAAGCACATCGTGCTCCCGGAGGGGGAGGACGACCGCATCCTGCGCGCCGCTCACACCCTGCTGTCGCGCGGTGTCGCGCGGCTGACCATCCTGGGGGAGCCGTTCGAGGTGCGGTCGCGGGCGATCGAGCTGGGGCTCGACCTCTCCGGCGCCGAGGTGCTGAGCCCGTTCGACGACGTGCTGCGGCTGCGGTTCGCGGAGGAGTACGCGCGGCTGCGGTCGCACAAGGGCATCACCGTCGACCAGGCCGCGGACACGGTCACCGACGCGTCCTACTTCGGCACGATGATGGTGCACCTGGGGCTGGCCGACGGGATGGTGTCGGGCGCCGCGCACACGACCGCGCACACCATCCGCCCGGCATTCGAGATCATCAAGACGACCCCCGGCGTCTCCGTCGTGTCCAGCGTCTTCCTGATGGCGCTCGCCGACCGGGTGCTCGTCTACGGCGACTGCGCCGTCATCCCGGACCCGACGTCCGAGCAGCTCGCCGACATCGCGATCTCCTCGGCCATGACCGCGCAGCAGTTCGGCATCGACCCGCGGGTCGCGATGCTGTCCTACTCGACCGGCGACTCGGGGGCGGGCGCGGATGTGGAGAAGGTGCGGACCGCGACGGAGCTCGTGCGCGAGCGGGCGCCGGAGCTCGCTGTGGCCGGGCCCATCCAGTACGACGCGGCGGCGGATGCGGCGGTCGGCGCGGCCAAGATGCCCGGGTCGGAGGTGGCCGGCCGGGCGACCGTGTTCATCTTCCCGGACCTCAACACCGGCAACAACACGTACAAGGCGGTGCAGCGGAGCGCCGGCGCGGTGGCGATCGGGCCGGTGCTGCAGGGCCTCCGCAAGCCGATCAACGACCTCTCCCGAGGAGCGACGGTCGACGACATCGTGAACACGGTGGCCATCACAGCGATCCAGGCGGCCCTCTCATGAGCGCCGTCCTGGTCGTCAACAGCGGCTCGTCGTCGTTCAAGTACCAGCTGATCGACAGCGAGAGCGAGGAGTCGCTGGCCTCCGGCCTGGTGGAGCGGATCGGGGAGCAGAACGGTCGGACGACCCACCGCGGGCCGAACGGCACCACGGAACGCACCCTGGAGATCCCCGACCACACGGCCGGCTTCCGCGCCATGCTGGACGCCTTCGCCGCCGAGGGGCCGAGCCTCGACGAGAACCCGCTGGATGCGGTGGGCCACCGGGTGGTGCACGGCGGCAAGCGCTTCTTCGAGCCGACCATCGTGACGCCTCTCGTGGAGATCAACATCGAGGACCTCTCCGACTTGGCGCCGCTGCACAACCCGGCCAACCTGCAGGGCATCCGCGCCGCGAAGAAGGCGTTCCCGGACGTGCCGCACGTGGCCGTCTTCGACACCGCCTTCCACCAGACCCTCGCGCCCGAGGCCTACACCTACGCGATCGACGCGGGTCTCGCGGAGCGGCACCGGGTTCGGCGCTACGGGTTCCACGGCACCTCGCACAAGTACGTCTCGGAGACCGCCGCGGCGTTCCTCGGCCGTCCGCTCTCCGACCTGCGCCAGATCGTGCTGCACCTGGGAAACGGGGCGTCCGCCTGCGCGATCGACGGCGGCCGCTCGGTGGAGACGTCGATGGGCATGACGCCTCTCGAGGGACTGGTGATGGGGACGCGGTCCGGCGACCTCGACCCCGCCGTCCTCGTGCATCTTGCGCGCCGCGCCCAGCTGTCGACAGACGACCTGGACGAGCTCCTCAACCGCCGCAGCGGCCTGCTCGGCCTCTCCGGCCGCGGTGACATGCGCGACGTTCGGCAGGCCGCGGGGCGCGGTGACGAGCGGGCCCGCCTCGCTCTGGACGTGACCGTGCACCGGCTCAAGCACTACATCGGCGCCTACACCGCGCTGCTCGGCGGCCTCGACGTGCTGACGTTCACCGCCGGCGTCGGAGAGAACGACGCGGCGCTGCGCGCGGAGGTGCTCACCGGGCTCGAGGTGCTCGGCATCCGGCTGGACCCCGAACGCAATGCGAGCGCCTCACGCGAGGCGCGCGTCATCTCGGCCGACGACTCCCGGGTCACCGTGCTGGTGGTGCCCACCGACGAGGAGCTGGAGATCTCCCGGCAGTCGCTGCAGGCCGTCCGGGAGTCGACCGGGAGCTGACAGGAGCGTGCCATGCGGCGACGACGCGGCGAGGGCGGGATGCAGCGGGCGCTGCACCGGTTCCATCGCGCCCGCCGCGCCTCCCTCCGCGCGATGCTGGCGGCGCTCGTCGCGCTCCCGCTGCTGGTCGTCTCCGCGCTCACGGGATGCACGGCTCCGGTGAGCGGCGCCGGCGCCCACTTCGTCACCCCACCGCTCGTGCGGTACAGCGCGGTCCTCTGGCCGGTGCCGCTCCAGCTGGTCGGTGCGGAGCCCGGAGCCCGGCTGCGCCTGACCGCACGGCTGGTGACCAGACACGGCACCTGGACGTCGGCGGCAACCTACACCGTCCCGCCGACCGGGACGCTCGACCTCGCCCGGGCGAAGCCGCAGTTCGCGCCCTTCACCGAGCCGGACTCCGCCGGGCTGTTCTGGTCGCTGCGGGGGCCGCGCATCCCCGCCGACGACGCCGCCCGGCAGTGGATGCTCGACACCCTCCACCTCACGCTCACCGCCTCCGACGGCGAACGCGTCGTGGCCTCCCGCCGCTTCGAGCTCCAGGGGCTGGCCGCCGCCCAGTCGGTGCGGACGCTCTACACGCGTGACCTCCGCCCGCTGATCGATCCCCGCCTTCCGCACCAGACGCACGAGGACGTGGCCCTCGGCACCTTCTTCAGCGCGGCGACGCTGGAGCATCCGAAGACCCCGGCCGTGCTCATGTTCGACGACGCGACTCCAGGGGCGTCCGCCGAGTACGCGGCGCCGCTGATGGCGCAGTTCGGCGCGTCGGTACTCCGCATCCCGGTGACGCCCGCCAGCGACGGCATCCGCTCGACGGGCATCATCTCGGCCGCGACCGTCCAGGCCGTCTTCGACTGGATGGCGCAGCGTCCCGACATCCAGCGAAACCGCGTGTTCGTCTACGGCACCGGGGCGGGCGAGCAGCTGGCGGTCTGGGCTGCGACCCGGTTCCCGTCGCGCGTGCACGGCGTGTTCGTGGCGGCAGGCACCCCCGCGCTGCTCTGCCTTCCCGGCACCCGCGTGCCGCCGGCGTTCGAGGGTTCGGCCGGGCTGCCGTGCCTGGACGACGCCCGCACCGTCGTCCCGTCGACCGTCCCTCCGCTCGACGGCGTGGAGGGCCCGGTCGTGATGGCGTGCGGAGAGAGCGACACCGTCCTCCCCAGCGCCTGCGACTGGCAGCGCGTGCTCGCCGCGACCCGCCTCGCGCGGCCGGGCGACGCGGTGGTCTACGCGGGCGGCGCCGGGCATGCCGTCTCCGTCCCTCCGGGGCTCCCGATCGGCCTGCCCGCGGCCGGCGGCCAGCCGACCGAGAAGGGCCGCATCGCGTTCTGGAACGCGGTCGGCCGTGCGCTGCTCCAGGCGGACCTCGGATGACCGGCCGCGGCGTCGCCCGCCTGGTCCGCACCGTCGCCGTGGCGGTCGCGGCGGCGCTCCTGGTGTCGGCGTGCAGCGCGGGCGCCACCCGCGGCGGGGCGCGGTTCGTCTTCAGCCGCAGCGGGGACGCGGTCACCGCGCCGGTCGCCATCCAGCTCGCCGGCCTCGAGCCCGGGCATCCGGTCGTCGTGACAGCCAGCGCCCGCACGGTCACGGGCTGGTACTCGTCACAGGCCGTCTACGCCGTCCCGCCGGACGGACGGGTGCGCCTGTGGTCGCAGGAGCCGCTCGCCGCGCCGTTCCCGCAGGCCGACGGGACCGGGCTGCTCTGGAGCCTGACCGGTCCGTCCATGAGCCAGCAGCAGCTGGAGCAGCAGTGGGTGTACCGCGGCATGGAGGTGCAGTTCACGGCGGAGCAGGACGGCCGTCCCGTCGCGTCGGCGCCCCTGCACCGGGCCGCGCTCGCCGCGGGGACCATCGACCGGGACGTGCTCGGAAGCGACCTCATCGGCTCGGGCGACCCCGACGCCTCCGCCATCGCCCCGACCGCCCGCGTCGGCGCCCTGGTCGAGCCGGTGCCGACGCCGGTGGATCTGCGCCCGGGCGTCATCGTGATCGACGGGGACGACGGGGGAGCGGCAGGCCCGTTCGCCGCGCGGACGATCGCCTCGGCGGGCTTCCCGGTGGTCGTGCTCCCGGCGTTCGTGCCGGCCGGGCAGATCCCCGGCTCCGCCGCCCTGTCCGTGGAGACCTTCGACGCGGTCCTGAGCTGGTTCTCGACCCTGCCGACCGTCGACGAGGACCGCATCTTCGTCTACGGCACGGGCCGGGCGTCGTCGCTGGCCCTCTGGTTCGCGGCGAACGACCCCTCCCGCATCCACGGCGCCTTCGCCGCGAGCGGCGCGACCGCGCTGCAGTGCACCTCCGCGGCGGGCAGCCCGCTGCTGATCGAGCACGGACGTGCGCTGCCGTGCGCCAACCCGGAGCGGACCATCGCGGGGACGGACATCCTGCCGCTGCAGCGCATCCCCGGTCCGTTGGTGCTCGCCTGCGGGACGGCGGACCGCCTGCTGCCGACGGCGTGCGATTGGGCGCGCGCGGGCGAGTCGGTCCGCGGCAGCGTGGACGGCGACGCCTTCCTCTACGCGGACGGCGCCGGGCACGACGTGGCCACGCCGCCGCTGCTGCCCATCGGGCTGAGCGACCAGTCTCCGGGCGTCGCCCAGGCGACGGAGCGGGCCCGCGTGGCGTTCTGGACGCTGATCGTGGGCAAGCTGGCGGGGGCGATCCGCCCATGAGGCGGGCAGCGGCTGTGCTCGCGGCGCTGGCGATGGTGCTCGGCGCCCTGGTGGGGTGCGGTCAGACGCCCACCGCCGTCGGTCCCCGGTTCCAGATCAGCGAGGAGCCCAGCGGGGTCTGGGAGCCCATCCACGTGCGCGTCGTCGCACTCCCGCCCGGGGCGCGGGTGACGGTCCGCGCGGCGGCGCAGGTGGGCGCCGACTGGACGTCGCAGGCGACGTACCTCGTCCCCGCCTCGGGGATCGTCGACCTCGACACCGAGGCGCCGATCGAGGCGCCGTTCACCGGACCGGACGGGATGGGGCTGTTCTGGTCGCTCGGCACCGCCTCCGGGGCGTCGGCGACCTCGTCGCAGCAGTGGGGCGGCGCCAGCGTGTCCATCGACCTCGACGCCCTCGTCGACGGCCGGCGTGTGGCGGCGCGCCGCATCCACCGCGTCGGCCTCACCTCCGTCGCGCCGTCGCGCGCCGTCTTCGACGACGGGATCACGGGAGACTTCTTCGAGCCGCGCCGGTCGTCGCCGGCTCCGCGGCCCGCGGTGCTGGTGCTCGACGGCACCGACCCGGGCGCCCCGACCGGCGTGCTCGCCGCATCCACCCTGGCCGCGATGGGCTACCCGGCACTCGCCTTCTCGACCTACGGGTCGGCGGGCGAGCTGAACGTCGTCCGCACCCTGCCCGCCGAGCGCGTGGTGGCGGCCCTCAACTGGCTGCGGTCGCAGCCGGGCGTCGACGGACGGCGCGTGACGGTCTTCGGCACGTCCCGTGGGGCGCAGCTGGCACTGTGGACCGCCGTGGCGCATCCCGAACTCGTCTACGGGGCGATCGCCCCCGCCGGGACCACCGGCCTGGTCTGCCCGTCGCCCGTGCCGGGACCGGCGGTCACGGTCGGCGGCGCCTGGGTGCCGTGCGTGAGCGGCACGCGGGACCCGACGGCGGCCTCCGTGCTCGATCTCACCCGCATCCGCGGACCGGTCGTGCTCGGCTGCGCCGGGCAGGACGAGCAGCTCGACGACGCGTGCGAGTGGATGGACGCGGCGGCCGAGGTGCGGCCGCCGCACGGGGGCGACGCCTACGTGCGGGCCCCGGATGCGACCCACCTGTTCTACGTGCCGCCGTACACCCCGCTGTACCTGCCTCCGCCGCCCGCGGCGCAGGCGACGGAGGACGCCCGGGTGACGCTGTGGTCGGCCATCGCGCGGGCCTTGGACGTACGCGGTCCCTGAGCGTCCGCTCCCACCCGAATGTCGGCGGCGACAAGTAGCATGTGTGAGTGGTAACCGCCCTGTATCGCCGCTATCGGCCCGACACCTTCGCCGAGATGATCGGCCAGTCCCAGGTGACGGAGCCGCTGATGACCGCGCTGCGCACCAATCGGGTCAACCACGCCTATCTTTTCTCGGGTCCGCGCGGCTGCGGCAAGACGACGTCCGCCCGCATCCTGGCGCGCTGCCTCAACTGCGCCGAGGGCCCGACCGACACCCCCTGCGGGAAGTGCGCGAGCTGCATCGAGCTCAGCCGCGACGGCGGGGGCTCGCTCGACGTCGTCGAGATCGACGCGGCCAGCCACAACGGCGTCGACGACGCGCGCGACATCCGCGAGCGGGCGATCTTCGCCCCGGCCCGCGACCGCTACAAGATCTTCATCCTCGACGAGGCGCACATGGTCACGCCGCAGGGCTTCAACGCTCTGCTCAAGATCGTGGAGGAGCCGCCGGAGCACGTGAAGTTCATCTTCGCGACCACCGAGCCCGAGAAGGTGATCGGCACCATCCGGTCGCGCACCCACCACTACCCGTTCCGGCTGGTGCCCCCCGCGCAGATGCTCGAGTACGTGCAGAGCCTGTGCGACAGCGAGGGCATGACGGTCGCGCCCGGAGTGCTCCCGCTCGTCGTCCGCGCGGGCGGCGGCTCGCCCCGCGACACCCTGTCGCTTCTCGACCAACTGATGGCCGGCTCCGAGGGCAGCGCGATCGAGTACGAGCGTGCGGTCGCCCTCCTCGGCTATACCCACGCCGCCCTGCTCGACGAGGTCATCGACGCGATCGCGGCACGGGATGCAGCGGGCGCGTTCGCGGCGGTCGACCGCGTCATCCAGACCGGACAGGACCCGCGGCGCTTCGTCGAAGACCTGCTCGAGCGGCTGCGCGACCTCATCGTCGTGGCGGCGACCAGCGTCGAAGGGGCCGCGGCGGTGCTGCGCGGGGTCCCGCAGGACGAGCTCGACCGGATGGGCGTGCAGGCCATGAAGTTCGGCGCCGCCGAGCTGAGCCGTTCGGCCGACATCGTCAACGCCGCCCTCACGGAGATGACCGGCGCCACGTCGCCGCGCCTCCACCTCGAACTCATGATCGCCCGCGTGCTCGTCCCGTCGAGCGACGAGAGCGAGCGCGGCGCGCTAGCCCGCGTCGAGCGGCTGGAGCGCCGGGTCGGCGTCAGCGACGCGGTCGGCGCCGAGCGTGCGGCGGGTGTGGAGCGCGCCGAGCGGGCGGCTGCGCCCGCCGAGCGCGCGGTCCCTGCGCGGGCGCCGGAGCGTCCGGCCGCCGCACGGCCGGCAGCGGCCGCTCCGTCTGCTCCGGCTGCTCCCGCAGAGCCTGCCGCCGCGGCCGAGCGTGCGAGCGCGCCTGCCGTCGCGCCGGCTGCCGATGCGCCTTCGCCCGCTGCAACCGCGCCGAACGCCGGTCCCGCAGAGGGTGCGGGGTCCGACACATCACGCGATTCCGAGCCGGCAGCGACCGCCGACGTCGTCCGCGCCGCGGAGGCCGCACGCGCCGCCGCCGCGCCGGTCGGGCCGGTGACCACGCAGCAGGTCAAGGACTCGTGGCCGCAGATCCTCGACGCCGTCCAGAAGGCCAAGCGCAGCGCGTGGATGGTCGTCTTCACCGCTCAGGTGCGCTCGCTCAACGACGACGTGCTCACGCTGTCGTTCCCGAGCGACAACGACGTGCAGAGCTTCCGGCAGCCCGACGCGGGCGGAGCGCCCGGTGTCAGCGAGTACCTGCGCCAGGCGATCGTCGAGGTGCTCGGCATCCGCGTCAAGTTCATCGCGCGCGCCGACTCGGCTCCGGGATCCGGCGGTTCGCCGCGTCCGTCTGCCGGTGCGCCCTCCGCTCCGACCGCCGAGACCTGGCCGGGCGCCGACGCAGCGGCGCCGGCCGCCGCGCCGTCGTCGGCTGCGCCTGCGCCGTCCGGTACTCCCACCGCCGCACCTGCGCCCGCGGGAGCCGCTCGTGCCGCGTCCGGCTCCGCCCCGTCGCGCGGTGCGGATCGCGCGGCCGCGGCGCCTGCGGCCGCGACTCCTTCGGTCGCGACTCCTTCGGTCGCGACTCCGGCTTCCGCCGCCGGGTCCGCCCCGGTCGAGGCCGCCGTCGTCACCGAGTGGGCGACGGTCGCCATCCCGTCGTCGGCCGCCGACGAGGCGCAGACGGCCATCGCGACGACCGCGGCCGTCGTGACGCTCGAGCGCCCCGCGCCGGCCGCCGCACCCGCGGTCGTCGCCCCCGCTCCGGCTGCGACGACGACGCCGACGCCCGCCGTCGCGCCCACCCGTGCGCCGTCCGCCGACGAGCCACCCTTCGACGACGTCCCGCCGCCGGAGACCGAGCCGCCGTTCGAACCGCCGGTGCCGGAGGAGCCCGCCGGCGACTGGGCCGCCGCCCCGACGCCCGGCGCGACGCCGTCCGCCGGCCCGGCTGCCGCCGCGCCGCCCGCCTCGTCGCCCTCCGCTCCTGCGTCGCCGTCCTCCGCGGACCGCTCCGCCGCCGGCGCCCGCGGCGCGCGCCCGGCCTCGGCCCCCGCCGCGGGGTCGCGCACCCCGACCTTCCAGCAGCCGCAGCGCTACGGCGAGGCGGTGGTGCGCGAGATCCTCGGCGCCACCTTCATCGAGGAGCAGCCCGCGCCTCCGACCCCGGGGATGAGGTAACCGGTGTACGAAGGCATCGTCCAGGAGCTGATCGACGAGCTCGGGCGGCTGCCGGGCATCGGCCCGAAGTCCGCCCAGCGCATCGCGTTCCACATCCTGCAGACCGAGACGTTCGACGTCACCCGGCTGGCGGAGGTGCTGCTCGAGGTGCGCGACAAGGTCCGGTTCTGCGAGATCTGCGGCAACGTGTCCGAGCAGGAGACCTGCTCGATCTGCCGCGACCCGCGCCGCACGCCGACGCTGATCTGCGTCGTGGAGGAGGCGAAGGACGTCGTCGCGATCGAGCGCACCCGCGAGTTCCGCGGGCTGTACCACGTGCTCGGCGGGGCGATCAGCCCGATCGACGGCGTCGGACCGGACGACCTCCGCATCCGCCAGCTCATGCAGCGCCTGGCCGACGGCACGGTTCAGGAGGTCATCATCGCGACCGACCCGAATCTCGAGGGCGAGGCGACCGCCACCTACCTCAGCCGCCTGCTCACGACGCTCGAGATCCGGGTCACCCGCCTGGCCTCCGGCCTCCCCGTCGGAGGCGACCTGGAGTACGCCGACGAGGTCACCCTGGGCCGCGCGTTCGAGGGCCGCCGCCAGGTCTCCTGACCCGCCCACCACCCGCTTCCACGATTTGGCACAAATCGCGGTTATCGGGCGGCCTTTCCCACGATTTGGCACAAATCTTCACCGGCTTCGCGCCGTGAGCGGGGCATCATCGTCCACAGGAGGCGGGTTGTCCACAGGCGCTGTCACATAAGGGAACCGACATATCGCGGCCGGTAGGATGGGAAACCCGTGAGTTCAGGAGTGTCTGTGGCCCTCATCGTCCAGAAGTTCGGCGGATCGTCCGTCGCGACCGCTGAGAGCATCAAGCGCGTCGCGAAGCGCATCGTCGAGACGCGCAAGGCGGGCAACGAGGTCGTCGTGGCGGTCTCGGCCATGGGCGACACCACCGACGAGCTCATCGATCTGGCGCACGAGGTCACCCCGATCCCCGAGCCGCGCGAACTCGACATGCTCCTCACCGCGGGCGAGCGCATCTCGATGGCGCTGCTCGCGATGGCCATCAAGAGCATGGGATACGACGCCCGGTCGTTCACCGGCAGCCAGGCCGGCATGATCACCGACGCCCAGCACGGTGCCGCGCGCATCGTCGACGTCACGCCCGGCCGCATCCAGGATGCGCTGAGCGAGGGCGCCATCGCGATCGTCGCCGGCTTCCAGGGCTTCAGCCGCGAATCCCGCGACATCACGACCCTCGGCCGGGGCGGCTCGGACACGACCGCGGTCGCTCTCGCCGCCGCGCTCCAGGCGGAGGTGTGCGAGATCTACACCGACGTCGACGGGATCTTCACCTCCGACCCGCGGCAGGTGCCGCTGGCCCGCAAGATCGACCGCATCACCAGCGAGGAGATGCTCGAGCTCGCCGCCGCGGGCGCCAAGGTGCTGCACATCCGCGCCGTGGAGTATGCGCGCCGGCACAACGTGACGCTGCACGTGCGCTCGTCGTTCTCGAACAAGGAGGGCACCTACGTCCTCAACGAAGCAGCGGCGGCCGAAGCCGCCCAGAAGGATGGAACCGTGGAAGAGCCCATCATCTCCGGCGTCGCCACCGACCTGAGCGAGGCCAAGATCACCGTCGTCGGCGTTCCGGACGTGCCGGGCAAGGCCGCGCAGATCTTCAAGATCGTCGCGAAGGCCAACGCCAACGTCGACATGATCGTGCAGAACGTGTCCGCCGCGGCGACCAGCCTCACCGACATCTCCTTCACGCTGCCCAAGTCGGAGGGCCAGCGCGTGCTCACCGCCCTCACCGCGGAGCGCGACGAGGTCGGCTACCAGTCGCTCCAGTACGACGACCAGATCGGCAAGCTGGCCCTCGTCGGCGCCGGGATGCGCACCAACTCCGGAGTCTCGGCGAAGCTGTTCGAGGCCCTGTACGACGCCGGCATCAACATCGAGATGATCTCCACCAGCGAGATCCGCATCTCAGTCGTGACGCGCGCCGACACGGTCGCCGAGGCGGCTCGCGTCGTGCACACCGCCTTCGGCCTCGACGGCGACGAGAAGGCCATCGTCTACGCCGGCACCGGCCGCTGACCCGAAGACGACCACCGCAGATCCACCCGGAGGGAATAGCCGCGCCGACCGTGGCATTGACTCCACAAACGACCCGAAGGGGCTGACATGAGCGAGTTCACCGATACCGACAGCACGGGCTTCGACATCGCCGTCGTCGGCGCGACCGGCCAGGTGGGCGCGGTCATGCGCCGCCTGCTCGAGGAGCGCGACTTCCCGGTGAAGAGCATCCGCTTCTTCGCCTCCTCCCGTTCGGCCGGCACCACGCTGCCGTTCAAGGGCCAGGAGATCACCGTCGAGGATGTCGCCACGGCCGACGTCTCCGGCATCGACATCGCCCTGTTCTCGGCCGGAGCCACCGGGTCGAAGGCCCACGCCCCCCGCTTCGCGGAGGCCGGTGCGATCGTGATCGACAACTCGAGCGGCTGGCGCATGGACCCGGATGTCCCGCTCGTCGTCTCGGAGGTCAATCCCGACGCCATCGCCGAGGCGCGCAAGGGCATCATCGCGAACCCCAACTGCACCACCATGGCGGCCATGCCCGTCCTGAAGCCGCTGCACGACGAGGCCGGCCTGACCCGTCTCGTGGTCAGCACCTACCAGGCCGTCTCCGGCTCCGGCCTCGCCGGCGCCGAGGAGCTGGCGGAGCAGGCGCGCGCCGCCGTCGCCGACGAGCACCTGCTCGACCTGGTGCACGACGGCTCCGCCGTGACGATGCCCGACCCGGTCAAGTACGTGCGCCCGATCGCGTTCGACGTCATCCCGCTCGCCGGCTCCATCGTCGACGACGGCCTGAACGAGACCGACGAGGAGAAGAAGCTGCGCAACGAGTCGCGCAAGATCCTCGGCGTGCCGGAGCTCCTGGTCAGCGGCACGTGCGTGCGCGTCCCCGTCTTCACCGGCCACTCGCTGTCGATCAACGCCGAGTTCGCCCGTCCGATCAGCCCGGAGCGCGTGGCCGAGCTGCTCGCCGATGCCCCCGGCGTTCAGCTGACGGATGTGCCGACCCCGCTGCAGGCCGCGGGCAGCGACCCCAGCTTCGTAGGCCGCATCCGCGCCGACGAGGGCGCCCCGCAGGGACGCGGCATCGCACTCTTCGTGAGCAACGACAACCTGCGCAAGGGCGCGGCGCTCAACGCCGTGCAGATCGCGGAGCTCGTCGCCGAGCGCCTCGGCAACCCCGTCACGGTCTGACTCCCGGCCCGTCTCCGCGGCCCCCGATGTCTCGATATCGAGAGATCGGGGGCACCCGCGGGGTGGGTCCGGCGTGCCCGCATCATAGGATTGACGGGTGAGCAATTCTCCCATCGACGTCGTCCTCATCGGCGGCGGCATCATGAGTGCCACGCTGGGGGCCATGATCCAGCGCGTGCAGCCCGACTGGAGCATCCGGATCTACGAACGCCTGGGCGAAGTGGCCCAGGAGTCGTCGAACCCGTGGAACAACGCCGGCACCGGTCACGCCGCCCTCTGCGAGCTCAACTACATGCCCGAGGCGTCCGACGGCACCGTCGACCCCGCTAAGGCGATCAGCATCAATGAGCAGTTCCAGCTCAGCCGGCAGTTCTGGGCGAGCCTGGTGGAGGCCGGGGATCTGCCCGAGCCGAACACATTCATCAACTCGACGCCGCACATGACGTTCGTCCGCGGCCGCGACAACGTTCGCTACCTGCGCAAGCGCTACGAGGCGCTCAAGGACCAGCCGCTGTTCGCCGGCATGGAGTACTCGGAGGACCCGGCCGTGATCGGCCAGTGGACCCCGCTGCTGACTAAGAAGCGCAGCACGAAGCAGCGCATCGCCGCCACCCGCCAGACCTCCGGCACCGACGTCGACTTCGGCGCGCTCACGCGCGCGCTCATCGACAACCTGGTCGAGAACGGCGCGGAGCTGGCGCTCAACCACAGCGTGCGCGGCATCAAGCGCACCAAGGACGGCCTGTGGCGCCTCCGCGTGCGCCACGACGTCGGTCGCACCTCGCACGTCGCCACCGCCCGCTTCGTCTTCGTCGGCGCCGGCGGCGGTGCGCTCCACCTGCTGCAGAAGTCGGGCATCCCCGAGATCAAGGGTTTCGGCGGGTTCCCGATCTCCGGTCAGTTCCTGCGCACCACCGATCCGAAGATCGTGGCGCAGCACCAGGCGAAGGTGTACGGCAAGGCCGCCGTCGGCGCCCCGCCGATGTCCGTGCCGCACCTCGACACCCGCGTCGTCGACGGACAGGCCTCGCTGCTCTTCGGCCCGTACGCCGGGTTCAGCCCGAAGTTCCTGAAGACCGGTTCGTGGTTCGACCTGCCCGGCTCCGTGCGCCCCGGCAATCTCGGCCCGATGCTGGCCGTGGCTCGCGACAACTTCGACCTCATCAAGTACCTGGTCGGCGAGCTGCTCGCCTCCCGGGCCAAGAAGCTCAAGGCGCTGCAGGAGTTCATGCCGACGGCCGACGGCAAGGACTGGGAGCTGATCACCGCCGGCCAGCGCGTGCAGGTCATGAAGAAGGACCCGAAGAAGGGCGGCGTGCTCCAGTTCGGAACCGAGGTCGTCGCCGCGGAGGACGGCTCCATCGCGGGCCTGCTCGGCGCCTCGCCGGGCGCATCCACCGCCGTGCCGATCATGGTCGACCTGCTCAAGCACTGCTTCCCGGACCGGTTCGCCGGCTGGCTGCCGACGATCAAGGAGCTCATCCCCACGGTCGGCTCGACGCTGAACGACCGCCCCGAGGAGGCGCAGCGGGTGCTGGCCACGACGGCGGAGACCCTGCACCTGCAGCAGTAACAGGCGCACGCACCGGCGTCGAACGCTGGACAAACGCGTGGGCGGCCTGTTATCGTCGTCCCCGCTATGAAGTGAGAATCTCCTGACGTCCCGCGCCTGAGGCGCCGTCGATGTGAGTTGAGGACCCACTGGTCTAGCGCGCTGCCCGGTCAGGCACCTGGGCGCTCCGGCGCACCTCACGACGGAGATCGCCCGGCGGGAACCTGCTCCTCATCGGAGCGCCCGGAAAGGCGGTTCCCATGCCAACCATCACTCTCGCACCCCTGCGCGCCGACGGCGTCTCGGTCGTCTACGGCGTTCGCCGGGTGCTCACCGACGTCTCGCTCACCGTTGCGCCGGGACACCGTCTCGGCCTGATCGGCGAGAACGGAGCGGGCAAGTCGACGCTGCTCCGCGTCCTCTCCGGCAACGAGACCCCCGACAGCGGCGTGCTGTCACGTCCCGAGCGCACCGGCTTCCTCTGGCAGGAGGTCCGCTTCGAGCCGGGGGAGACGCTGGCTGCCCTTCTCGAGCACGCGCTCGCCGACGTCCGCGCCATCGAGCGCGAGCTCGAGGAAGCCGCGGTCGCGCTCGGCGGCGACGACCCGTCCGCCGCCGCTCGGTACGACGCGGCGCTGGCGGCCGCCGAGCGGGCGGAGCTCTGGAGCGTCGACGCACGGCGGGACGAGCTGCTCGCCGGCCTCGGCGTCGGCGACATCCCGCTGGCCCGGCGGCTCAGCGAGGTCTCCGGCGGCCAGCGCAGCCGGTTCGCCCTGGCGGCGCTGCTGCTCGGCCGGCCGGACGCCCTCCTGCTCGACGAGCCGACCAACCACCTGGACGACGAGGCCGCCGCGTTCCTGGAGCGTCAGCTGAAGGGATGGGCGGGGCCGGTGATCTTCGCCAGCCACGACCGCGCCTTCCTCGACGCCGTGGCCACCGGACTCCTGGACCTCGACCCGGCACGCTCCGGGACCACCGTGTTCGGCGGCGGCTACAGCGCGTACCTCGCGGAGAAGGCGGCCGAGCGGGCGCGCTGGGAGAAGCAGTTCGCCGACGAGCAGCAGGAGCTCAAGGAGCTGAAGCACGCCGTCGACGTCACCGCGCGCTCCATCGCCTGGTCCGGGAAGGTGCGCGACAACGACAAGTTCGTGAAGTCGGTGAAGGGCAACGCGCTCGATCGGCAGATCAGCCGCCGCATCCGGAACGCCGAGGGCCGCCTGGACGATCTGCGTGGATCCCAGGTGGCGAAGCCGCCTGCCCACCTCGCGTTCGCCGGGATCCCGTCGGGGTTCCAGGCGCTCGGGGACGATGCGGGCGTGCTGGTGCACGCCCGCGGGATCCGTATCCCGGGCCGCCTGAGCATGGCGGAGTTCGCCGTGCCCGCGAATGCTCGCATCCTCGTGACGGGCGCCAACGGAGCGGGCAAATCGACCCTGCTCGCGGTGCTCGCCGGCCGGCTCGACCCCGAGTCGGGCGCGGTGCAACGCCGCCGAGGCGTGCGGATCGCTCTGCTGGAGCAAGACGTGCGGTTCGCCGACCCGAACTCCACCCCCCGCCGCATCTACCAGGCGTCGGTGGGGGAGCGCAGGGCCGAGGCGGTGCCGCTCACGTCGCTCGGGATCATCGCTCCGCGCGACGTCGACCGGCCCGTCGGCGCACTCTCGGTCGGGCAGCAGCGCCGGCTCGCGCTCGCGCTGATCGTCGCCAGGCCGCCGCACCTGTTCCTGCTCGACGAGCCGACGAACCACCTGTCGCTCTCCCTCGCCACCGAGTTGGAGGAGGCGCTGGGCGCGTACCCGGGAGCGGTCGTGGTGGCCAGCCACGACCGCTGGCTGCGGTCGGGATGGACGGGCGACGTCGTGCACCTTGCTTAAGGTTCGAACATATGTTCGAATGGAGGCATGCGTTGGAGTGGTCAGGAGCTGTCGGCCGATGAGCCGTCCGCTCTGCCGGGTCTCGCCCGGCTGAACAATCTGGTGCGCTCGGTGCGCACGCCCGACTTCGCCGGCATCACGTTCCACGAGGTGCTGGCGAAGTCGGCGCTCAACCGCATCCCCGGCGGGGGAGGGCCGATGCCGTTCGGCTGGACCATCAACCCCTACCGCGGCTGTTCGCACGCGTGCGTGTACTGCTTCGCGCGGCCCACCCACACCTACCTCGACCTCGACTCGGGCAAGGACTTCGACAACGAGATCATCGTGAAGGTCAACGTGGCGGAGGTGCTTCGCAAAGAGCTCTCCAAGCCGGGCTGGGGCCACCATCCGGTCGCTCTCGGAACCAACACCGACCCGTATCAGCGGGCCGAGGGCCGCTATTCGCTCATGCCGGGCATCATCGACGCGCTGGCCGACAGTGGCACGCCCTTCAGCATCCTGACCAAGGGCTCGTTGCTGCGGCGCGACCTCGACCGGCTCGCCGAGGCGAACCGGCGCGTCCCCGTCGACCTCGCGATGTCGATCGCGGTCTACGACGACGAACTGCAGCAGTCCGTCGAGCCCGGCACTCCGACCACGAAGGCGCGCCTCGCGACCGTGACGGCGGTGCGCGAGCACGGGCTCGACTGCAGCGTGTTCCTGATGCCGATCATCCCGTATCTGACGGACACGCGGGCCCATCTCGACGAGGCGCTCAAACAGGCCAAGGAGGCGGGCGCAACGTCCGTCCTCTATTCGGCGCTGCATTTGAAGCCGGGCGTGAAGGAGTGGTTCTACCTCTGGCTCGGTCGCGAGCATCCCGAACTGCTCCCGCGGTACCGGCAGATGTACGGGCGGGGCACCTATGCGCCGCAGGAGTACCGGAAGTGGCTGGCGGCACGCATCAAGCCGCTGATCCGCTCGCACGGACTCGAGCGCGGACAGGAGGATCCGCTGACGGGCGGCGTGCGGTCGAGTGCGCTCGGGATGATGCGCGACGACGAGGGGGAGCGTCAGACCGTCGGCTCGGCGGTGCGAGCGGGGGGTGCGACGGAGACTCCGGACGCGGCATCGCTGGTGTCCGCGTCCTTGACCGGCCTGGGGGTGCAACCGACGCTGTTCTGATCGCCGCCGGGTGACGTCCGGGCGAGGGGTACACACCGCGGGGTACACTCCCGCGACTCGGGGTGCCATAATCCCGGAGGGACCGAGGCGCGCTCGGATCCGGAAGGGCGGGACTCATGTCGCTCGGTCTGCCCAGCCATCTGGCACGACCGGCGAATTCGCGCGCCCTCGCCGCGGCCGCCCGCTGGGCCGGCCTGGTCTGCCTCGCCGCGGCGGCGGTGAACGTCGCCACGACCCTCGTCGGCTCCGACCGTCCCTCCTCGTGGATCACCCTGCTCGTCCTCGTCCCGATGGCCGGGCTCCTCCTGCTCCTCGCTCGCGGGCGCACCGCGGCGCTGACGGTCGCGTACCTGCTCGTCGGCGCCGTCTGCACCTACCTCTACGTCGTCACCCTGTTCACCAGCACGCCCGCCTACCGCGACACCAACCTGTTCGTCGTCGCCCTCCCCGTCGTCGCCATGACGCTGGTGGGCGGAACGGGCACAGGCGCGCTCGCGGGCATCCTCTGGGCGACCCTCGGGTTCGCGCTCGCCGAGGCCGCGGTCATCCTCGGCGCCGCGACGACCGATCGCATCTACGTCCCCGACGCGATCTCACTCGGCGCCTACCTGCTGCTCGTCGGCATCCTCGCCTACGACGGGTTGACCCGTGGCACCCGGTCGCGCGCGCAGACCACCCTGCACCGGGCGGTGCGCGACGCCCGGCTCGTCGACCTGCGACGCGAGATCCTGGCGGAGGCGACCGCCGATCTCCATGACACGGTGCTCAGCGAGCTGATCGCCGTGGCCGGGGCCCGACCCGGCCCTCTCGACGCCCGCCTCACCAAGCGCATCGAGGCCGATCTGCACGGGCTCGGCACCCGGGTGTCCGGGGCGGAAGCGGGGCCCGGGGCCGTCGCGGCAGGCACCGACCAGGGCACGACCGGGGCAGCCGTGCCGGGTGCCGACCCCTGGTACGACAGCGAGCTCCACCGCGCCATCGAGGACGCCCGCGACGAGGGCCTCACCGTCGACATCTCGGGGGACCGCGCATCGTTCGTGCGACTCGACGAGGACGTCCGCCGGGCGGTGGGTCTCGCCGTGCGGCAGTGCCTGGTCAACGTGGTGCGCCACTCGGGCAGCCCGACCGCGGAGGTCGCGCTCTCCGCCGGGTCCGGTTCGCTGTCGGTCATGGTGGTGGACGGCGGCAGCGGCTTCCCGGTGACCGGTCCCACCGCCGACCGGCTCGGCCTCCGCCAGTCGGTGCACGAGCGGATCGCGCGCGTCGGCGGGACGGTCGACATCTATTCGACGACGGATGTGGGGACGACGGTGATCCTGACCGTGCCGACCGGACCGCGGGCGGCGGCAGGGGAGGGCGGAGCCGCATGACCGCGCTCAGCCCCCGCACGATCGTCGGGGCACGCTCGGTGGTCGTGGAACGCACCCCGCAGCGGCTCGACCCCCTCGGCGCGCAGTCCGCCTGGCTCCTGGTTCCCCTCCTCGGCACCGTCGCGGTCGTGTACGCCGTGTTCTCGACCATCGGCCACGCGCGCGGGATCCACGACCCGGCCCTGGCGGTGCTCGCTCTCGTCGTGCTCCTGATCGCGGTGGTGGTGGTCTCCATCCGCACGCATCCCGCGTTCGCTCCGTTCGGCCGGTGGTCGCACTTCTGCATCATCGCGACCGTCGTCACCGCCGCATGCCTGTTCACGGCGTCCGTGTGGGGGCACAACGACCGCATCCAGGACGACTGGGGCCAGATCGCCGTGGCGCTGCTGCTCGTGCTGATGCCGCTGTACCGCCCGGTCGGCGAAGTGGCCGGCTCGGCGGTCGTGGCGGCGCTGGTGCTGGGTGCGCTGGCGGCGGCCGAGGACTCGGTCACCATCGCGAACTCGCCGCTGGTGTACGCCACCGTGGCAGCGACGCCGATCCTGGCACTGGCCGCGGGTGGCGCCGGGTACGCCTGGACGCTGACCGGCGAGACGCTGCGGTGGCGCGAGGTGGCGCGGGACGGCCAGGCGCGGCTCGAGGGCGAGCTCCGGCAGGCGGCCGAGCGGATGGTCGCGCAGGAGCGCATGACATCGCTCAACGCCGAGGCGGTCCCGTTCCTCACGGGACTCATCCAGCGCGGCACCGTGACGCCGGAGGACGCGCAGACGGCCCGGGCGATCGCCGAACGGCTGCGCGCCGACTCGGTGCGGGCGGTGGCGAGCCCGTGGCTCGAGGACACGATCGAGCTGGCGCTCGGATCCCGGCTGGCGGCGTCGAGGCGCCCCCTCGCCGGAGGCTCCGACCGGGTGGACGACCCGGACCGCCTCGAGCGCGTTCTGACCTCCGACCAGCGGGCGATCGTCGGCGCGCTGATCGCCACCGTCGCCGGCTTCCCGGGCCTCGACCCCGCATCCCTCAGCATCACCGCCCGCGATCCCGAGCATCCCGTCTTCGTGCTGCGAGCCCGGGTCGACGGCCACCGGGGTGAGCTGCGCCGCGACCTGCTGCCGTTCGTCAGCTCGCTCAACGCGGTCGTCATGCGCGCCACCATGCGGGTCCGCGGCGGCGAGGTGGTCGTCCGGTTCGCGTACCCGGAGGCCGGGTTCCCCTACCCTGGAGGGAGACGCCGATGACATCCGCACACCACGACCCCACCGCGACCGGCGGCTCTCCCGGCCATGCCGAGCCGCCGATCCGTCTCGCCATCCTCGACGACCACGAGATCCTGCTGGACAGCCTGGCTTCCTGGATCGAGCGCAACGCTCCCGAGTTCGACCTCGTCGTGCGCGCCGGCAGCTGGCTCGAGCTCGTCCACAGCGACGCGTTCCCCACCGACGTCGTCATCATGGACCTGCAGCTGAAGGAGTCCGTGTCCATCGGCGCGCGCGTCCGCACCTGTCGCGCGGCCGGGGCGAAGGTGGTCGTGCTGAGCGCCGTCGACACCCCGGAGGACCGCGAGGCCGCCCTCGGGGCCGGCGCGGTCGCGTACATCACCAAGTCGCAGCCGATGGCCGAACTGGTCGCGGCCGCTCTGTCCGCCGCCGGACGCGGCGCCGGCCGCGCCGCGTCCTCGCCGCCCGCATGGCGGCCGAAGCCGCTCATCCCGGAGACAGCGCGGCCGCGGCTCAGCGACGGGGAGCGCCAGGCGCTCGTGCTCTACGCCGACGGCAGGACGACGTCCGAGGTCGCCCAGGCGATGAATGTCCAGTACGAGACGGCCAAGACGTACCTCCGCCGCGTCCGCGAGAAGTACGGAAAGGCCGGGCGTCCCACCAGCTCGCGCGCCGACCTGATCCGCCGCGCGGCCGAGGACGGCTACCTCACCTGACGTGGCGTCACGGCGATGCATGCCGCGCGCCGCATAGGATCGGTTCGTGGCAAAACTGTATTTCCGCTACGGCGCGATGAACAGCGGCAAGAGCACGGCCATGCTCCAGGCCGCCTACAACTACGAAGAGCGCGGCCATCGTGTCCTCCTCACCAAGCCGTCCATCGACACCAAAGGCGACCTCGGCATCCTGTCGCGGCTCGGTGTGACCCGGGAGGTCGACTTCCTGATCGCCCCGGAGACCGACGCATACGGCGCGTTCCAGCGGCATCGTGAGCGCACCGTCAAGCGCTTCGGCACCGACGTCAGCGCCCTGCTGGTCGACGAGGCCCAGTTCCTGACCGAGGCGCAGGTGGACGACCTGCTGCGGATCGCGCTGCTCGACGGCGTCCCCGTGCTCGCGTACGGCATCCGCACCGACTTCCAGACCGTCGCCTTCCCCGGCAGCCGCCGTCTGCTGGAGGTGGCGCACAGCCTGGAGGAGCTCAAGACGATCTGCCGCTGCGGCCGCAAGGCGATCTTCAACGCGCGCAAGATCGACGGCGTCTTCGTCTTCGACGGCGACCAGGTCGCCATCGACGGCGCATCGGTCTCCTACGAATCGTTGTGCGGCAACTGCTACCTTCAGGAAAGCCGCGGCGTGCTCAACAACGGCCGCAGGCACTGGCCCGTGGATGCGGCGCCCGCGTACGTGGACGAACCGGACCCGGACTTCACCTAGGCGCCCCCTCCACTCGAAGGAACCGGACACCATGAGAATCTCCGTGATCGGCTGCGGCTACCTCGGGGCCGTTCATGCGGCCGCGATGGCTCACCTCGGCCACGACGTGGTCGGCATCGACGTCGACGAGGCCAAGATCGCCGCGCTCTCCGCGGGCCGTGCACCGTTCTTCGAGCCGGGCCTGCCCGAGGTGCTCGAGGAGGGGACCCGGTCCGGCCGCCTGCGCTTCACGACCGACCTCGCCGCTGCCCGGGAGGCGGACATCCACTTCGTCGCCGTGGGGACTCCGCAGGTCGCCGACGGCGACGCAGCGGACATGCGCTTCGTGGACGCCGCCTTCGCGTCGCTGCTGGAGCACGCCAAGGACGGCGACCTGATCGTCGGCAAGAGCACCGTGCCCGTGGGCACGGCCGCCCGGCTGGCCGAATCGGTGGCCGCGAAGCAGCCCGGCGCGACCCTGGCCTGGAACCCCGAGTTCCTGCGCGAGGGCTTCGCCGTGAAGGACACGGTCAGCCCGGACCGCCTGGTCTACGGCGTGCCCGAGGGCGAGCGCGGCGAGCGGGCCGCGCGGCTTCTCGACGAGGTCTACGCGTCCGCCGTGGCGGCCGGCACGCCGGTGATCGTCACCGACTACGCGACCGCGGAGCTGGTGAAGGTGTCGGCGAACGCCTTCCTGGCCACCAAGATCTCCTTCATCAACGCGATGGCCGAGATCGCCGAGGTGACCGGTGCCGACGTGACGAAGCTCGCGGACGCCATCGGGCACGACGCGCGCATCGGCCGCCGGTTCCTCAATGCGGGCGTCGGATTCGGCGGCGGCTGCCTGCCGAAGGACATCCGCGCCTTCAGCGCCCGGGCACGGGAGCTCGGCCGCGGTGAGGCCGTGCAGTTCCTCGACGAGGTGGACAAGATCAACCTCCGGCGGCGCGCACGCGTCGTCGACCTGGTGCGCGAGATCTCCGGCGGGCTCGACGGTGTGCGCGTCGGTGTGCTGGGCCTGGCGTTCAAGCCGCACTCGGACGACATCCGCGACTCCCCGGCGCTCGAGATCGCCATGCGGCTCGCCGACGCCGGGGCGATCGTGACGGCCACCGACCCGCAGGCCGTGGAGAATGCGCGGCGCCGCGCTCCGCAGCTGACCTTCGCGGATTCGGCGGAGGAGGCTGTGCGGGATGCGGACGTCGTGCTGCTGATCACCGAGTGGCCGGAGTTCACCGGGCTGGACCCCGAGGCGGTCGGCGAGCTGGTCGCGCAGCGCGTCGTCATCGACGGCCGGAACTCGCTGGATCCCGAGCGCTGGCGGGCCGCCGGATGGACGTACCGGGGTCTCGGCCGCTGAGGCGGGAAACACGCTGAGGCCGCTTTACGACGCCACCCCGATTTGGGGGCCGCCAAAAAAGTGAGGATTTGTTAGATTTGTCGCATGGCGACAGGTCTGACCGTGCCGGACGCGCCGCCGCGTCCCGCAACCCCGACGCCGCCGAGCGTCCGGCGGAGGCGTCCACTGCGCCATCCTGTCGGCACGACGGTGCTGGCGGCGATCGCTTTCGTGCTGCTCTTCGCCATCGTCTGGATCGGCGTCCGCGGCTATCTCGCGCAGCGCGCGCTCAACGACGCCGTCCCATCGGCCGAGACCGTGAAGACGGCGATCGGCTCGGGAGACATCCCCGCGGCGGCCCGGGCCGCTGACGCACTGCACCGGCGCACGGCCGATGCAGCCGCGCTGACCTCCGACCCCATCTGGGTGACCGCGGAGGCCGTTCCGTGGATCGGTCCCAACCTCACCGCGGTGCGCGAGGCTGCCGCAGCATCGGACGCCATCGCGGCAAAGGTCGTGCAGCCACTCGTCGCGGCGGGCGGTGCCGTGGATCTCCGCGCCCTCGCCATGACCAACGGCCGCATCGACCTCGATCCGATCATCAAGGCGCAGCCGGCGGTGGCCAAGGCCGCTGTCGCCTTCTCGGCCGCGCGGGCGAGCGTCGCATCCATCGAGACCGGCGCTCTCGTGAGCCCGGTCGCAGGCGGCATCGACCGTCTGCACGATGTGCTCGACCGGGCGGCCCCGGATGTCGAGGCGCTCAACAACACCGTGCGGTTGCTGCCCTCGATGCTCGGAGCGGCGGGACCGCGCGATTACCTCCTGGTCGCTCAGAATCCGGCAGAACTGCGCTCGACCGGCGGGCTCATCGGCGCCGTCGCGCTCGTTCACGCGGACAAGGGAGCGGTCTCGCTGCAGCGCCAGTCGGCCGGAACGGCGATCGGCCCGTGGGAGACACCTGTCGCTGACGTGCCGCTCAGCACCCAGGGTCTTTACGGCCCCTTGGTGGGGCGCTACCTGCAGGACGTCAATCTCACGCCCCACTTCCCGCTTGCCGCTGCGACGGCTGCCCGGATGTGGACCACGACCTACGGGGGCACCGTGGACGGCGTCGTGGCCGTCGACCCCGTCGTGCTCAGCGGCCTCCTGTCCGCGACCGGCCCGGTCACGCTCCCGACCGGCGACCGGCTGACGTCCGACAATGCGGTCAAGCTGCTGCTCAGCGATGTCTATCAGCGCTACAGCGATCCCGCTCAGCAGGACGGCTTCTTCGCGTCCGCCGCCAGTGCGGTCTTCGCGCGGCTGTCCGGCGGCGGGGTGGACGGCAAGAAGCTGGTCACCGCCCTGGCGGCGGCGGGGGAGTCCCGCCGCGTGCTCATCTGGAGCGAGCACGGCTCGGATCAGAAGATTCTCGGGCGCACCACGCTCGCCGGGGGCCTGCCGCGCTCCGACCTGTCCGCCGCGGGCATCGGCGTCTACTTCAACGATGCGACCGGCTCCAAGATGGACTACTACCTGGGCACCTCCGTGGCAGCGGGTGCCGCCGTCTGCCGGGCGGACGGGAAGCCATCGACGATGGTCAGCGTCACCCTCACCAACCGGGCGCCGGCGGATGCGGGCACCTCGCTCCCGAAGTACGTGACCGGCGGCGGGTCGTACGGCGTGACGCCGGGGAACATCCGCACCCGGGTCGCCGTCTACGGTCCCGCGGGCGGCTTCCTCGCCGCGACGCAGAGCGACGGAACCAACTACGCGACGGTCGCCGGGGTCGACGCCACGCGCCCGGTGAGCCTGTTCACCGTGGAGCTCGCGCCCGGGGAGTCCCGAACGGTCTCGGTCCAGTTCCTGAACGCCGGCCAGACCGCGGCCAACCTCGACGTGGTGACCACGCCGACCCTCCCCGGCGACGGGACCACCCCCGTCTTGGGGGCACGCAACGCCGTTCGCCCCATTGTCGTGCAGTGCGCTTCGGTCGTAAAGTGAGTATTACTCAACTCCCGACGTGAGCCGGGGCGCCAATTGAAAGGGCGGGCCGATGTTCAAGAAGATACTGGCGGCGATCGCTGTGACCGCGGGGCTGCTGGTAGCGGCACCGGCGGCTGCGAATGCCGTCGACTACACCAACGGTGCACAGTGCTCCTTCGACGTCAGCGTCGTCGAGTCAGGTGGCTCCGCCACCCTCATCTGCATCCCGGGCACCTGGTCGCCGGGTGAGGCGATCGACTGGACCGTCACGGGCCAGAACGGCGCCTCCTTCAAGCTGGCCTCGTTCGCCACGGCGGACAGCAGCCTCCACTTCGTCAAGCACGCCAACGCGGACGGCAGCGATGTGCTGTCGGTGACGCTCCCCGCGAGCGCTTCCGGCACGTACAGCGTGGTCGGGCACGGCCAGACCAGCGGGCACGAGTGCCCCGCCACCCTGACGGTCCTGCCCGCCGACGCGGCGAGCACGGTGGTCGACCCCGGCAGCAGTGACGGCCTCGCCCACACCGGCTCGGTCGTCGCGACCTGGGCGGCCTGGATGGGCGGCTCGCTGATCGTCCTCGGCCTGATCGCCCTGGCGCTCGTGGCCTGGATCCGCAAGGTGAAGACCACGTCCTGACCCCCATATCGCCCCCTGCGCCGATTCCCGGCCGGACCTCTGAGGACCGGCCGGGAATCGGCGTGCACGGGCCCGCGTTAGTGTCAGGGTGAGCGCCACCAGCATCCCCCTCAACGTCCTCGATCTCGCCAGCCGTCCCGCGGGCGGCACCAACGCCGACGCCGTCGCCGGCACGGTGAGGCTCGCGCAGGCGGCCGAACGCCTCGGCTACGGGCGATTCTGGGTCGCCGAGCACCACGGGATGCCGGCCATCGCCTCCAGCGCGCCGGCCGTGCTGATCGCCGGCGTGGCGGCCGCGACCGAGCGCATCCGCGTCGGCAGCGGCGGCGTCATGCTGCCCAACCACGCACCGCTCGTCGTGGCGGAGCAGTTCGGCACGCTGCGCGCCCTCTACGGCGACCGGATCGACCTCGGCATCGGCCGGGCCCCCGGCACCGACGGCGCGACGGCGATGGCCCTGCGGCGGAGCCCCGAGGGGCTCGGGGTCGACGACTTCCCGCAGCAGCTCCTCGACCTCTTCGGCTTTTTCTACGGCGGGATGAGCGACGCCAACCCGCTGCATGGCATCACGGCGGTGCCCGGGCTGGGCGACGCCCCGCAGGTCTGGCTGCTCGGATCGAGCGGCTTCAGCGCCCAGGTCGCCGCGGCACTCGGTCTGCCGTTCGCCTTCGCCCACCACTTCGCCGGCGAGAACACCGAGGCGGCGCTCGACCTGTACCGGTCGCGCTTCGAGCCCAGCGACATCCTCACCGAGCCGCACACCATGATCGCGGTCAACGTGGTCTCCGACGACGACCCGGAGACCGTACGCGCGCAGTCGCTGCCCGGCCAGCTCTCCTTCCTCCGCCTGCGCCGCGGCCTCAAGCCCGAGCCGGTGAGCATCGAGGAGGCCCTCGCGCACGAGTTCACGCCGCTCGAGGAGGAGTTCATCGCCTCCCGCAACGCACGCCAGGCGGTCGGCACGCCGGACGAGGTGAAGGCGCGCCTGGACTCGCTCCTCGCCTCCACCCAGACCGACGAGCTGATGGTGTCGTCCGGAGCCGCGACCGTGGAGGGACGCATCCGCTCGCTCGAGATCGTGCGGGAGCTGTACCCCGCCGCATGACGGACCGTGACGGCCACCCGCGCGGTGGCCGTCCACGCGAGGTACCGTTGGGCCTCAACCCGGACCCCGAGGCAAAGGCGGAACCCATGTCGCGCACACTCACCGTGGTCGGAGTGAGCGGAAGCCCCACCCACCCGTCGCGCACCACCGTGCTGGTGGACGACGTCGCGCGCTCCTACGCGGAAGCGGCGGGAGGGGTCTCCCGCACCATCCAGCTCGCTCCGCTGCTCCCGGAGCTCGGGGCGGGGCCGTTCCGCAACAGCCTCAGCCCCATCGTCACGGAGGCGCTGGAGGCGGTGGAAGGCGCGGACATCCTCGTCGTCGGCTCGCCGGCCTACCGGGCCACCTACACCGGGCTGTTCAAGCTGTTCTTCGACCACATCGGCCAGTACGCCCTCATCGACAAGCCGGTGGTGCTGACCGCGACAGGCGGCAGCGACCGGCATGCGCTGCTCGTGGAGCACCAGATGCGGCCGCTGTTCGGGTTCTTCCAGTCGCTCACCGTGCCGCTCGGCATCTACGCCAGCGAGAACGACTTCGCCGACTACGAGATCCGGTCGGAAGACCTGCGTGCGCGGATCGACACGGCGGTGGCGCGGACGCTGCCGTTGATCCGGGCGAACATCGACCCGCAGGCGCGGTTGGCCACGCGGGAGTTCGCGCGGCCGGATGCGTTTTAGGAGGGGCGTTCTGCGCCGCGCCATTCGGCGCCGCTGACGCGAGCGCGGAAGGCGACCCTCTCGGCTTCTCCACTGAAGCTGCGGGGTGCGCCCCACGCGCTACCCCAGACGCCGCTCCGCGCTTCGCGCGGGGCGTCGCCTGGGGCCCCTCGCGCGCGGGGACCCCAATAGTCACCGCGAGCGGGCATGAAGAAGGGCCCCGCCTTGCTCGCTGCGCGAGCTTGGCGGGGCCCTTCTTCATGACCGCGTCGGGGTGACAGGATTTGAACCTGCGGCCTCTTCGTCCCGAACGAAGCGCGCTACCAAGCTGCGCCACACCCCGGTGGCCCGAAGGCCTCATCCAGGATACACGAGCCGGGCGGTGCTCATGACCACGGCCCCGGCCGCACACGGGCTAGGGAGCCGCGGTCAGGGTGATCAGCGTCGCCTCAGGACGGCACGCGAAGCGCACCGGCGCGTAGATCGAGGTGCCGAGTCCCGCCGAGACGTTCAGGTAGGCGGAACGGAAGGCGTGACGCCACACGCTCAGCCCCTTGGCTTGCGAGCGGGGGATGTCGCAGTTCGTGACCAGGGCGCCGAAGCCGGGCAGACAGACCTGGCCGCCGTGCGTGTGCCCGGCGAAGATCATGGCGGCGCCGTAGGTCACGAACGCGTCGAGCACGCGGCGGTACGGGGAGTGCGTCACCCCGATGGTGACCGCCTGGCGCTCCGAGCGCGGGCCCTGGTCGGGCCAGGTGTTGTCGTCGGAGAACGGATCGTTCTCGCGCAGCTCGTCGAGCGCGCCCGGGATGGCCTCCACGCGGTCGTACCGGATGTGCGGGTCGTTCACGCCGAAGAACTCGAGGTGCGTGCCGCGCACCTCCATCGCGGCGGCCCGGTTGTCCAGGTCGACCCAGCCCAGGTCGCGGAAGAACGCCGTCAAGGCCGGCGTATCGAGCCGAGCCGCCGTCGGCGGCTTCCGCTTCGACGACGGACCGAGGAAGTACTTGAGCGGGTTCTTCGCCTGAGGGCCGAAGTAGTCGTTCGAGCCGTGCACGAAGACGCCCGGGATGCCCTGGAAGCCCGCGTAGGCAGCACGCACGCCCTCGAGGCCGTCGGTGTGACCGAGCACGTCTCCGGTCTCGACGATCAGGTCCGGCTTCAGACGCGCCAGAGAGCGGATCCACTCCTGCTTGTCGCGCTGCCACGGCGCCATGTGCAGGTCGGAGAGGTGGAGCACCCGGATGGGCTGAGCCCCGGCCGGCAGTACCGGCACGCTGACCTCGCGCAGCACGTACGCGCGGCGCTCGACGAGGGATCCGTAGGCGAACGCCGCGGCGCCCGCGCCGGCCAGAAGGGCCAGGACGGACGCCGCGGGGCGCAGAGCTCGGCCGGCCACTAGCCGCCGGCGCCCGGGCTCGGCGGGGCGCTCGGTCCAGCGGCGGCCAGCGCGAGGGTCACCGCTGTTCCTGGCTTCGCGGGCGTCCCGGCGGCCGGATCCTGTGCCTGCACGATGCCGTTGGGGTTGTTCCCACCCGCGCTCTTGGCGGTGAATCCGGCCGCCTGCAGCGCCGCGGCGGCGTCGGAGAACTTCTGCCCGACGACGTTCGGCACGGCGACGAGGCTGCCGTTGCTGGTGAAGAGCGTGATGACGCTGCCCTTGCCGACCTGCGACCCGGCGGGCGGGTTGGTCGACGCGATGGTCCCGGCCGGGGCGACCGAATCCTGCGGTCCTCCGTCGGCCGAGTCGAGACCCAGGCCGGTCAGGATGGACTTCGCCTCGTCGGGCGACTTGCCGGTGAGGTCCGGCACGGCGACCTGGATGCCCTGCGTCAGCTTGCTCGGCGGGGTGGGGAAGTCGTCCCCGCCGTACTTGCCGACCGCGGCGCTCATCATGGTGCGCATGACCGAGACGCGGGCGCTCGCGGGGGAGGTGCCGTGCGTCGGGAAGACCTTGCGGAAGTCCACGTGGCCCTGGATGTTGCCGACCCAGTACGCGCCCGCGACCTTGGTGGTCGCCGCGACGAGCCACAGCTGGTCGTTGTACTCGGTGGTACCGGTCTTGCCCAGCATGTCCTTGCCGGTCGTGTTCATGCCCGAGGCCGTTCCGCCGCCCTGCAGCGGGCCCTTGAGGGCCTTCGCCATGGTGTTGGCCACCGCGGGGTCCACGGACTGGGTGCAGGTGCTCGCGGGCGGCTTCACGTCCTTGCCGCTCGCATCCACGATCTTGTCGATGACGATGGGCGTGCAGGTCATGCCGTTGTTCGCGATGCCCGCGAAGGCGGTCGCCATGGTGAGCGGCGCGATGTAGTTGGTGCCGAGCACGGCCGACGGGTTGGTGTCGAGCGGCTCGCCCTTGGCGGTGTGGACTCCGAACGCCTCCGCGTCCTTCTTGATCTCGCACAGGTCCAGCTGGCTGGCCATCGAGATGAAGGCGGTGTTGATGGAGAGCGTGGTCGCGCTCTGGGCGTTGCGGATGCCCGTCTCACCCGGCGAGTCGTTCTGCGGCGTGTAGGTGCCGCCCCAGCCTCCGGTGCAGGAGTCCTTGAACGACCGGTAGGTGCGGATGTTCGCGTTCACCGACTCGTTGAGCGAGTGACCCTGCTTGAGCCACTCGGCGAGGGTGAAGACCTTGTACGTCGAGCCGACCTGGAAGCCGCCGGAGCCGCCGTACTTCTGGTCGGTGGCGAGGTTGACCGAGGAGTAGTCCGTGCTGGTGTTCAGCACATCCGGGTCCTGGCTGTACTTCTTGTTCTGGGCCATGTACAGCACGCGGCCCGTACCCGGCTGGACGCCGGTGAGCACGCCGCCGATGTCCGCCCGCGAGTACGACGCCGGCACATACGACTGGATGGTCGACTCCGCCACCTGCTGCAGCTGCAGGTCGAGGCTCGTGTAGATCTTGTACCCGCCGCGGTTGAAGTTGGATGCGCGGGTGTCCTCGTCGGCGCCGAAGGTCGGGTCGTTCAGGATGGTCTTCTGGACGTAGTCGCAGAAGTATGCGGAGCCGCCTGCCGTCTGGCAGCCGCGCACGGACGGCGTGATCACCGGCTGGATCGGGGTCTTGACCGCTTCCTGGTACTGCGCCTTCGTCAGCCGCTTGTACTGGTACATCTTGCCCAGGATGTAGTCGCGGCGCTCCTTGTTCTTCGCGTAGCCGTTCGCAGCGCCGTTGGTCTTCGACTCCGGGTCGTCGATCTTCAGGCTGGTCGGCTCGTTCACGATCGCCACCAGGCTGGCCGCCTGGGCGGGGGTGAGCGCGGCGGCGGTGGTGTTGTAGTAGTACTTGGCCGCGGCCTCGATGCCGTAGACCGTTCCGCCGAAACCGGCGATGTTGAGGTACCCGACCAGGATCTGGTCCTTGGTGTACTTCTTCTCGATCCCGATCGCGTACTTCATCTCCTTGACCTTGCGGTCGGGGGAGACGCCCGTGGAGTCGGTGACGCACTCCTGGTACTTGGTCTTCTGCTCCTTGGTCTTGACCGGGAGCGCCTCGCACTTCTGCAGCAGCACGTTCTTCACGTACTGCTGGGTGATCGAGGAACCGCCCTGCACGCCGCCGCCGGCGACCGTGGAGAGCACACCGCGGACGGTGCCCTGGATGTCGACACCGCCGTGGCTGTAGAAGCGCGGGTCCTCACCCGCGATCGCCGCATCCTTCGCGGCCTGGGAGATCTGGTTGAACGCCACCGGGAGGCGGTTCTGGGAGTAGAAGGTCGCCAGCGGAACATCCTGGTCGCCGTTCTTGGCGTAGATGGTGGTCGGCTGGGCCAGCTGGTCGACGTTGAGGTACTCCGGGAGCCCCTCGAAGACGCCGATGCTGTTGTTCGCGGCCATCCCCGTGACCGCGATCGCGGGCGTGACGGCGGCGGTGACCAGAAGACCGGCCACGACGCTCATGCCGATGAAGGCACCGGCGGCACCGAGCACACCTCTAGCCTGTGGTTTTTGCGCAGACATAGGATCAGGCTAGGTGATGAACCTGCGAAAACCCCACAACACGAGGAGCACGATGCCGCGCTGGGAGTACCTGACCACCCCGCTGATGATCCACAACACCGCCGCGATCCTGAACAACTGGGGGTCCGAGGGATGGGAGCTGGTGCAGGTGGTGACCGGTCCGGAGGGCGGCCTCGTCGCCTACCTCAAGCGGCCTCTGCAGGGCGAGGAGCAGGCCTGATGGCGGACGTCGAAGCGCGTCTCGCGCAGCTCGGGATCGAGCTCCCCGCCGTCGTGCCGCCGGTGGCCGCCTACACGCCGGCGGTGCTCGACGGGCAGTACGTCTTCACGTCCGGTCAGCTGCCGATGGTGGCCGGAGCGCTCCCCGCGACCGGAAAGGTCGGCGAGGGCCACGGGCTCGTCCCCGCCGCGGATGCCAAGGAGTACGCACGCACCTGCGCGCTCAACGCGCTCGCCGCCGCGAAGAGCGTGCTCGGCTCGCTCGACCGCGTGCGCCGCGTGGTCAAGGTCGTCGGCTTCGTGGCCTCCGACCCCGCGTTCACCGGCCAACCCGGTGTCATCAACGGTGCCTCCGAAGTGCTCGGCGACATCTTCGGCGACGCCGGCGTCCACGCACGGTCCGCCGTGGGAGTCGCGGTTCTGCCGCTCGACTCTCCGGTCGAGGTGGAGCTCATCCTCGCCGTCGACTGAACCAGGTAAGGATGCGCGAAGGGGCGGTGCCGCACGGCACCGCCCCTTCGTCGTACGGACGGATTCAGGACAGCTTGGCCTGGATCGAGCTCATCACCGCGGTGTCCGCCAGCGTCGTCGTGTCGCCCACCTCGCGGCCCTCGGCGACGTCGCGCAGCAGTCGCCGCATGATCTTTCCCGACCGGGTCTTCGGCAGCTCCGACACGATGAAGATGTCGCGGGGCCGGGCGATGGCGCCGATCTGCTCGGCGACGTGCTTGCGCAGCTCGGCCGCCACATCCAGCGCCTCGGTCTGCTCCAGCTGGTTCTGCTTGATGATGACGAACGCGACCACGGCCTGACCGGTGGTCTCGTCGGCGGCCCCGACGACAGCGGCCTCCGCCGTGAACGGATGCGCCACCAGCGCCGACTCGATCTCCGCCGTGGAGAGGCGGTGACCGGAGACGTTCATGACGTCGTCGACGCGGCCCAGCAGCCAGATGTCGCCGTCCTTGTCGTACCGCGCGCCGTCGCCGGCGAAGTACTTGTCGCCGAACTTCGACCAGTAGGTCTCGCGGAAGCGGTCCGGGTCGCCCCAGATGCCGCGGAGCATGCTCGGCCACGGCTCGGTGACCACCAGCAGACCGCCCTGGTCCTTGCCGACGGGCGTGCCCGCCTCATCGAGGATGTCGACGGAAATGCCGGGAAGCGGAACCTGCGCGCTGCCGGGCTTCAGGGTCGTGACGCCGGGGAGCCCCGAGATCATGATCGCGCCCGTCTCCGTCTGCCACCACGTGTCGACGATCGGGGTCGTGTCGCCGCCGATGACCTCGCGGTACCACATCCACGCTTCCGGGTTGATCGGTTCGCCCACCGACCCGAGCACGCGCAGGCTGCTGAGATCGAACTTCTGGGGGTGCTGGCGCCCGAGCTTCATGAAGGACCGGATGGCCGTGGGCGCGGTGTAGAAGATCGAGACGCCGTACTTCTCGATCAGCTCCCACCAGCGGCCGGGGTGCGGCGTCTCGGGGGTCCCCTCGTACATCACCTGGGTCGCGCCGTTCGCGAGAGGCCCGTACACGACATAGGTGTGCCCGGTGATCCAGCCAACGTCGGCGCTGCACCAGTAGACGTCCGACTCGGGGTGCAGGTCGAAGACGTTCTTGTGGGTGAAGGCGGCCTGGGTGAGGTAGCCGCCGGAGGTGTGCAGGATGCCCTTCGGCTTGCCGGTGGTGCCGGAGGTGTACAGGATGAACAGCGGCTGCTCGGCGGGGAACGCCTTGGCCACGTGGTCGGCGTCGACCAGCGCGAGCTCGTCGTGCCACCAGAGGTCGCGGCCCTCGGTCCAGGCGACCTCGTTCTCTCCGCGCTTCACGACGAGCACGTGCTCGACGCTGGTCGCGTCGCCGGTGAGCGCCGCATCCACCGCATCCTTCAGAGGGAAGACGCGGCCCTTGCGCCAGCCGCCGTCCGCCGTGATGACGAGCTTCGCCTCGGCGTCGTCGATGCGCGAGCGCAGGCTCTCGGCACTGAAGCCGCCGAACACGACCGAGTGGATGGCGCCGATACGCGCGACCGCGAGCATCGCCACGACGGCCTCGGGGATCATCGGCAGGTAGATCGCGACGCGGTCGCCGGCGCGGATGCCGAGGCTGGTCAGCAGGTTGGCCGCCTTCTTCACCTCCGCGGTGAGCTCGGCGTAGGTGATGGTGCGGGTATCGCCCGGCTCGCCCTCCCAGTGGATCGCGACCCGGTCGCCGTTGCCCGCGAGCACGTGCCGGTCGAGGCAGTTGAACGCGACGTTGAGCTCGCCGTCGTCGAACCACTTGGCGAAGGGCGGCTCGCTCCAGTCCAGAGTCCGCGTGAACGGGGTGTGCCAGTGCAGGAGCTCGCGCGACTGGTCCGCCCAGAAGCCCAGGCGGTCCGCGGCAGCGCGCTCGTAGAGGCCGGCATCGGCGATCGCCTGCGCGGCGAACTCCTCGGTCGGCGGGAATCGGCGGGCTTCGTGGAGCAGGTTGTCGATGGTGTTGCTCATGGGGAGGCTCTTCGCTCCTTTGCGATGCGGTCGAAACGGTCGTGGCGCGACACTGCCTGACTCTACAACCTGGCGGGGAGCCGCCTGCAGGAGACTTGCGTTTGCATCGATTCTGCGTAAACTGGTGCCCGGCCGAATGTAAATTCGTGCGTGCGGCGCAATCGATTCCCCCCAATCCTGCGCCGCAGTGGCCGCACCTGTTCCCCCCAATAGGTGCGGCCCCCCTTTTTTAACCGGCGGGACGCCCGTGATCCGGTCGTTCCTCCACCGATCGGTCCTGGACGCTGTTGTCCACGGATCGGACGGGTGACGCCCGGCGGAGCGGTCCGGCTTCTTACCGTCGAGTCATGACGACTGACGAATCTTCTGAGGCCATCGCATCCTCTCCGGCCGGCAGCGAGCCGGGGCTCTGGCGCACGTTCGGGCCGCTGGCCCCCTACCTTCTCCGGCCGGGGGTGAGCGATCTGTTCGTGCTGGGAGACGGAGAGCTCTGGAGCGACGGCACGCCCCACGGGCTCCGGCGCGAGGACGGCTGGCGGACCGACCGGGCCGGGGCACGGGAGCTCGCGGTCCGCCTCGTCGCGGCCGGAGGTCGGCACCTCGACGAGGCGTCGCCCTTCGTGGACGTCCGGCTCCGCGGCGGAGTGCGGGTCCACGCGGTCCTGCCTCCGGTGTCGACGGGCGGTGCGCTGCTGTCGATCCGGATCCCGGCCCGCCGTCAGCCGGCGCTGGGCGAGCTGGTGGCAGCGGGAACACTGTCGGAGGGGGACCGCGCGCTGCTCATCCGAGCGGTCGAGACGCGTACCAACCTGCTCATCACGGGCGCCGGGGGAGCGGGCAAGACCACGTTGCTCGCCGCCCTGCTGGCGAACGCCCCGCCGACCGAGCGCATCGTCGTGATCGAGGATGTCGCCGAGCTGCGCATCCCGCATCCGCATGTCGTCGGCCTCGAGACGCGGCAGCCGAACCTCGAGGGTGTCGGCGGGGTCGATCTGCGACGGCTGGTGCGCGAAGCCCTGCGGATGCGTCCCGACCGGCTCGTGCTCGGCGAGTGCCGGGGTGAGGAGGTGCGTGACCTGCTCGGGGCGCTGAACACCGGCCACGACGGGGGTGCCGGCACGTTGCACGCCAACTCGCTGGAGGACGTTCCGGCGCGGTTGGAAGCTCTGGGAGCGCTCGCCGGACTGGGCGACCGGGCGCTGGCGCGGCAGGCGGTCAGCGCCATCGGTCTGGTGGTGCATCTGGAGCGGGTCGAGGGGATGCGGCGGCTCGCGGGCTTCGGGCGCCTCGATAGCGGCGCGGACGGCCGGCTGGTGATCGAGCGGATGCCGCGGAGCGGAGGATGGCCGTGAGCCGCGAAGCGCGGTCGCGGGGTGAGGCGCCGTGAATCGGCGTGAGGCGCCCGATCGGAACGCGGACGCCGTCGCGGCGGTCGTCGAGGCGGTCGCGGTCCTGCTCGACGCGGGGTTGCCGCCGCGCACGGCATGGGAGGCGGTCGCGCAGCACGGCGGACACGCTGTCGCGACCGAGGTCGCGTCCTCCCTGAAGACCGACCCGTCGTGCGCTCGTGCACTCGCTCGTGCCGCCTCGTCGGACGACCTTCGCGTCGTCGCTGCCGCCTGGCGCGTGGCCGAAGACGCCGGCGCTCCTCTCGGCCATGTCCTGAGGGTGGTCGCCGAGACGCTTCGAGAGGCGGCAGAGGCCGAACGCGAGGCGGAGGTGGCGCTCAGCGGCCCCCGGGCGACCGCGCGGCTGATGTCGTGGCTGCCGGCGGGCGGAGCCGTGCTCGCCGTCGCGCTCGGAACCGACCTCGCCGCGACGGTCGCCAGTGTCCCCGGGGCGTGCACGCTCGCCGCCGGGGCCACGCTCATGCTGCTGGGCCGCTGGTGGATGCGTCGGCTCGTGCGTCGCGCGCTGCGCCGCGTTCCGATGGCCGGCTTGGCCGAGGAGCTCATCGCGGTCGGCCTGGCCGGAGGCTCGTCCGTCGAAGCGTCGGTGGCCGCGGCCCGGCGCGCGTCGGACGCTGCAGGGCTGCCCTGGGGCGGCGACGGTCCCGCGCTGCGCATCCTGCGGCTGGCGGAATCCGCTGGAGCGCCCGCGACCGAGCTTCTGACGGCTTCCGCTCGACAGCGACGGCGGTCGGACCGCGCGGAGCGGCGGCGGGCGGCTGCCGCGCTCGGTGTGCGGCTCATGCTGCCGCTCGGTGTCTGTGTGTTGCCCAGCTTCCTTCTGCTGGCGGTCGTCCCTCTCCTGCTCTCTCTCGTCTCCTCCACAGCGGCGGTGCTTCGGTGAGTTCTCCACAGATCGGGGCGATCCCGCCCGCAACGAACGCCCCCGCCGAAGGATGGAACCGACGGGTCGAGCGGACTCGGAAGGAAGGAGCGTCCCATGGAGAGGGTCACGAGCGGTGCATTCAGGTCAGCGCTCGCGCGGGTGAGACGACGCCTCGCGAGCGACCGAGGCGCGGCGACGGCGGAGTACGCGATCACGATCCTGGCGGCCGTCGGATTCGCCGGTGTGCTGGTCGCGCTGCTCAAGGGCGACGAGGTGAAGGCGATCCTGTCGGAGCTGGTGCATCGTGCGCTCGCCGGAGGGTGAGCGGGGAAGCGTCACGGCGGAGTTCGCCGTGGCGCTGCCGGCGGTCGTCGTGTGCCTTGCATTGTGCCTGGGCGCGGTGTTCGGCGCCGCCCGCTACGTGGGGCTCGCCGGCAGTGCGTCGGCGGCCGCGCGGCTCGCCGGTCGCGGCGACGACCCCGGCTCCATCGGAGCGGGGGGAGCCGTTCGATCGATCGACCACGAGGGAGAGATGGTATGCGTGACCCTGACCGACACGGCCGGCACGGTGCTGGCGAGACTGGGCATCCGGCTCGAGGCGCACGCCTGCGCGCTCGACGAGTCCGTCGGGTCGGCGGACCCGAGCGCGGCCCGGAGCACGGATCCGAGCACGGCTCCGAGCGCGGATCCGAGCGCGGTTCCGGCAGCATCCTCGCGATCGGGATGGTCGCCGCGATGCTGACCGTCGCGGCGGGGGTGCTCACGGCGGTCGGCGCTGTGTCCGCGCACGCGCGCGCTGCGGCCGCTGCCGATCTGGCGGCGCTCGCCGCGGCCGACGCGGCGTCCGGCCGGATACCGGGCGTCCCCTGCGACAGGGCGGACGACGTCGCACGGGCGAACGGCGCCGCGATCGCGTCCTGCGCGCAGTCCGGGGCGACGGTGGACGTGACGGCCGTCAGCCCGTGGCTCGGCCTGGGCGCGGCCGCGTCCGCCCGGGCCGGACCCGGCCCGGGCGGATGATCCGGCCGGGGAGCGGCGCCGTGGCCGGCGCGGCTGGGTGCGTCAGTCGAAGACCGTCTCGAGATAGCGGTACGAGACGGCGGTCGGCTGCGAACCCCGTCCGTCATCGGAGGCGTACTCCACCTCGGCCCCGGATGCCCGGACATAGAGGTAGTGCTTCGAGCCGGCCGGTGCCGAGATCTCGAGGCGCGGCCGGGCGTCCCCGGAGTCGAGGAAACCGGTGGAGATCGTCTTCCCTTCGAGGGGGCCGTCGATCAGTTTGGCGGTGTACATCGTCGTCGTTGACATACCGTCATTGTCCTCCCGAGGAGGGCGGTGGCAAAGGTCGGCGACGGCGCCACGCGGCGGTCCCGAGGCCGATCGCGTTCCTGCGCCCACGGCGAACGTCGTGGGACGGATTAGGCGGACAAGCGGCGAAGGTGTGTATGGTTTGCCTGTCGGACGACCGGCCCCGCACGGGGACAGCGTCGCCGCGGGGGAGCGCGCAACGCCGGTCCGGTCATGGACGACACAGACAGCTGTGGACGACACAGCGTGTGCATATTAAGAGGAGTCAGGTGCCTGACACGAAGAAACTCGTCATCGTCGAGTCTCCGAACAAGGTGAAGTCGATCGCCCAGTATCTCGGCGACGGCTACGAGGTCATGGCCTCGGTCGGGCACATCCGCGACCTCATCGAGCCCAAGAACCTGCCCCCGGAGCTCAAGAAGGGCTCGCTGGGCAAGTTCTCCGTCGACGTCGAGAACGAGTTCGAGCCCTATTACGTCGTCTCCGATCAGAAGAAGAAGACGGTCGCCGACCTCAAGCGCGCCCTCAAGAACGCCGACGAACTCCTGCTCGCGACGGATGAGGACCGCGAGGGCGAAGCCATCGCGTGGCACCTCGTCGAGGTGCTGAAGCCGAAGGTTCCGGTCAAGCGGATGGTCTTCCACGAGATCACCCGCGAGGCGATCGAGAAGGCGCGCGACAACACCCGCGAGATCGACACCGCGCTGGTCGACGCCCAGGAGACCCGCCGCATCCTCGACCGCCTCTACGGGTACGAGGTCTCGCCGGTCCTGTGGCGGAAGGTCGGTCCAGGACTCTCGGCCGGTCGCGTGCAGTCCGCCGCGACCCGTCTGGTCGTGGATCGCGAGCGCGAGCGCCTGGCCTTCGTGCCCGCGTCGTACTGGGGTCTGACGGCTCAGCTCGCGCCCGAGGATGCGTCTGCCTTCGACGCGCGGCTGGCGCGGCTCGACGGCACCCGCGTGGCCACGGGACGCGACTTCGACGACCACGGTCGCCTCACCTCTGAGGCGCGGACCCTCGATGAGGCGTCGGCGACGACCCTGGCCGACGCGATCCGTCAGACCAGCACGCACGTGCAGGTCTCCAAGGTCGACTCCAAGCCGTACTCGCGCCGCCCGGCCGCTCCGTTCACCACCTCCACGCTGCAGCAGGAGGCGGCCCGCAAGCTGCGGTTCTCCGCCCGGCAGACGATGAGCGTCGCGCAGTCGCTCTACGAGAACGGCTACATCACCTATATGCGCACCGACTCCGCCTCGCTCTCGCAGCAGGCGACCAACGCGGCGCGCTCCCAGGCTGCGAAGCTCTACGGTCCGGAGACCGTGCCGGACAAGCCGCGCACCTACGCGTCGAAGAGCAAGAACGCCCAGGAGGCGCACGAGGCCATCCGCCCGTCGGGCGAGACCTTCCGCACGCCCGCCGAACTCGAGCGCTCGCTGCGCGGTCCCGAGCTGCGGCTCTACGACCTCATCTGGAAGCGGACCGTCGCCTCGCAGATGGCCGACGCGAAGGGGCAGACCGCCTCCGTGACCGTCGAGGCGCGCATCACCGAGGGTCCGCTCGACGGGACGGTCGCGGAGTTCACCGCGAGCGGCACGGTCATCACCTTCCGCGGGTTCCTGAACGCCTACGAGGAGAGCAAGGACGAGGAGCGCAACAGCTCCGACGCCGCGGAGGCGAAGCTCCCGCCGCTGACCGAGAAGCAGCCGCTCACCGTCCAGGATGTCGCGGCAGACGGGCACGAGACCACCCCTCCGCCGCGGTACACGGAGGCCAGCCTGGTCAAGACGCTCGAAGAGCTCGGCATCGGCCGGCCGTCGACGTTCGCCAGCATCATCTCGACCATCATCGACCGTGGCTACGTCACCCAGCGCGGACAGGCGCTGGTCCCGAGCTGGGTCGCGTTCTCCGTCGTGCGCCTGCTCGAGGACTACTTCGGCGACCTGGTGCAGTACGACTTCACCGCCGAGATGGAGGACGACCTCGACCGCATCGCGGACGGGGAGGCGGAGCGGGTCGACTGGCTCAACAGCTTCTACTTCGGCAGCGGCAAGCACAAAGGACTCCGCCGCGTGATCGACAATCTCGGCGAGATCGATGCGCGCAGCATCAACTCGATCGCGATCGACGACGGTGTGACGCTCCGGATCGGAAAGTACGGTCCGTACCTCGAGGTGCCCGACGAGACGGCGGGCCCGGACGCTCCGCCCCGGCGCGTCAACATCCCGCCGGAGCTCGCACCCGACGAGCTCACGCCCGCGAAGGCGCACGAGCTCATCGAGGCCCCGGTGCAGACCGACCGCGTGCTCGGAACCAACCCGGAGAACGGCAAGCTGGTGCTGGCCAAGGACGGCCGGTTCGGCCCGTACGTCACCGAAGCGGACCCCGAAGACGAGGGCGCCGTCGACCCGAACACCGGCGAAGTGGCGGAGCCGGCCAAGAAGACCAAGAAGGCCGCAGCCGCCAAGCCGCGCACCGCATCGCTGTTCAAGTCGATGGACCTCGCGACCATCGACCTCGACACCGCGCTGAAGCTGCTCGACCTGCCGCGCGTGGTCGGGCTGGACCCGGAGTCCGGCGACGAGATCCAGGCGCAGAACGGACGCTACGGCCCGTACCTCAAGAAGGGAACGGACACGCGGTCGCTGCCCAGCGAGGACGACATCTTCGACGTCGACCTCCCCGGCGCGCTCGAGCTGTTCGCCCAGCCGAAGTACGGCAACCGCCGGGCGTCCAGCGCCTTGAAGGAGTTCGACGCCGACCCGGTCAGCGGCAAGCCCATCCGCATCAAGGACGGCCGCTTCGGCGCGTACGTGACGGACGGCGAGACGAACGCGACCATCCCGCGCGGTGAGACCGTCGACGAGGTCGACTTCGACCGCGCCGTCCAGCTGCTCGCCGACAAGCGGGCGAAGGGTCCGGCCAAGAAGCCGGCGCGGAAGACCGCGGCCAAGACCACGGCGGCCAAGACGACGGCGGCCAAGACGACGGCGGCGAAGACCACGGCTGCCAAGAAGCCGGCCGCGAAGAAGCCGGCCGCCACGCGTTCGGCCGCGAAGAAGTCGGCCGAGTGAGCCGCGGCCTCTTCATCACACTCGAGGGCGGGGACGGCGTGGGCAAGTCCACCCAGGCCGCCCTCCTCGAGGAGTGGCTGACCGGTCGCGGCCGCACGGTGGTCCGCACGCGCGAACCGGGCGGGACGGACGCGGGCGTCGAGATCCGCGAGATCGTCCTCCACCACCGCGGGGACATCGCCCCGCGTGCCGAAGCGCTGCTGTACGCCGCCGACCGGGCGCACCACGTCGCCACGGTGGTCCGTCCCGCGCTCGCCCGCGGAGAGATCGTCCTGCAGGACCGCTACATCGACTCGTCCGTGGCCTATCAGGGTGCCGGCCGGGTGCTCGACGCGGGCCAGATCCGCGACCTCTCCCTGTGGGCCACCGAGGGACTGCTCCCGGATGTCACCATCCTGCTCGACCTCGACGAGCACTCGGCACGCGCGCGGCTCGACACCTCGCGCACCCGGTACGACCGGCTGGAGGCGGAGCGCTCGGAGTTCCACGCGCGCGTGCGCGCGGCGTTCCTCCGGCTGGCCGAGGAGGAGCCCGAGCGGTTCCTCGTCGTGGATGCCGCACGGCCGGTCGACGAGATCGCGGCCGAGATCCGCGACCGGCTCGCCGACCGCGTCTGACCGGGCACGAGGCGGCGGAACGGTGCACGAGCGTGTCCCCGGTGACGGTTAGCCTGGACGCATGACGGTGTGGGACGAGCTCACGGGGCAGGACGAGGCGATCGAGGTCGTCCGCGCCGCCGCGGAGGGCTCGGCTGCGCCCACATCCACGGGGTCGGCGACCGGCCGCGGCATGACCCACTCGTGGCTGATCACGGGTCCGCCCGGGTCCGGCCGCTCCAACCTCGCCTATGCGTTCGCGACCGCCCTGCTCAGCCCCGGCACCCCGGAGGGCGACCTCGCCACCCGGCGCCAGGTCGAAGCGCGCACGCATCCGGACCTCGCCGTGCTCAGCACCGAACGCGTCATCATCTCCATCGACGAGGTGCGCTCGCTGGTGGCCAGCTCGCAGTTCGCGCCGTCGGTCGGCCGGTACCGCGTGATGATCATCGAAGACGCCGACCGGATGACCGAGCGCACCTCCAACGTGCTGCTGAAAGCGCTCGAAGAGCCGCCGGAGCGGACCGTGTGGATCCTGTGCGCGCCCAGTGACGCCGACCTCCTCCCCACCATCCGTTCGCGCGTCCGCACGGTGCGACTGCGCGTCCCCAGCGTGGGCGACGTCGCCGAGCTGATCCGGCGTCGCGACGGCGTCGACGCCGAGACCGCCGAGCGTGCCGCGCGTCACGCGCAGAGCCACATCGGGATGGCGCATCGCCTCGCCACCCACGAGGAGGCCCGCCGCCGCCGGGAGCAGACGCTGGAGCTCGCGCTCGGCATCCGCTCGGTCTCCGACGCCGTGCTCGCCGCGGCCACCCTGCTGGAGATCGCGGGCGCCGACGCCAAGGCGATCACCGAGGAGCGAGACGCGGAGGAGCGGGAGCACGCGCTCCGCTCCCTCGGCATCGAGCCCGGGGGGACCATCCCGCCGGCGCTCCGCGGACAGCTCCGCCAGCTCGAGGAGGACCAGAAGCGACGTGCCACCCGCAGCCTCCGGGACGGCATCGACCGCATCCTCGTCGACCTCCTCTCGCTCTACCGCGACGTGATGATGCTGCAGCTGGGGAGCGACAGCGAACTGGTCAACCAGGAGCTGCGGAGCGAGCTGGATGCTCTCAGCACCCACACCACTCCGGCCGCTACGCTCGCGGCGATGGATGCCGTCGCCACCGCCCGGGAGCGGATCGACGGCAACGTCGCCCCGGCCCTCGCCCTCGAGGCCATGCTGACCACGATCCTGCGCGGCGCGAACGCGCGAAAGGGGAGCGACCTGTGATCACCCGCACCCGACGGCCGGGCGCCGCCCGGTCGGGCGCCGCCCGGTCGGGCGCCCGTGGAGCGCGCGACCGTCGAGCGATCCGGACCGTCGCCGTGGCCGTCGCGGCCGTCGTGGCCCTCACCCTCACCGGATGCGTGACCTGGTTCCTGCCGTCGAAGGCTCCCACGACCTCGACGCCGGCTCCGGACAAGGTCTCGGCGGAGCTGCAGCCCTATTACAGCCAGGTGCTGCACTGGACGGCGTGCGACGGCGGCAAGCAGTGCACCACGGTGAAGGCTCCGCTCGACTGGAACGACCCGGGTGCCGGGAGGATCGAGCTCGCGCTCATCCGCCAGCCGGCCAAGGGCACCAAGCAGGGGTCGCTCCTGACGAACCCCGGCGGCCCGGGCGCCTCCGGCTTCGACTTCGTCAAGGATTCCGTGGACTACGTCGCCGACGCCACGCTCCAGGACCACTTCGACATCGTCGGCTTCGACCCGCGCGGTGTCGGCCGGTCGACCGCCGTCAAGTGCTACGACGCCAAGCAGATGGACCAGTACCTCTACGGCATCACGCCGGGGGCGCGGGGATCGGACCAGTGGATCGCCGAGAACACGACCGTGGCCAAGGACTTCGGCGAAGCCTGCCAGAAGAACACCGGTGCTCCGTTGCCGAAGGTCGATACGGTGAGTGCCGCCCGCGACCTCGACCTGCTCCGCGCCACCCTCGGCGACACGAAGCTGAACTACCTCGGCTACTCCTACGGCACCTACCTGGGTGCCGTCTACGCGGGGCTCTACCCGGGCAAGACCGGCCGCCTGGTGCTCGACGGGGCGCTCGACCCCGCGGCAACGAACTTCGAGGTCACCGAGGTGCAGGCGAAGGGCTTCGAGAGCGCATTGCGCGCCTACCTGACGAACTGCCTGACGCAGAAGGCCTGCCCGTTCAGCGGCACCGTCGACGACGCGATGTCGACGGTCGCGCAGCTGCTCGCCGCCGTCGAGAAGAGCCCCATCCAGAACTCCGACGGACGCGAACTCGGCGCCAACACCCTGGTGACCGCGATCATCACCCCGCTGTACGACGCCACGGCGTGGTCGTACCTCGACAAGCTCTTCGACTCGGTGATGAAGGGGAGCGCCTCGGTGGCGTTCACCCTGGCCGACACCTACAACAACCGGTCGGCGGACGGCACGTACGCCGACAACTCCACCGAAGCCTTCGTCGCGATCAACTGCCTCGACTACACCTACGACGCCGACCCGGCCCTGATGCGGCAGCAGGCCGCCGAACTGGCCAAGGCCGCTCCGGTGATCGGCCCGTACATGGCATACGGCGACATCGGCTGTGCGAACTGGCCGTACAAGGCCACCGGTCAGCGCGGACCCATCTCGGCGGACGGGTCGGCGCCCATCCTCGTCGTCGGCACCACCAACGACCCGGCCACGCCGTACGTGTGGGCGAAGAACCTCGCCTCCGAGTTGCAGAACGGCCACCTCCTCACCTACAAGGGCGAGGGGCACACCGCCTACAACAAGTCCAACTCGTGCGTCAACGACACCGTCGACGACTACCTCGTGAAGGGGACTCTCCCCGAGACGGGGAAGACCTGCTGACGAGTGGTGCAATTTTGCAGAGAGTGAAATAATCGTGATCGTGTCTGCGGCCCCCGAAACCACGCTGAGCGAGCTGGGACTGCGCGAGCGCAAGCGCATCGCCACCCGCCGTGCCATCCAGCTCGCCGCCGTCGAGCTCGCGGGGGAGCGCGGCTTCGACCGCGTCACGATCGACGAGATCAGCCATGTGGCAAACGTCTCGCCGCGCACGTTCTTCAACTACTTCCCGTCGAAGGAGTCGGCCATCATCGGCGAGCTCCCCGAGCTCCCGGACGCGGAGACGGTGGAGCGCTTCGTCACGGCCGGCCCCGACGAGCCCATCCTCGAGGGCATCAGCACGCTGCTCATCGCCGCGATCGACGTGGACGACGCCGGGGTGGGGGGCGGCGGAGACCGCAGCGACACCCTGGCCGACGCGCAGAACATGCAGCGCCTCCACACCCTCCGCCGGGCGCTACTCAAGGACAACCCGGAGCTGTTCGCCCTCCGCATGGCCAGCATGCACAGCTTCGAGGATGCGCTCAGCGGAGTGGTGCAGCGCCGGCTCGCGCACGACGATCCGTCACTCGTCGACGACCCGGAGACGCTGCACCAGCGCGCCCGGCTCGTCACCTACGTCGCCTTCGCCGGAATGCGGCACGCCTGGTCGTGCTGGGCGGATCACGGCGGCGTCGAGCCGCTGTCCGACCGGCTCCGCAGCTCGTTCGAGCAGCTCTCCGCGCTCGGCACGCAGGTCCGCTGAGACGCTCGGCGCCACTGTTCGTGACGCCGCCCCGGATCGGGTAAGCTATCTGACTGTGCGCCGGGCGGAAGCCCGGCCCACGCCGCCCTAGCTCAGTCGGCAGAGCATCTCACTCGTAATGAGAAGGTCAAGGGTTCGATTCCCTTGGGCGGCTCCACTCCCTCCCAGCTCAGATGAAGAGCATCGCCACCAAGGCCACCAGAGGCGGCGTGGCCTGGCTGATCCCACCCATGATGCCTTTTCCGCGTTCCCGGTAGAGCCCGATCCGATCCGCGATGAGCAGCACGATGCCGGCGAGGAATAGAATCCAGCACAGGTAGGTGACGAGCGTGCGGCCCACGGTCTCCTGGCCGTTCCACCACGAGACGACCCCGATGATCAGGCCGCACGCGAGGAACAGGTTGTAGAAGCCCACGCCGAACGCCCATAGACGCACCGCCGGTACGTCCTCCGCGTGGAGCCCGAAGATCTTCCGATGGATCGCCGGACGCTGGATGAGCAGCGCCTCCCACACGAACACCATGACGTGGATCGCCGCGGTGAGCAGCGCGAAGATCCATACGATCCACAGAGCCGCACTCATTGCCGCCTCCTTCTTCCGACGCCAGGCTAGGAGGCCGGTTCGCGCGGACTCCATCCCGCGATTCTGGGATTCACGAATCGGCACGCGACCCCGATACTGGGTGCATGTGGGAGGAACGTGCCCACCGAGCGCGCTGCCAGATCCTCGATCTCGCAGCGGGCGACTGCGGCCTGAGCCAGGTCTACGGCGAGGCCATCGCCGTCGTGGGCCGGACCGTCGGCAGCGAGTTGACGTGCTGGGCCGCGATCGATCCGGACACCCTGACGATCAGTGCCATGGTGAGCGGCGAGGTCCGCATCCCGGTCGAGTACGAGCCCCTGCTGGCCGAGGCGGAGTGCTCGGCGAGCGAGCCGCACACCTTCGCGGAGCTGGCTCGGCGCCGTCGCAGCGTCGCTCAACTGTCCGAGCTGACGGCGCACGAGCGCGATGCCAGCCTGCGCGCTCGGGAGGTGTGGCGTCCGCTGGGGCTCGATCAGGAAGCGCGTACGGTGTTCGTGACGGACGGCGCGTGCTGGGGCGCCGCCGGGATGGTGCGTTCCGGCCGCGACTTCGACGAACGGGAGCTCGAGTTCCTGCGTGCCGTCGCTCCGGCGATCGCCTCGGTGTCGCGGCTTGCCGCGCTGAGGGAGGCGGCCCTTCCCGACGGCGGAACGGCCCCGGCGATCGTGGTGCTGGGTGGGTACGGCGAGCTGCGGAGCGCGACTTCGGCGGCACAGGCCTGGCGCGGACGCTTCGACGCCATCGCGCCGCACCGGTTCGAGCTGCTGATGCGACTGATGTGGGTCGGTAGTCGGGAGTCGACCGGTCACCGCTACCGTGTCCGGGTGAGGGACGGACGCGCGAGGTGGGCGGTTCTCGAGGCGAGCCCGCTCGTCGGTGGGGCGGAACCCGAGGTCGCCGTCCTCATCTCGGGAGCGGGGGCGGATGATGTGGGCGCAGTGCTCCTCGCGGCTTACGGGCTGACCGACCGCGAGCGGGACATCGTCCGGGAGGTGGCGTCGGGGCGGTCGACCCTGGAGATCGGTCATCGCCTCTTCATCTCGCCGTACACGGTCCAGGATCATCTCAAGTCGATCTTCTCGAAGGTGGGCGTCCATAGCCGAGGCGAGCTGGTGGATCGTCTGCGTCCCGCAGCCTGACGGCCTCCATCCGGGCTGACTTTTACAGTGCTGGACACGCACTGTTCCGAACCGCACACGCGTTATCCCGTGCACTCCGGGAGCCGCCGGTGTAGCCTGGCGAAAAGTCGAGGATCAATCAAGTCTGCCCGAGGCTGTCATGGATGCATTGACACGATCCCGTCGAGCGCACGCGTTCGGCCCGCTCACCGCGCTACTGTCCGCGCTGCTGCTGATCGCGGCGTCGCTGGCTCTGGCAGCACCATCGTCGGCGGATACGATGCCGCCCGATCCGACCAATCCCGCCTCGCCGCCGACGGTCGGCGCCACCGCGCTGCCGACGGTGCAGATCGACGGCGTCGCCTGGGCGCAGACCGTCGTGGGCGACACGGTGTACGTGGCCGGCAAGTTCGGGACGGCCCGCCCAGCGGGTTCACCCGCCGGTGCGAACACGACCCCGCGCAGCAATCTGCTCGCGTACAACATCACCACCGGTGCGCTGATCTCCACCTTCAACGTCCCGCTCAACGCGCAGGCGTTGACGATCGCCGCCTCGCCCGACGGCACGCGGGTGTACGTCGGCGGCGACTTCACGACCGCCGGCGGGGCCAGCTACTACCGGATCGTGGCGATCAGCACCGCGACCGGACAGCCGATCTCCTCGTTCCGTCCCGTCATGGAGAGCGAGGTGCGCGCGATCGCGGTGACGAATACCGCGGTGTACGCCGGCGGCACCTTCTCGAGCGTGAACGGCGTGGCCCGTGGATACCTCGCCCGTCTGGATCCGTCGAACGGCGCGTTGGTGCAGTCGTGGGCGGCGTCGGCGGACGCGGTGGTGGATGCGATGGCCGTGAGCCCCGACGGTGCCCGGGTCTACGCGGGTGGCCGGTTCAAGAACGTCAACGGCTCGGCTCACTACGGCCTGGCGATGCTGACCGGCTCGACCGGCTCCATCCTGCCGTTCCCGGCGAACAGCGTCGTCCGCGATGCCGGCACACAGGCGGGCATCACCTCGCTCAAGGCGACCAGCGACCGGGTCTACGGGTCGGGCTACGTCTTCGGCTCGGGAGGGAACCTGGAGGGGAGCTTCGCCGCGGACGGGGTCACCGGTGCCCTCATCTGGCTCGAGGACTGCCACGGTGACACCTACTCCGTCGCGCCAGTCGGGGATGCCCTGTATGTGGCGGGCCATCCGCACGACTGCCGCAACGTCGGCGGATTCCCTGAGACGAACCCGCGCACGTTCCACCACACCATCGCCTTCTCGAAGGCCCGCACCGGAACTCTCACGAACGACGGCAACACCGCCTACGCGAACTTCCGCGGGCAGCCGTCGCCCACCCTCCTCAACTGGTTCCCGAACTACGCGACCGGTACGTACACCGGGCAGGGGCAAGCGGCATGGAGCCTGGCGGGCGACAGCAGGTATCTCGTCGTCGGCGGCGAGTTCCCGGTGGTCAACGGTACGGCCCAGTACGGTCTGACGCGCTTCGCATTCGACAGCGTCGTCCGCAGCACGACCGGCCCCAACAACAACACCGCGCTCACACCCAATGCCACCTCCGGGACGGCCGGTCAGGCCACCGTGAACTGGACGGCGACCTACGACCAGGACAACGTGTCGCTCAGGTACGCCCTCGCCCGGGATGGTGACACGGCGCATCCCATCTCGACGGTGACGCGCACCTCCACCTTCTGGAGCCGCTCCGCGATGTCGTTCACCGACAGCGGGCTGGCGGGCGGCAGTGCGCACACGTACACGCTGACGGTCACCGATCCCGATGGGAACTCCATCACACGCACCGGCAACAGCGTGACCATCGCCGGAGGGGGCACGAACCAGCCGCCGACCGCCTCGTTCACGGTCGGTGCGAACGGCCTCGCCGTCGCCGTCGACGGCAGCGCGTCCCGCGATCCGGACGGATCCATCGCATCCTGGGCCTGGAACTTCGGCGACGGAGGGACGGCGTCAGGCGTGACGGCGGGCCACACCTACGCGACCGCCGGGACCTACACGGTCAGCCTGGTCGTGACCGACAACCGGGGTGCGACCGCCACCACCACGCGCTCGGTGACCGTGACCGCGGCATCGGGGACGACGCTCGCGAAGGACGGTTTCGAGCGCACCGTGAGCAATGGATGGGGCACGGCGGAGACAGGCGGCGCGTGGACGGGCGCAGGCACTGGCTCGTCGTACGCCGTCGCCTCGGGCACCGGGCGCATCATCGACCCGGCCGGGTCGACGAAGACGCAGACTCTCACCGGGGTCTCGACGAGCCGGTCGGATGTGACCGTCACGTTCACCACGGACCTGGCTGCGACCGGCGGAGGGATCTTCGTGTCCGCGATTCCCCGGCAGGTCGGCTCCGTCACGTACGACGGGCGGGTGCTCCTGACGTCGAGCGGAGCGGTTCAGATCCAGCTGCTCGCGAACGGAGCCGCGCTGCAGGCCGTCACCGTGAGCGGGCTCACCTACGCTCCGGGCCAGCAACTGGCGCTGCGCGTGGAAGCCGTCGGATCCTCGCCGACGACGTTGCGGGCGCGGGTGTGGTCGGCCACGCAGGCCGAGCCGACGGGATGGCAGGTGACGGCCACCGACTCCACGGCGGGCCTGCAGAGTGCTGGGAGCCCGGGCCTGCGCGCCTATCTCTCGGCAGCGGCGACGAGCACACCGGTGACCGTCCGCTTCGACAACTTCCTCGTCTCCGCCGTCCCGTGATCCCTCGCGCCGGCTGCCGACTCGTGGTTGGCTGCGGGCATGGCGGATGAACTGAAGCGCGGCGACCACGTCGAGTGGTCCTCGCACGGGGTCGATGTGCCGGGCGAGGTCGAGAAGAAGATCACCTCGGACACCGAGGCGGCCGGACGCACGGTGAAGGCGTCGAAGGACGACCCGCAGTACCTCGTGGAGAGCGACAAGAGCGGCAAGGAGGCTGTGCACAAACCGGACGCGCTCCACAAGAAGAAGCGCTCGTAGCAGCATTCAGAAAGCCCGGGTAACATACCCGGATGCACGAATCGGACCAGCCGGACGTCGGGCCCGACCCGTCCACCACGCCGATCCCTCCCACTCCGCCCGCTGACAGCTCGGCTCTGCCCGCCCACAGCTCGGCCGCGTCGGAGCCGCCGACGACCACGGGGTCCGGTCGCCGCGCCGCCGCGCGGCCCGCGGGTGTCGCCGGATTCGGAGCGGGTGTGATGACGGCCATCCGCAAGCACCCGAAGACGTGGATCGCCGCGGCGGGAGCCGTCGCGTTCGTCCTGCTGGGCACCGGCAGCGTCGCGCTGGGCGCCACGATCGGGGCGCCCGCCGCCGCCGTCGGCATCGCGCCGACCGGCACGCCGACCCCCACGCGCACCGCGTCGGCCACGCCCACCCCGACGCCGACCGTCGATCCCGCGCGCCCGGTCCCCGCCAACCAGGCCGCGGCGACCCGCGTGCGCACCTGCTCGGTCGCAGGGCTGGCCGCCGACGGACGCCTCGGATCGCTGGAGGCGCAGGTCGTCAACGCGAAGACCGGCCAGACCCTCTTCGACCGCAACGGCGTGAAGCCGGGGCCGACGGCCTCGGTGCTGAAGACGCTCACGTCGGCCGCGGCGCTGGCGACCCTGGGGCCGGACTACCGCGTCCCCACGACCGTCGTCGCCGGCAGCACGCCGGGCCAGGTCGTGATCGTCGGCGGCGGAGACGTGACCCTGTCGCGCCTGCCCGCCGGACAGGCGTCCTTCTACACCGGAGCACCGAAGATCCAGGACCTCGCCAACCAGGTGAAGCAGGCGATGGGCGGCCAGCCGATCACCTCCATCGTCGTGGACGCGACCCTGTTCGGCGCCCCGTTCTGGCAGCCCAGCTGGGACGAGCGCGAGGAGCGCGTCGTCGAGGGTTCGACCCCGTACATGACGGCGCTGATGGTCGACGGCGACCGGGACGACCCGACGGCCGTCGAGTCGCCGCGGAGCACCGACCCGGTGTCGCGCGCGGTGCAGTACTTCCAGCAGTACCTCGGCACCAGCGTGGGAGTCAGCCAGGGGGTCGCCCCGGCCGGCGCGCGCCAGCTGGGCGTGGTGCAGTCGCAGCCGGTCACCACCCTGATCGACCAGGCCATGCGCGTCTCCGACAACACGATCATGGAGGAGCTGGCGCGCCTCGTCGCGATCAAGAACGGCGCGGGCAACACGTTCGACGCCCTGAACGCCGGCGTCCTCGCGGGCCTCAAGGGCTACGGGATCGACACCTCGGGCATCCACATCGCCGACGGTTCCGGGCTCAGCGCCGACAACGCGGTTCCGCCCTCGTACCTCACCCAGCTCTTCATCAAGGTGCTGAACCGCCAGAACGGGCTCGGCGTCGTCTACGACGGTCTGCCGGTCGCCGGGAAGTCGGGGACGCTCGGGCCGGGCTACAACCGCTTCACGGGGTCGAGCAGCGTCGCACGGGGCGCGGTGTTCGCGAAGACCGGCTGGATCGACCACGGGTACACGCTGTCCGGGATCGTGAACGCGGCGGACGGAACACCGCTCACGTTCGCCGTGTTCGCCCTGGGGAACGTCGGCGACAACGCCAAGCAGGCGATCGACAGCCTCGTCGCCGGGTTCTACAAGTGCGGAGACAATCTCTCCAACGGCTGAGCCGGACGGCCGGCCCTCGTGACGATCGGAAGGACAGCATGGGCAGGGCGCTCTTCGTCGTGGATGTGCAGAACGACTTCACCGAGGGAGGCGCGCTCGGGGTCACGGGAGGCGCCGCCGTCGCGCAGGCGATCAGCGACTACCTCGCGGCCAACGCGGACGACTACGACGTGATCGTGGCGAGCCGCGACTGGCACGACGGCGACAACGACAACGGCGGCCACTTCGCGGCGGACGGCGAGCCCGACTTCCAGAGCAGCTGGCCGGTGCACTGCGTCGCCGGCAGCGCCGGTGCGGACTACCACCCGGCGTTCGACACCTCGCGGGTCACCCACCACGTCCACAAGGGCCAGGGCGTTCCGGCCTACTCGCTGTTCGAGGGCCGCACCGGCTCGGGCGACACGGTACAGCAGGTGCTCGATCGTCACGGCATCGCCGAGGTGGATGTGGCGGGCATCGCGACCGACTACTGCGTGCGGGCGTCCGCCCTGGACGCGCTGGCCGACGGGCGGCGCGTCCGCGTGCTCCGACGGCTTGTCGCGGGGGTGGCACCGGAGACCTCGGACGCTGCTCTCGCGGAACTGGCTGCGGCGGGAGCCGAGCTCGTCGACTGAGCCCTGGTTCCACGCCGCACGGGCGAGGAGGGGCGTGGACGCCTTCCGCCGGTCAGGCTATCCTGATTGCTAGCTCATCTAGTAATCAGGAGGCGAAGTGTCGAGAAACGTCGGGGACCAGCAGAAGACGGTCCGCCCACCGGCCCGCTGGCTTCGCATCCTCATCCCCACGCTGCTCGTCCTCGTCTGGCTCGTGCTCGCCGGCCTCGGCGGACCGACGTTCGGCAAGCTCTCCGGCGTCTCGAGCAACGATCAGGCGGCCTTCCTGCCCGCGAGTGCTGAGTCGACCGAGGTCCAGGACTGGCAGAAGCGCTTCACCGACTCGGGGTCCATCCCGGCGATCGTTGTGGTGGAGTCCGAGACCGCGATCCCCAAGAGCGAGCTCGCCACGACCTACGCCGACCTCGGCACCAAGCTCGGCGAGGTGGAGGGCGTCCAGGCGCCGGCGGAGGGCGCGAGCACCAGCGTGGCGGGGCCCATCCCCTCCCAGGACGGTCTCGCGATCGAGTACATCGTCCCCATCTCCCACACGGACGAGGTGAAGACGGTCGTCGCCAACCTGCGCTCGGTGGTGGACCAGAACGTCCCGGAGGGCACGCAGGCCTGGGTGACCGGACCGGCCGGGCTCACCGCCGACCTCGTCAACGCCTTCGGCGGAATCGACGGCATCCTGCTCCTCGTCGCCGTCGCCGCCGTGTTCGTCATCCTGTTGCTGGTCTACCGGGCGTTGCTCCTGCCGTTCCTCGTGCTGTTCACGTCGATCTTCGCGCTGTGCGCCGCGATCCTGATCGTCTACCTGTTCGCGCTGTGGGGCTGGATCAAGCTGTCGGGCCAGAGCCAGGGCATCCTGTCCATCCTCGTGATCGGCGCCGCGACCGACTATTCGCTGCTGCTCGTCGCCCGGTACCGCGAGGCGCTGGAGCAGGAGGAATCGCGGTGGGTCGCCATCCTGCGCGCGTGGAAGGCGGCGCTCGAGCCGATCGTCGCCTCCGGTGCCACGGTCATTCTGGCCCTGCTCTGCCTGCTGTTCTCGGACCTGAACTCCAACAAGAGCCTCGGCCCGATCGCGGCGATCGGCATCGTGTTCTCCCTGCTCTCGGCGCTGACCCTGCTGCCTGCCCTGCTCGGCATCTTCGGGCGCGCCGCGTTCTGGCCGTTCCGTCCGGTCGTGGGCGGCAAGCCGCACCCGCGCGAGACCGGAGCGACGCTCGCCGGTCTCGAGGGTGTGCACGGACTCTGGAGGCGGATCGGCAGACTCATCGCCCGCCGTCCCCGGGTCACGTGGATCGTCTCCCTGGTCCTCCTCGCCGCCTGCGCTCTGGGGCTGACCCAGCTGAAGGCGAACGGCGTGCAGCAGACGGACGTCATCCTGTCGCAGTCGGACGCCGTGGACGGCCAGGCGGTTGTCGCGAAGCACTTCGATGCCGGGTCCGGATCTCCCGTCCTGATCGTCGCCCCCGAAGCACAGGGGGAAGCCGTGCTCGCTGCGACCAAGGAGGCCGACGGCATCGCCTCGGCCGACTTCTACACCGGCGGCGGGCGCCCTCAGCCCGGGGTGGAGGCGGAACCCGTCGTGAAGGACGGGCACGTGCTCATCCAGGCGACGCTCGCGGCGGAGCCGGACTCCGCCAAGGCCGAGGCGGTCGTCAAGGACCTGCGCAGCTCGCTGTCGACGGACGGCTCGGTGCTGGTGGGAGGCGTCACCGCGATCGCGCTGGACACGAACGAGACGGCGCAGAGCGACCTGGCCAGGATCATCCCGATCGTGCTCGCGGTGATCCTGGTGATCCTCATGCTGCTGTTGCGGTCCATCCTCGCGCCGGTGCTGCTCATCGGCAGCGTCGTGCTGTCGTACGCGGCCGCGCTCGGCGTCTCCGCCCTCGTCTTCAACGACGTCTTCGGGTTCCCGGGCGCCGACGCGGCCGTGCCGCTGTTCGGGTTCGTGTTCCTGGTCGCACTGGGAGTGGACTACAACATCTTCCTGATGACCCGGGTGCGGGAGGAGTCGCTGCGCATCGGGACGCGGCCCGGCATCCTGCGCGGGCTCGGCCTCACCGGCAGCGTCATCACGTCGGCCGGCGTCGTGCTGGCGGCGACGTTCGCGGCGCTCGCGGTGATCCCCATCCTGTTCCTGGTGCAGATCGCGTTCATCGTCGCGTTCGGTGTGCTGCTCGACACGGTGATCGTCCGGACGCTGCTGGTGCCGGCCGCCTCGTACGACATCGGGCGCGGGATCTGGTGGCCGTCGAAGCTGTGGAAGGACCGGACGCACGAGGCGCGCGCGGAGGTGTCGTCGTAGCGGCGCCGGCTCGCCGTCGGTGGCCGGTCCTCGGCGGCCGGCATGGCAGAGTGGCGTCATGACGCACATCCACGTCGACCGGCACCCCGGCCCCGCTCCGGTGCTGCTCGTGCACGGCTTCGCGACCACCGGCTCCCTCACCTGGGAGGCGACAGGATGGGTGGCGGCGCTCGCCGAGGCGGGCCGCGGAGCGATCGTGCCCGACCTGCGCGGGCACGGCGGAAGCGACGCGCCCCACGACCCCGACGCGTACTCGCCCGAGCTGCTCGCCCAGGACCTGCTCGCCGTGCTCGACGAGCAGGAGGTGGAGCAGGTGGATGCGATCGCCTACTCGATGGGCAGCTGGGTTTCGCTCGCGCTGGTGGAGCTCGCCCCGCACCGCATCCGCCGCCTCGTGGTCGGGGGAGTGGGGACGGTGGAGCAGTTCGCCCGCTGGGGCGTCTCCGCCGTGCAGGGGGCGCCGCGCGATGGGGTGGGCACCCTGGACTCGGCGAGCCCTCTGGCGCCGCTGCTCGCCTCGCTCCGTGAGGCGCCGGGCGTCGACCGCGAGGCCCTCGCGGCGTGCGCAGCGGGGATGGCGACCCACCCGCTCCCGCTCGCCAGCACCGTGCCGACGATGCTGGTGGTCGGCGAGGTGGACCCCGTGACCGAGGGCGCCGACGAGGCAGCCCGGCTGCTCGGCGCCGAACTGGTGGTGCTCCCCAAGCGGAACCACGTCACGACGCTGAGCGCGCGCGGCTTCAAGCAGGCGGCGGTGCCGTTCCTCACGGCGTGACGCGGGCGCGCGGAATGTCGCATTTCGCGTCATAGATAGCGACACTGCACGTCTTCCATGATGTGCACCGTCTCTCCGCCCCCTTTTTGTGCTTCGCGCGCTTCGTCATCGGAGCGGCCGCCGTGGTCGCGCTCTGCGTGGGTGCATTGGTGGCCTCTGCGGCTGCCGCCGAAGCTGCGAGCCTCCCGACCGCCGTCGCTCTGGCGGCGACCCCGTGTCCGGCGACCGCCGATGTGTCCGCGTGCGACGCGGACGCCGACACGATCCCGGACACCGTCGAACGCGCCGTCTGCGGATCGGGGACGTGCGCCACCGGACGTAAGGACCGCGACCACGACGGCGTCCCGGACTGGGTGGAGGTCCGGGCCTGCGGCACGAACACGTGCGCGTCGCCCACCACCGACTCGGTGCGCGACGGCATCCCCGACTTCGCACGGCGCATCGTCTGCGGATCGAACACCTGCTTCACGGGGAACGCCGACACGAACGACCACGGAGTCCCACGGTGGGCGTCCGTCGTCATCTGCGGCACCACGACGTGTGCCACCGGCCACGAGGACTACGACGCGGACGGCGTCTCGGATGCGATCCAGCTCGCCGCGTGCGTGATCGGCCGGGACGGGCTGGCCAGCACCGGGGCCACGATCGCCATCGGGCTGATCGCCGCCCTCGCTGCCGGGCTCGTGGCGGTCGGCCTGCTGCTCGCGCGCAGGCGCCACGTCTTCGCAGCGGCTCTCGATGCGGAGTCCGTCGCCTGATGCGTTCCGGCACAGTGCTCGGGGTCATCGCGACCATCGCGGTCGCGGCCGTCACGATCGTCGGCACCGCGACGCCCGCAGAGGCGTCGGCGTGGGAGAAGGCGAGACGTACGGCGGCGGCAACGCTCGCAGAGGTGCGCTCCGCGGCGGCGGTGTCGGAGGAGCGGGCAGCGACGCAGACGGACGCGCCCGAACCGGAAGCCGAGGGCACCGTCCGGCCGGATGCGGCATCCACCGTCTCGGCGAAGGATGCGGGCGTCTCCGTGACCTTCTCGGGCAACGACGTCGAGGAGGAACTGACCGTCGAGGTGGGCGAAGCGCCGAAGGACGCCCTGGTGTCGGCGCAGGCGGAGCGGCCGGGCGGGGGAATGCCCGTCTCCGATCCGGTACAGATCACCGCGGCCGATCGATCGGGAGCCCCGCACACGACGTTTCCCGCCAAGCGCATCCACACCCGCGGCGGAGGCAAGAAGGGGCCGATCGTCTCGGACGTCGTCCCGGGCGTCTCGCTCTCGCTGAAGCCCGATCTGGACGCCGTGAAGGCACAGGGTCTGGACGCCGCGTCGCTGAAGATCTACACCCGGGAGCGGGCGGGGGAGCCGTGGGTGGCGCTCCCGTCGTACTTCGACTCGCGGACGGGCACGGTGAAGGGCGAATCGACGCACCTCTCGCAGTTCGTCGTCATCGGCACCAAGTTCGTCCCGCCGCCCGGTCCGGTGGTCGTGCTCGACCCGGACAACGACGAAGGACACGTCTCCACGCCGGCTCCGCCCGTGACCGAACTCGGATACAACATCCGCCTGGCACAGCTGGTGCGCGGGGCCCTGCAGCAGAGTTGCCGGGCGACCGTAACGATCACCCGGGAGGACCCGGCAGTTCCCTTCATCAGCCGCACGACGCGCGCCGGCATCGCCGCCGCCGCGAATCCGGTGGCCACGCTCGGTATCGGCTTCAACACCTTTGACGGGGTCTCGTGGGGAGGCGCCGACCCGACCCTCGGGGGCTCGCAGGTCTACTCGCGAGGAGGGGCGGCTGACGACGCGCTCTCGAACTCGCTCGTCGGGAACCTGCCGACTTACACGACGCGTCCCGCGAAGAACATGGAGAACAACGGCAACTTCCCCGGTGACGAATTCGCAGCGGTCCCGGGAGCGCTGACGCACCTGGAAGCGCTCTTCCTGGACAACAACCTGGATCGCGCCTGGATCGACGGCGGATTCCCGCACATCGCCGACGGTGTGTTCACGGGTTTGGGCAAGTGGCTGGAGGCCCAGGGCTTCGACTGCACCGACCCGGTGACCGGTGGCTGGCCGTCACCGCCGTCCGCCGCCGAGATCGCGCGGCTGGCGCTTCTCGGACTGCACAACTACCTCACCTACGGCGGAGAGCCGTTCTCGTTCTCCACCGGCAACCTGGTGGAGCAGGAGAAGCTCTTCACGCTTCCCGGCCTCGGGGGGTCGTCCACCGATGTGACCCTGTTCTACAACTCCCAGGACGGCCGCTTGTCGCGCGTGGGCGCCGGCTGGTCCTTCGGGCTGGGAGCCCGAGCGCAACGCTTCAGCGACGGCAGCGTGATGGTGGTCCGCGCGGACGGCGCGAGCTTCGTCTTCACGGGGGACGGCCACGGCGGCTACCAGAGCGTCCCAGGGCTGCATCAGACGCTGACCGAGCAGCCCGGCGGCCGGCTGCTCCTGCGCGACGTCTCCGGCGAAGCCTGGGTCTTCGACGCGAGCGACATCGAGGGGATCGGCGAGCTCGTCTCGCACACCGACGCCCAGGGCAACACCACCACGCTGACGTACGGCGCGCCGGACCCCGACGTGCAGCAGTTCGTCCCCTTGACGTCGATCACGGTGCCGGGCGGCCAGGTGATCCAGGTCACGTCGGACGCGCTCGGGCGGGTGACCGCGTTCACGCGCCCCGGAGGCGACCGCTGGTCGCTCTCCTACGATGTCGCTGGCGACCTCACCACGGTCACCCTCCCGGATGGGCGGACGCACCGGTTCGGGTACGACTCGTCGCACCAGCTGCTCACGGCCGTCGACGCGACCGGCACGCAGTACCTGAAGAACCAGTACGACGCTTCGGGCCGGATCGTGAAGCAGTGGGATGCGACCGGCAAGCTGCGCTCACTCGACTATTCGAAGCCCGGGCAGACCACTTACACCGACACCCTCGGCCGGGTCAGTGTCTACTTCTACGACAGCGCCTTCCGCATCACGAAGGTGCAGCATCCCGACGGCACCACAGCGTCCTTCTCGTTCGACGCGCAGAACAACGTCACGAGCTCGACCGACGAGAACGCCCGGATCACGACGTACACGTACGACGGGTCGGGCAACATCCTCACCGAGAAGAAGCCGTCCGGTCAGGTCGTCGCCTACACGTACACGCCCACCGGTCAGCTGGCGACGAAGACGGACGCGGGCGGCCCGAAGGGAGCACCGCGCACGTGGGCGTACGACTACGACGCCGCCGGCCGCCTCGTCACCACCCATCAGCCCGACGGGACGACGGTCACCAACGTGTACGACGCCACGGGCAACATCCTCAAGACCGTCCAGCCATCGGGGGCGACGACGAGCTACGGCCACGACGCCGCCGGCAACATCACGGTCGTCACCGACCCGGTCGGCGCGGTGACCCGCTACGGCTACGACAGCGCCGGCCGGATCACGTCGAAGACCGATCCGAACGGTCGCACGACGACCTACGGCTGGGACAACGGCGACCGTGTCGTCGCGGTCACCGACCCGGCCGGTGCGGTGACCACGTACGGCTACGAACCGAACGACCATGTCGCCTCCGTCACCGACCCGAACGGTGCGACGAGCCAGTTCGCCTGGGACGCGCTCTTCCATCTGACGTCTGCCACGACCGCGACCGGTGGCACCACGTCGTACACCTACGACTCCGAGGACTCGCTGCTCGCGGAGAAGAACCCGCTCGGGTCGACGACCTCTTACGCCACCGACAGTCAGGACCGCGTCTCCACGGTCACCGATCCGAACGGCGGCGTGTGGAAGCGCACGTACGACGGCGTCGGCAACGTCACCGGCGTCACGTCGCCCAGCGGGGCCACCACGCGCTACCGGTACGACGCCGACGGCGCTCTGACGAGCCAGACGGACGCCACCGGCGCGGTCACCCGCTACCGCTACGACGCCGTCGGGCGGATGATCGCTCAGGTCGACCCGGACGGCGTCACGACGCGCTACGCCTACGACGTGATGGATCGGGTCATCCGGGTGACGGACGGGACGGGGAAGCACACCGACGTCACGTACGACGCCGACGGCAACGTGACCTCCGTCGTGAATCGTCGCGGCGATCCGACCACCTTCACCTACGACGCGGCCGGCCGGATGACCTCGACGACGACTCCGCTCGGCGAGAGGACCTCGTTCGCATACGACGCCGCCGGCAACCGCACGGCGGTGACCGACCCGCTCGGACGGACGACCACCACGACCTACACGGCCACCGGCCTTGTCGCGTCCACGACCGACCCGGCCGGCCACACCACCACGTACACGTACGACGCCGCCGGACGCCGCACCGGCGTCACCGACGCGAACGGCCACACGACTTCGACCGCTTATGACGCGGACGGTCGCCAGACCTCGCTCACCGATCCGACGGGCGCGGTGACGGCGTACGAGTACGACGCGGCGGGGCAACAGTCCGCCACGGTGACCCCGAACGGCAACCGGACGCAGTACGCGTATGACCCGGCAGGTCAGCTCACGAAGGTCGTCGAGGGGCACCGCGCCGGCGCGCCTGCGTCGTCCGACACCAACGTCGCGACCGCGTTCACGTATGACACCGATGGCAACCTCACCGCTGTGACCGACCCGAACGGACACATCACCCGTTACACCGTGGACCCCCTCGGCAGGACGACGAGCGAGACGAACGCCGTCGGCAACACGTCGCGTACCACCTACACGGCTGCCGGTCGCACGGCGTCCGTGGTCACCGGAACCGGTGCAACGACCGCCTACGGCTACGACAGGCGGGGCGACCTCATCCGTCAGGACGCCGCGGGAGCGATCGCGACCTTCGAGTACGACGGTGAGCAGAAGCTCATCGCCGTCACCGACCCCGGAGGAGTCACCGGCTTCACGTACGACAAGGACGGCCGCACGACGACCCAGATCGACCAGCAGGGCGGCAGGCTGCACACCGCCTACGACGCCGCAGGCCAGACCACCGGCGTGACCCTGCCCACCGGCCAGAAGCTGTCGTACACGTACGACCAGGCGGGCCGGGCGACCTCGCAGTCGTCTCCCTGGGGTTCGCTCAGTTACGAGTGGGATCCCGCGGGCAACCTCACGCGCCAGACCAGGTCGACGGGCGTCGCGACCGGCTACGCGTACGATGCCGCCGACCGCGTGACGACGATCTCCCACGTAACGCCCGAGCCTCCCGCGCCTGCGGCGCCGTCGCCCACTCCGACGCCCGCGCCCTACTCATCTCGCGATGCAGCGGCCGCGAAATGCTCCGGTGTGGCGGGCTACCTGGGCGCCCGGGCCACGGCGACTAATTCGGCCCCGCTGTGCGAGCGGACGGCGCCGTACCTGGCCGGTCGAACCGTGCCGACTCCGACGAACCCGGTCCCCGACGGCGGTGTCCTCTCCTACCGTTACACCTACGACGGCGACGGCAACGTCGCCTCCGCGACCCGGACGATCGCATCCGGTCAGAATCGCGTGGAGACGAACGACAGCGCGACGCCCACCGACCCGTTGTCCGTGAAGCAGTCGACCGTGTCGTACGCCTACGACGCGCTGGACCGCCTGACCGGGTCGACAGCCACCTCGGGCGAGAAGAACATCTACGGCTACGACGCGGCAGGCAACCGCACGAGCTGGTCACGTTCAGGCGCCAAGGACGGGAACTTCTCGCAGAAGGCGGTGTTCAGCGACGCGAACCAGCTGACCCGCTCCACGACGACCGGTCGCGGCCGTGGTGTGCCCGAGGGTGTCGCCTCGTACGCCTACGACGGTGCGGGCAACCGAGTGGACCAGGTCGTCGGCGGTGTGTCGACGCGGTTCGCGTACAACCCCGCCGGCCAGACCACTCAGGCGACGCGGGAGGGCCGCTCCACCTCGTACGGGTATGACGGCCTGGGTCGCCGCACGACGACCACGGACCACAGCCAGTACGGCACGACCACCACCCGCACGGCCTTCGACGGCCTGAGCCCGGTTCAGTCCAGCATCGCGGGAAAGGGCACGGAGACGCTGATCCGGGATGCAATCGGCGTACTGGTGGAACACGTCTCGCAGAACGGTGAGGCGACCTGGGACCTGTTGGACCGTCTCGGCTCGACGGTCGCCGGCGCCCGGGGCGCGTCGATCACCGAGCTGTCCTCCTACGAGGACTGGGGCGCCCAGCAGTTCGAGACCACCGGATGGTCGTCCCCGCTGAACTTCACCGGCGAGACCACCGACCCGACGCAGGGCCTGAACCACTATCACGCGCGCACATACGACCCCGCGGCGGCGAGCTGGACGAGCGCGGACCCGTGGCACGGCCTTCTGGCGCAGCCGCAGTCGCTGCACCGCTACGCCTACGTGGAGAACAATCCGGCGTCGGACGTGGATGTGCTGGGCTTCAAAGCCAAACAGCAACGGATGCCGCAATTGTTCCCCGGCTGGGGCGCCCTGCTTCCCCCGATCCCACCCGGCCTCACGAAGGCGCCCGCGACTTCATCCTCGCCAGGCGCAAAGCCGCCCGCCAATCCAGCGCCAACTCCACCTAGCGGGAAGAGCCCGGCGCCGAGCAAGCCCAAGCCGGTCGGTCCAAACTCCCAGAACGACGTTCAAGAGCGACACGACGAAGCGCGTGACAAAGCCGTAGCCTTCTGGAGCACCGCCTCGTTCTACTTGGGCATTATCGGCGGTGCCGCAGATGTTCTCTCGTTAGTCCTTCTATTCTCTCCCGGAGTTGGGCCTGCGGCCGCTGCGATCGCGAAATGGATTGGCTTGATAGCAAACGTCGCGTCGACGGCTATTTCTTGCATCCTTGCGGTTGCGGGCGAGTCGCCTGTCGGCTGCGTTGTGGGAGCGATCGGTTCAGTGCTGGGTATCGGTGCGAGTGCGTTCAGGGTCGCGATTGATGCGCTTCAAGATTCGGCGAGAGTTCTGGACAAAGCCCTCGCCGCCCTGGGTGTCCAGGTAGACCTAGTGGGATTCTTTGCCGGCCTCAGAGACCAGCTTCATGCGTGATTTGCTGCGCTTCCAATGCGAGAGGTTGAGATGAAACGCTCGTCAAATCTATGGATTCCACTCGCGCTTGGTGTTGTGGTGGTCGTCGTTGACGTCGTCGGAATAATGTTCAAAGGCGTCGCCGCAGGTGTTGACTCGGGGACCTTAGTCGTAGCAATTCCGTCGTGTCTTGCCATCGTGGTCGTGATTTGCGTGGCGGGACTGATGGCGACCGCACACTCGCGGGCTCTGAGGACGACCGCCCTTGCAACGATGTTCCCGGACGCTGTGATCGAGAATGTCAACGACCAGGTCGGGCGCCAACTCTATCACTTTCGCAGCCTGATCCGCGATCCCGTCTTGGTGGAAAGGCGCTATCTGGCTCGTTCGAGCCTGTCGATCGTCGTTACGGCCGACTCGATCCAGGGGTGGGTCGGGAGCAGACATCCCCGGCGCGCATTCCTGCTTCCGAAGTCTGCGATTGCCTCCGTTTCCCTTGGCGAAAGCGCGGCGACACCGATTGCGGTGAAGCCCGCGATGAAGGTTGTCCTCGACTTCGACGGCACGGTCGGCGATGTGTTTTTCATGTTCGGTGGTGGAAAGAGCCGAAACTCGTGGTCGCTCCTTAGCGAATCCCAAACACAGGGGGTCGTCCGAAAGGTGCAGCAGAAGCTCTCGCTCGCACAACAACGGGGCGCAAGTGAATCTAGTTGAAGAATCCGAACGAAGTCGCCTTCTCCGAGCTTCGCGCGCCTCATCGTCCGGGCAGCCGCTGTTGTCGCGCCTGATGGGCGGGGATCAGCTGACCACATGCATCATCGGAGTACTCCTAGCACTCGTTCCTCTCGCCGGAGGAGTGACTAAAGCACTCGTAACGGGATGGCTGAAGGATGCCGTTAAGGGTGTCGTTGATGCTCTCGGCGGTGTGGGGAGCGCCCTTGGGCTGGTGCTGAGCGGAGGTGATCTGTATCTCATCCGCGACAAGTAGTGACTCTTTCGATGGGCGGATCCTGCGGGGACCGACGGCTGACTCGCTTCGAGCGATTGGCCTCGCGTTCGCGTCGGCCTGCCTTGCGTTCCTAGTGGCCGGAGGTGTGGCGGTACTCGTGCGACTCCCCACCGTGATCCTCGTCTGGGTGCCCCTCGTGATGTTGGCGAGCGCGTTGGTTACAGCGATGTCGGTCGGTGCATTCTGTCTCCAGGTCTGGCGCGAATCGCGCGCTGGCTACACGACTCTCGCGGGCAGGCAGCGCCATCTGCCGTATATCGACGTCCGCTCGGGGAAGGTGCTTCGATCTGCGGGTTCCCCATTCTCCCCTCCGAGGAGGGACGCGTGACGAGTTACATCATCTGCGGCGGGGCGGGCTTCCTCATGCTGGTCGCCGCCGGTGTGGCAATCATCTTAAGGCTCGCGAAGGTCACGCTTCGGAAGCAGGTCCTTGCGATCTCAGGCAGGTTTCCGCAGGCGCTGTCGACATCTGCACAGGGGGCCCTAGTGACGTACTGGGCTTTGCGAAGAATCGCCGCGGTAGATCGAAGCCCGTATGGCAGAACGGGGTCCGTGTACTCCCTGGTGGCGAGCCGTGGCCACCTCACAATCGTTCGAGGTCGGGAGGCGAAAGTTTTAGCTGATTTCACCGCGGAGCAGGTCGCGGATGTTCGAGTCGATACAACATCGGTTTTGTTAGCTGACTACACCACCCTGTTCTTCGGCATTCGCGCAGGCGATCGGACGTTCGAGCTGCCCGTGCGTGTCAATGGGCCCATGGCCACCTCGCTACGCACGGCGTCGACGGAGTGGGCCAAAGCTCGAGGAGACGCGATCGTCAAAACGGTGCGAGGCGAAAGCGTCGGCACATGACAGCGTGCCGTCTTCGCTGAGGCGAATCAGCTCACCGGTGCTCAAAGTTCGGTTTCTCGGGCTGGCTGAGCTTCGCCGCATCGGTCGTTTGCCGCGGACCTAGATACTGAGTGGTTCCCCCTGAGAAAGGCAGCGGGCCATACGAAGAGTGCGACGCGCGTGGCGAGCGCCTCACCGCCGCAGCCGGAATCGCCGGAGCCTTCCTCCCGGGCTCATCGTGAGGACGAGATGCAAATGGAGAGACATGCCGTAGTGAGAGGCTGCGGGTAAACGGCCGCTTGCCATACCAAAGCGCATAGTCGTCCCGATTGCTGTGATTGCCATCGTTGCCGGCGTTGCTCTCATGGCGACCCGATAAACGAGACCACCGGGGGCGCCGCTGTAGCCGCACACCCTGCCCGCCCGTTCCTGAGAGCTTCGGTCAGCGTGCGCTTCGCGCGTACCGTGCGTCGTACGATGTGCGAGGACCGAAGGAGGGCCGCATGGTCGACAAGCTCGACGCCGAGCTGATCGCGTTGCTGGCCGCGGAGCCGCGGCTGGGCGTGTTCGAGGCGTCGCGGCGGCTAGGGGTCGCGCGCGGGACCGTTCAGGCGCGGCTGGACCGGCTGCAGCGGTCCGGCGTCGTGCGCGACTTCGCGCCCACCGTCGACACCGAGCAGCTCGGGTTCCCGGTGACGGGTTTCGTGACCGTCGAGCTCGCCTCGGGGGAGGAGGGCCGGGATGCGGCGATCGTCGAGCACCTGCGCCAGATCCCCGAGATCCTGGAGGTGCACCGCGTGACCGGGCCCGGGGACCTCATGGTCCGGGTGGCCGCGCGGTCCAACAGCGACCTGCAGCGCGTCATCGACCGCATCGGCGGCGACCGCGCGGTGGCGCGCACCACCACGGTGATCGCGCTGACCACCATGATCGACCACCGGACCGTGCCGCTCGTGCAGGCGGCCGTGGCACCGGACGACGACCGGACGAACGAGGAGGAACACGACTGATGGATGAGAAGGCTCTGCTGGAGCGCGTGCCGGACGGACTGTACATCGGCGGCGAGTGGACGACCGGATCGGCCGGCACGTTCCCCGTCTACGACCCGGCGACCGGCAACCGGATCGCCGAGATCGCGGACGCATCCCCCGAGGACGGCATCCGCGCGCTCGACGCGGCGGTCGCGGCCGCCGACGACTGGGCGGCCACGCCGGCCCGGCAGCGCGGCGAGATCCTGCGCCGCGCGTTCGACCTGCTGCAGGAGCGGCGCGACGAATTCGCGCTGCTGATGACGCTCGAGATGGGCAAGCCGCTCGCGGAGGCCAGCGGCGAGGTCACCTACGGCGGCGAGTTCCTGCGCTGGTTCTCCGAGGAGGCCGTGCGCATCACCGGGCGGTACGGCGCCAATCCGGAAGGCACCGGGCGGATGATCGTGTCGCAGCATCCCGTCGGTCCGTGCTTCCTCATCACGCCCTGGAACTTCCCGCTCGCGATGGCGACGCGCAAGATCGCGCCGGCGCTCGCCGCGGGCTGCACGGTCGTCATCAAGCCGGCCGAACTCACCCCGCTCACGACCCTCTACTTCGCGAAGCTCCTCGAGGATGCAGGCCTCCCGGGCGGTGTGCTCAACGTGGTCACGACGACGACCTCCGGCAAGGTGTCCGCACCGATCATCGCGGACCCGCGCCTCCGGAAGCTCTCGTTCACCGGCTCGACCGAGGTCGGCAGGAAGCTGCTGCAGCAGGCCTCCGAGAACGTGCTCCGCACCTCCATGGAACTCGGCGGCAACGCGCCCTTCGTGATCTTCGACGACGCGGACCTCGACAAGGCGGTCGACGGCGCCATGCTCGCCAAGTTCCGCAACATCGGCGAGGCCTGCACGGCCGCCAACCGGTTCATCGTGCACGAGGCGGTCGCCGACGAGTTCGCCCGGCGCGTGACCGAGCGGGTGAACGGCCTCAAGGTCGGACGCGGAACCGAGGAGGGCGTCACCATCGGCCCGCTCATCAACGAGGGCGCCATCGACAAGGCGTCCGAGCTGCTCCAGGATGCGGTCACCCGCGGCGCGTCCGTGCTCACCGGCGGTTCGCGCGTCGAGGGCACCGGCACGTTCTTCGAGCCGACAGTGGTGACGGACGTGCGCGCGGGCAGCGAGATCCTGCGGCAGGAGATCTTCGGGCCGGTCCTCTCGATCGTGCGGTTCTCCGACGAGGACGAGGCGGTGCGGCTCGCGAACGACACCGAGTACGGGCTCGTCTCGTACGTGTTCACCAAAGATCTGGCCCGGGGCCAGCGGATGATCGAACGGCTGGAGACCGGGATGATGGGCCTGAATGTCGGCGTCGTCTCCAACGCGGCGGCGCCGTTCGGCGGGGTCAAGCAGTCCGGGCTCGGACGCGAGGGCGGCTTCGAGGGCATCCACGAGTACCTCAACACCAAGTACACGCTCACGCCGAACCCGTTCGGAGCCTGACGTGGCCAACGCAGAAGCGGTCATCGTCGACGTCGTCCGCACCCCGTCGGGCCGGGGGAAGCCGGACGGGGAGCTGTCCGACATCCACCCGGCCGACCTCCTCGCCGGCGTGCTGCTCGAACTGGTGGGGCGCACCGGGATCGACCCGGCCGTGATCGACGACGTGATCGGCGGATGCGTCACCCAGTCGGGCGAGCAGGCCGGCAACATCACGCGCACGGCCGTGCTCAGCGCGGGATTCCCCGAGAGCGTGCCGGCGGTGACGATCGACCGCCAGTGCGGGTCCAGCCAGCAGGCGGCCGCGTTCGCCGCGCAGGGCGTGATCTCCGGGGCCTACGACGTCGTCATCGCGTGCGGCGTGGAGTCGATGAGCCGGGCGCCGATGGGGTCCAACGTGCAGGGCGCCCGGCTCGGCGGCGAGCTGCTCGCCGGGCGGTATCCCGACGGGCTGGTGAACCAGGGCGTCGCGGCGGAGCTCATCGCCGACCGCTGGGGGTTCAGCCGCGCGCAGCTGGACGACTACGCGGCCGAGTCGCACGGCCGCGCCGCCTGGTCGGCGGCGAACGGCGCCTACGACGGAGAGCTGATCGCCGTGCCGACGCCCGACTCGGGCAGCGTCATCGCCGACGAGACCATCCGGCCCGGCACGACCCCGGAGAAGCTCGCGCAGCTGCAGCCGGTGTTCCGCACCGAGCGGCTGGCCCAGCGGTTTCCGCAGCTGGAGTGGCGGATCACAGCGGGCAACTCGTCGCCCCTCACCGACGGGGCGTCGGCCGCGCTGATCATGAGTGCGGACGCCGCGAAGCGGCTGGGCCTGCGCCCTCGCGCGCGCTTCCACTCGTTCGCGGTCGCGGGGAGCGACCCGTTGCTGATGCTGACCGGCATCCTGCCCGCGACGCGCAAGCTGCTCGACCGCAGTGGCGTCTCGCTCGACGAGATCGACGCGTACGAGGTGAACGAGGCGTTCGCGCCCATCCCGCTGCTGTGGCAGCAGGAGTTCGGCGCCGACGCGTCCAAGCTGAACCCGCGCGGCGGGGCCATCGCCCTCGGGCACGCGCTGGGTTCGTCCGGCACGCGCCTCCTCGCGACCCTGCTCAACGAAGTGGAGGCGCGGGGCGGCCGCTACGGCCTCCAGACCATGTGCGAGGGCGGCGGCACGGCGAACGCGACGCTGATCGAAGTGCTGCGCTGACCTGCGCCTTCTCGAAATGACCTTCCCGGACAACCGGGGATCCACGCGAAACGAAGGAGAACCATGCAGCTCGACGGATGCTCCGCCCTCGTCACCGGCGGGGCGAGCGGACTCGGCAACGCGACCGCCCACGCGCTCACCGAGGCGGGCGCCCACGTCGTCATCCTCGACCTCCCGCGGTCGGAGGGGGAGAAAGCAGCGATCGCCCTCGGACCGACAGCCCGGTTCGTCGCGGCGGACGTGACCGACGAGGAGCAGGTGCAGGCGGCGGTCGACACGGCCTCCGGGCTCGCGCCACTCCGGGTGGTCGTCAACTGCGCCGGCATCGCAACAGCGGAGAAGGTCATCGGCCGCGAGGGACTCATCCCGCTGGAGCACTTCGAGCGGGTGATCCGGGTCAACCTGGTGGGCACGTTCAACGTCGTCCGGCTCGCGGCGGCGGCCATCGCGCAGACCGAGCCCGTCGGCGAGGAACGCGGCGTCATCGTCAACACGGCGTCCGTCGCCGCATTCGACGGGCAGATCGGACAGCCCGCCTATTCGGCGTCCAAGGGCGGGGTGGCGGCCATGACGCTGCCGTTGGCGCGGGAGTTCGCGCGCAGCCTCATCCGCGTGATGACGATCGCGCCCGGCATCTTCGAGACGCCGATGATGGCGGGGCTGCCGCAGGCGGCGCAGGACTCGCTGGCCGCGCAGGTGCCGCATCCGTCGCGGCTCGGGCGGCCGGCGGAGTACGCGGCGCTGGTGCGCGCGATCGTCGAGAACCCCATGCTCAACGGCGAGACGATCCGCCTCGACGGCGCGATCCGCATGCAGCCCAAGTAGCCGCGACGGGCTGCGCCCACGCGACATTCGTGCCGAATGTGGCGAAACGACCGCGGGAGGCCCACATTCGTGCCGAATGTCGCCCCACGCCCCGCGGGACATTCGTGCCGAATGTCGCGAAAGGGGCGCGCGGAGGCGACATTCGTGCCGAATGTGCTGCGCGTCAGGCGCCGGAGTGCGCCTCCAGGAAGGCGTACACGTCCGAGTCGTCGACGCCCGGGAACGAACCAGAGGGCAGCGGCGACAGGATGTGCGCGTGCAGCCGCGCGCTCGGCCACGCCTTGCCCGCCCAGCGCCCGGAGAGGTCCGCCGGCGGGCGCTTGCAGCACGACTCGTCGGGGCAGCGCGACTCCGCCCGGTCCGTCGTCTCGCGGCCCCGGAACCACTTCGCCTCGTCGAACGGGACGCCGACGGTGATCGAGAAGCCGCCCTCGGCGGTGGTCCCGGTCTGGGTCGCGCACCAGTACGTCCCGGCGGGGGTGTCGGTGTACTGGTACAGCTCCGTGGTGCGGTTGGTGTGCGTGAAGGCGGTGCGCGCTCCCCACTTGCGGCACACGACCTGCCCCTCGATGGAGCCGGTCACATCCGTCGGCAGCGGAAGCCCGTCGTTCTCGTACCCCTTGTAGAGGGCGCCGTCGTCGCCGACCCGGAGGAAGTGCATCGTCATGTCCAGGTGACTCGTCGCCAGGTTCGTCAGCCGCAGCGCCGCCGCCTCGTGGGTCACACCGAAGGCGTCGCGGAAGTCCTCGACCGCGAGGTCCTTGTCCTTCTTCGCCTGCTGGAGGAAGCCGACGGCGGCCTCGCGCGGCATCAGGCAGCAGGCCGCGAAGTAGTTGATCTCCAGCCGCTGGCGGAGGAAGTCGGCGTAGGAGGCGGGGCGCGTGTGCCCGAGCAGCCGGTGCGCCATCGCCTGCAGGGCCATCGAGCGGAGGCCGTGGCCGCCGGGGATGGACGCCGGCGGCAGGTAGATCCGCCCGTTCTCGAGGTCGGTGATCGACCGCGCCGACCGGGGGAGGTCGTTCACGTAGATCAGCTCGAAGCCGAGCCGTTCCGCCATCACGCTGACCTCGCGGTGGGTGAGCGCCCCGCGCACGTGCCCGGATTCGCGCACCTGCTGCTCCGCGAGCTCCTCGATCTCGGGGATGTAGTTGTTCTCGCCGCGCATCCGCTCGCGCAGCTCGGTGTTGGCCCGGCGCGCCTCCTCCGGTGTGGCGATCGCCTCACTGGCGCGGCGGCTGAGCTCCCGATGCAGTCCGACCAGGGAGCGCAGCGTCTCCGTCGGCGTGCCCTTCGTCGGCTTCACCGCGGGCAGACCGAGAGACGCGTACAGCGGGCCGCGCTGCGCCCGGGCCAGTTCGATCTCGAGGGCTGCGCGCTCGTCCGGCGGCTCGGCCGAGAGCAGGTCGGCCGGCTGCACGCCGAGAGCGCTCGCCAGCGCGCTGAGCAGCGAGATGCGGGGCTCGCGTTTGCCGTTCTCGATCAGCGACAGCTGGCTCGGGGCGACCCCTGCCGCGGCCCCCAAGTCGTCGAGGGTCATGCCCCGGCGCGTGCGGAAGTGCCGGATGCGGTGGCCGAGCGTGGCGACGTCGATGTCGCCGGTGTCCACGGGAGTGCTCATGGCTTCACGTTAGCGAAAGAATCGCGATTCTTGAATCGAAATCTCTGGGTGCAAGCGGCCGAAGGTCGCGGATGCTGGATCTATCGCCGCTTCTTTCCACGAAAAGGACTCCGCCATGAGCATCGCCGAGCTGCCCCTGACCGACGCCGCCCCCTCCGGCGGGATCGCCGCCGTGCGCGCGTGGGTGGACGACATCGCCGCCCTCACGCAGCCCGCCGAGGTCGTCTGGTGCGACGGATCGCTGGGGGAGGCCGACCGCCTCACCAAGCAGCTCGTCGCCGAAGGCAAGCTCATCCGCCTGAACCCGGAGTGGCGCCCGAACAGCTTCCTCGCGCGCACAGACCCGGGTGACGTGGCCCGCGTCGAGGACCGCACGTTCATCTGCTCGGTCGACGAGTCCGACGCCGGACCGACCAACAACTGGCGGGAGCCCGAGAGCATGCGCGCCGAGCTGCGCGGCGTCTTCGCCGGCAGCATGCGCGGCCGCACGATGTACGTCGTGCCGTTCTCGATGGGCCCGGTCGGCGGTCCGCTCTCGCAGGTCGGCATCCAGCTCACGGATTCGGCGTACGTCGCGGTCAGCCTCGGGATGATGACCCGCGTCACCGAGACGGTGCTCGACCTGATCGACGCCGGGCAGCCGTGGGTGCCGACCGTGCACAGCGTCGGCTACCCGCTGATCGATGCGCACGGCGTCGCCCGCGACGACGTGCCGTGGCCGTGCGACACCACGAAGTACATCGTCCAGTTCCCCGAGACCCGCGAGATCTGGTCTTACGGCTCGGGATACGGCGGCAACGCCATCCTGGCCAAGAAGTGCTTCGCGCTGCGCATCGCGTCGGTGATGGCGCGCGACGAGGGCTGGCTGGCCGAGCACATGCTCATCATCAAGGTGACCTCGCCCGAGGGGCGCGCCTTCCACTTCGCGGCGGCGTTCCCCTCGGCATGCGGCAAGACGAACCTCGCGATGCTGCAGCCGAGCATCCCCGGCTGGACGGTCGAGACGATCGGCGACGACATTGCGTGGCTGCGACCGGGTCCGGACGGCCGCCTGCGGGCGATCAACCCGGAGGCGGGCTTCTTCGGGGTCGCGCCCGGGACCGGCGAGAGCACGAACCGCACCGCGGTCGACACCCTGTGGGGCAACACGATCTTCACCAACGTGGCACTGCGCGACGACGGAGACGTCTGGTGGGAGGGGCTGACCGACGAGCCCCCGGCGCACCTGATCGACTGGGAGGGGAAGGACTGGACGCCCGGGAGCGGTCGCCCGGCCGCGCATCCGAACTCCCGCTTCACCGTGAGCGCCGCGCAGTGCCCGTCAATCGCCGACGACTGGGACGCCTTCGACGGCGTGCCGATCGACGCGATCCTGTTCGGCGGACGCCGCGCGACCAACGTGCCGCTCGTGGCGCAGGCGCGCGACTGGCGGCACGGCGTGTTCCTCGGAGCGACGATCTCCTCGGAGCGGACGGCCGCCGCCGAGGGCACCGTCGGGGAGCTGCGGCGCGACCCGTTCGCGATGCTGCCGTTCTGCGGCTACAACATGGCCGACCACTGGGCGCACTGGCTCGAGGTGGGAGAGGCGCTGGGCGCGGACGCTCCCGAGGTCTTCCAGGTGAACTGGTTCCGTCGCGGTGACGACGGGCGCTTCCTGTGGCCCGGGTTCAGCGAGAATGCGCGCGTGATCGAGTGGATCGCGCGCCGGGTGGAGGGCACGGCGGGCAGCATCGAGACGCCCATCGGACGGCTGCCGCGGGTGGAGGACCTCGACCTCGACGGACTGGACCTCCCGGCGGAGGACGTGGAGGCGCTGTTCGAGGTCGACCGGTCCAGCTGGCTGGCCGAGTGCGACCTCACGGACGAGTTCTTCGACCGCTTCGGCACCCGCGTCCCCGCCGCCCTCCGCGCCGAGCTCGCGTCCCTCCGCTACCACCTCCGCGCCTGACCCGTCCCCCCGCGCCGGGACCCCACCGTCGAGCGCCCCTTCATCGAGTACACGAAAAGTGCACGCGAATCGCCCGATTCACGTGCACTTTTCGTGTACTCGAGGGAGGGGGGAGGGGGTCAGACGAGGAGCTGGTGCTTGGCGAGGTCGCGGTAGAGGGGGGTCGTCTCGACGAGTTCGGAGTGGGTGCCGGTGCCGATGACGCGGCCGTGGTCGAGCACCACGATCTGGTCCGAGTCGACGACGGTGGACAGGCGGTGCGCGATCACGAGGAGCGTCCTGTCCTCGGCGACCGCGTCGATCGCCTCCCGCATCAGCTGCTCGTTGCGCCCGTCGAGGCTCGACGTGGACTCGTCCAGCAGCAGCACCGGAGGCGCCGCGAGCAGCGCCCGGGCGATCGCGAGACGCTGACGCTCTCCGCCGGAGAGCATGATGCCGTCCTCGCCGACCTGCGCGCTGAGCCCGAGCTCGTTGCGCTCCAGCACCTCGGTGAGGTTGACGGCGTGCAGCACGTCGATGCACTGCTCGTCGGTCGCACCGGGAGCCGCCAGCGTCAGGTTGTCGCGCAGCGTTCCGGCCAGCACCGGCGCATCCTGCTCGACGTAGCCGATCTGCGAGCGAAGCGCGACGCGGTCGAGGGTGCGCACATCCATCCCGCCGAACCGCACCTCGCCGCCCTGCGGGTCGTAGAACCGCTCGACGAGGGCGAGGATGGTCGACTTGCCCGCCCCGGACGGCCCGACCAGCGCCGTGCGCTTGCCGCGCGGCACGCGGAAGCTGACCCCGTGCAGCACGCCGCCGTGCCGCGCCTGCGCCGCATCCGATCCCGCACCGGCGGCGGCCTCGGCCTCCGCGACGACGTCCGCGCCGGTCAGCGCCTCGAACGCCAGACGCTCGGGGGACGGTTCGGCGTCCACCCGGCCGGCGCCAGCCCGCCCAGCGGGAGCGGGGGCGGAGTCCGCGGCCCCGTCCTCTCCCGCACCCTCCGGGTACGCGAACCGCACGTCCACGAACTCGATCGCCGGCGCTTCGGGGGCGAGCCCCTCGTTGGCCGCTCCGACCGTCATGGCGAGCGGGGCGATGTCGCGGTCGTGCTGGTCCTCGGCGGGCAGGTCGAGGATCTCCTGGATGCGCCCCAGCGCACCGAGCGCCGAGTTCACGGCGGCGATGGCGCCGAAGGCCTGCCCGAGCGGCAGGATCATCATGAACAGGAACAGGATGAACGCCACCAGGTTCGCGATCGTGATCGCGCCGCTGGCCACCCGGAAGCCGCCGACGCCCAGCACGACGAGGAACGACACCTGCATCGCGATCCCCGCCACCGGCACGACGAGGGCGGAGATCTTCGCGACCTGGATGCCCATCCGCCACGCTCCCGTGGCGTCCTCGTCCACCGCCGCGATCTCGCGCTCTGTGGCGTTCGCCGCCCGGATGGTCCGCACCGAGCTGATCGCCCGCTCGACGGCGGCGGCGAGATCGCCGACCTTGTTCTGCGCCTTCTGGCTCGCGACGCGGATGCGCCCGGAGAGCAGCACGACGGTCACGACCGAGATCGCGACGACGAGCACGGTGAGCCCGAGGAGCACGGGATCGATGATGAGCATCGCGATGAGCGCGCCGATGAACGTCAGGGCGCCGCCGATGGCCTCCACGAGTCCCTGGGTCAGCACGGCGCGCAGCAGCGTGGTGTCGGAGCCGACCCGCGAGACGAGGTCGCCGGTGCGCCGGGTGTCGAACTCGCTGATCGGCAGGCGCAGCATCCGTCCGACCAGCTTGCGCCGCGACGAGAGCACCACGCCTTCGCCCGTCCGCTGCAGCAGGTAGTGCTGGTAGCCGGAGATGAGGGCGGACACCACGACCAGGGCGACGAGGCCCCAGACGAGGCCGTTCAGCGGCTGCTGCTTGCCGACGAGGTCGATCACCTGGCTGACGAGCAGCGGCTGGGCGAGGCTTGCGGCTGCGCCCAGGATGCTGAGCACGACGACGACGGACAGCACCCGCTTGTGCTCGAGCAGGTACGGCAGCAGCTGGGAGAACCTCGCGCGGGGCCCGGCGTCGTCGGCGGGACGGCCGAAGCCGCGTCGGCGGCGCGGGGAGGCGGTGGAGGTGGTCGACATGACGGTGGCTCCGTTCGGGGGAGGAAGGGGCGTCGGAGGCGGCGGTGCCGTCAGCTCCGACCGTACTTCTTGTGAACTGCCTGTTTGCTGACACCGAGCGCCAGGGCGATCAGCTGGCAGGTCGCGTTGACAGCATCCCACCCCCAAATGTCCGTGGTCGCGGCTACAGTGCAGAACTATGCCGCCCGTCATCGCCGCCCGCGACCTGGTCAAGAAGTACAAGGACTTCCCCGCCGTCGACGGCATCAGCTTCGAGGTCGAGCCGGGGGAGTCGTTCGGACTGCTCGGGCCCAACGGCGCGGGCAAATCCACGACGATGCGGATGATCGGCGCCGTCTCCACCCGCTCGGCGGGCGACCTCAGCATCCTGGGCCTCGACCCCGACCGGTACGGACCCGAGATCCGCTCGCAGCTGGGCGTGGTGCCGCAGGCCGACAACCTCGACACCGAGCTGCGCGTGCGCGACAACCTCATCGTCTACGGCCGCTACTTCGGGCTGCCGTCGGCACGAGTGCGTGCGCGGGCGGACGAGCTGCTCGCCTTCGCCCAGCTCGAGGACAAGGCGAAGGCGAAGGTCGACGACCTCTCCGGCGGCATGAAGCGGCGGCTCACGATCGCGCGGGCGCTGATCAACGACCCGCGCATCCTGCTGCTCGACGAGCCCACGACCGGTCTCGACCCGCAGGCGCGCCACATCCTCTGGGACCGCCTCTTCCGGCTCAAGGAGCAGGGCACGACGCTGGTCCTGACGACGCACTACATGGATGAGGCGGAGCAGTTGTGCGACCGGCTGGTCGTCGTCGACAAGGGCGCCATCATGGCGGAGGGGTCGCCGGCCGCGCTGATCCGCGAGTACTCGACGCGCGAGGTGCTCGAGGTGCGGTTCGGGTCGGAGCGCAACGCCGAGGTGGCCGAGGGGCTCCACGGCATAGGCGATCGCATCGAGGTGCTGCCCGACCGCATCCTCGTCTACAGCGACGACGGCGAGGCCGAGCTGGTCCGGATCGCCGAGCGCGGACTGCACCCCCTCACCAGCCTGGTGCGGCGATCGAGCCTCGAGGATGTCTTCCTGCGGCTGACCGGACGGAGCCTGATCGAATGAGGCCCATCGGATGAGCGCGATCGTCGGGCCCGCGGGGCCGGCCGGCGCCTCGGGCGCCGGCGACGAGCACGGGCCGGGCGCGGATGCGCGCGCGGCGCTCGCGGCCGCGGGTCGGCCGCGGCGCTTCGGAGCCTGGTACGTCGCCGAGCACCGCTTCCGCGTCATGCGGTCGTACCTGCAGACGCTGCTGGTCACCGGCTTCGGCAACCCGCTGCTGTACCTGCTCGCGATGGGCCTCGGCCTCGGCAGCCTGGTCAGCGCCAACCTCGGGCCGAACGCCGTCGACGGGGTCAGCTACCTGGCCTTCGTCGCCCCCGCCCTGCTCTGCACGGCCGCGGTGACCGTCGCGAGCGAGGAGTTCACGTACCCGATCATGCTCGGGTTCAAGTGGAACCCGACCTTCTTCGGCATCAACGCGTCGCCCATCGCACCCGGGCAGATCATCGACGGGATCATCATCTCGGTCGTCGCCCGGCTGCTGGGCACCTGCACGGTGTACTTCGTCTTCACCGTGCTGTTCGGGGCGGTGCCGAGCCCGTGGGGGTGGGTCAGCATCCTGATCGGCACCCTCGGCGGGCTCGCGTTCGGGGCGCCGATCATGGCGTACGTGGCCACGCTCGAGCAGGACACCGGGCAGATCGCGATGCTGATGCGCTTCGTGCTGCTGCCGATGTCGCTGTTCTCCGGCACGTTTTTCCCGCTGGCGAACATGCCCGTCTACCTGCAGTGGATCGGGTGGATCTCGCCGCTCTGGCATTCGACGGAACTGTCGCGCGTGTTCACCTACGGCATGAGCGAGCCGCTCTGGCTGTCGGTGGTGCACGTCCTCTACCTGCTCGTTCTCTTCGTGGTGTTCTGGCGGTGGGGCCGGCGCATCGCCGCCCGGAGGCTGAACAAGTGACCGCCACCGACCAGCGCACCGCCGCATCCGCTCCGCGGCAGCGGCCGATGCGCGCGCTCTATGCGGGCAACGCGCGCTCGGTGATGCAGCGCGGCTGGTCGGCGACGCGCAGCACCAACTGGCTGGTGATCGTGTCCGGCTTCTTCGAGCCGATCTTCTACCTGCTCTCGCTCGGCATCGGCTTCGGCGGGCTGGTGGGGGACATCACCACGTCGTCGGGCCAGACCGTGCCGTACGCGGCGTTTATCGCTCCCGCGCTGCTTGCGACCGCGGCGATGAACGGCGCCGTCTACGACTCGACGTGGAACGTGTTCTTCAAGATGCACTTCGCCAAGCTGTACGAGGGGATGCTGGCCACCTCGCTCGGGCCGCTCGACGTCGCGCTGGGCGAGATCCTGCTGGCGCTGCTGCGCGGTGCGCTCTACGCGCTCGGCTTCATGCTGGTGATGCAGGCGCTCGGGCTCAACCTGTCGTGGTGGGCGCTCCTCGCGCTGCCGGCCGTGCTGCTCATCGCCTTCGGCTTCGCCAGCTTCGGGATGGGTGTCACCAGTTACATGAAGACGTTCCAGCAGATGGACTGGATCAACTTCATCCTGCTGCCCATGTTCCTGCTCTCGGCGACGTTCTACCCGATCACCGTCTATCCCGAACCGGTGCAGGTGATCATCAAGGCGCTGCCCCTGTGGCACGGCGTCGAACTCGTGCGCGGCCTGACGACGGGACAGGTGGATCCCGGGATGCTCTGGCACGTGCTGTACTTCGCCGTGATGGTGGTGCTGGGGCTCGTCCTCACCACCCGCCGGCTCCGCGCGCTCTTCCTCGACTGAGCTCCTCCGACATGCGAAAGGGCCGCCGAGTAGTGAGTCGTTGCGCGAATCCCGTGGGGATTGCGACGACATGTCACCACTCGACGGCCCGAGAGCGTCGCCCGAGAGGGCGACGCGTCAGCTCACGTTGTCGGTGAAGTCGACGTCGCGGGTCTCCTTCGACAGCAGCAGCGCGATGAGCGTCAGCACTCCGGCCAGCGACAGGTAGACGCCGACCCAGACGGTGCTGCCGTGGGCGCTGGTCCACAGCCACACAGCGATCGTCGGCGCGACGGCCGCGCCCAGCACGCTGGACAGGTTGTAGGAGATCGCCGAGCCGGTGTAGCGGACGTTGGTCGGGAACAGCTCCGGCAGCTCGGCGCCCATCGGGCCGAACGTGAGGCCCATCAGGGTGAACCCGATGATGAGCAGCGCCATGGTCCCGACGGTTCCGCCGGCGAACAGCGGCACGAACAGCAGACCGAAGACGATGATGCCGATCGTGACCGAGATGAGCGTCTTGCGCCGCCCGAAGCGCTCCGCCAGCGGACCGGCGACGAGGGTGAAGACACCGAAGAACACGACGCCGACGATGAGCATCACCAGGAAGTCGTTGCGGCTGTAGCCGAGGCCGGGCACGAAGGTTGCGGCCGAGAACGTCTTGCCGGCCTTCTCGGCGGCGGCCTGCGCCTGCTCCGGGGTGGCCGCGGTGGTTCCGTAGGTCAGGGTGAACGCGGTCATCAGGTAGAACAGCACGTAGGTCGCGAGCATGATGAACGTGCCCAGCACGATCTGCCACCAGCTGGTGCGGAAGACGCGGGCCAGCGGCAGCTTCGCGACCTCGCCGGTGTCGACCACCTTCTGGAAGGCGGGAGTCTCGACCAGCTTGAGCCGCACGTACAGCCCGACGATCACGAGCACGGCGCTCAGCAGGAACGGGATGCGCCAGCCCCACGCCGCGAAGGCTTCGGGCGAGATCGTCAGGCTCAGGATGAGGAACAGCACGTTGGCGACGATGAAGCCGATCGGGGCGCCGAGCTGCGGGAACGTCCCGTAGATGGCGCGCTTGCCCGCGGGCGCGTTCTCGGTGGCGAGGAGGGCTGCGCCGCTCCACTCGCCGCCGAGGCCGAGGCCCTGGCAGAAGCGCATCACCACGAGCAGGAAGGGCGCCCAGAACTCCCACCCGGGCACCTGAGCGGTGGGCAGGCAGCCGATGAGCACCGTGGCGATGCCCATGGTGAGCAGCGAGCCGACGAGCGTGCCCTTGCGGCCGATGCGGTCGCCGAAGTGGCCGAACAGGATGGAGCCGACCGGCCGCGCGATGAAGGCGACGCCGAAGACGGCGAACGACGAGAGCAGCGCGGTCGTCGGGTCCTCACTAGTGAAGAACAGCGAGGGGAAGACCAGCACGGCCGCGGTCGCATAGACGTAGAAGTCGTAGAACTCGATGGACGTGCCGATGAGGCTGGCGAGGATGACCCTGCCGCGGGTGTTCGCGGTCGCGGGGGTGGTGGTGACGGGGGCCGTCGTAGACATGCGTGTGAAGGGCTTCCGGAGTGCGAGGGACGCCCGCGGTTCGTGCGCGGCGTCGGTCGGGCGGAGAGCGCGCGGGGGCGGGGAGGACGGAAAGCGCTTGTGGCGCACCTTCTACCCTATGCGTGGTCGGGGAGTCCGCCGAATCGGGGCCGCTCGGTACGCTGAGGGCATGGAAACGCTCTTCGCCGTCCTGCACGTGGTCACCGCCGTCTTCATCGTCGGGCCGATGGCCATCCTCCCGATGACGGCCATGCGCGCCGTCCGCGCCGGCGACGCCCGGCAGGTGGAGACGCTCGCGAAGTCGACGAATCTGCTGTCGCTGCTCTCGCTGCTGGTCGTCCTGTTCGGCTTCGGCGTGATGGGGCTGGCCGACAAGAAGTACGACCTGAGCGTCACGACGCCGTGGATCCTGTGGTCGATCATCCTCTACGTCGTCGCCCTCGGGCTGACGCTGTTCGTCGTGGTGCCCGCGATGCGTCGAGCGGGGGAGTCGCTGCGCGACGGCACCGCCTCCCGCTACCCGCAGATCGCCGCCGGGTCGGGTGTCGTCAGCCTGCTGCTCGTGGCGGTCGTCGTCCTCATGGTCTGGAAGCCGTAGCTTCTCGCTGCGCGAGGCTTGTGCTCCGCGCTCATTCGTCTTATCGTTGTATTCAACAGATTGGTTGATAAACCGAGAGGTTGACGATGCGGGATGAGGAAGCGCTCGACCGGGCGTTCGCGGCCCTGGCCGACCCCGTCCGCCGGGCGATCATCGCCCGGCTGAGCCGAGGGCCGGCGACCGTGAACGAGCTCGCCGAGCCGTTCGCCATCTCGCTTCAGGCGGTCTCCAAGCACATCAGCGTGCTCGAGACGGCCGGCCTCGTCTGGCGCAGCCGAGAGGCTCAGCGCCGGCCGGTCCACCTGGAGGCCGCCGCTCTCGAGCGGCTCACCTCGTGGATCGACCGCTACCGGCTCGAGGCGGAGGCGCAGTTCCGCCGGCTCGACGCCGTCCTCGAAGAAAGCAAGCACTCCGTGAAGGAGAAGGAATCATGAGCAACCCCGTCACCATCGAGGCGGTCGAGGGCACGTCCTACGCCGACCTCACCCGCGAGTTCGATGCCCCCGTCGAGGCCGTATTCCAGGCCTACGCCGATCCCGAGCTGTTCGCGCAGTGGATCGGCCCGCGCCGCCTGCGCAACGTCATCACCGAGTGGGATTTCCGCACCGGTGGCGTGTGGGCCTACGAGTCGCACGACAGCGACGGCTCGGTCTACGCGTTCCGGGGCACGTTCCACACCGTCGAAGAGGATGCGCAGATCATCCAGACCTTCGAGTACCTCGGCGCGCCGGGCGAGGTGAGCCTGGAGCGGATGCGCTTCGAGGCACTCCCCGGCGGCCGCACCCGCCTGTCCGGGCGCTCGGTCATGACCTCCCGCGAGGCTCTGGAGCAGATGATCCAGAGCGGGATGGAGACCGGTATGCGCGAGGGATACGAGAAGCTCGACGAGCTGCTGCTCCGCCCGGGCCGGGCGTAACGCCGTGGGCACGACGTACCTCCATGCGGTGGCGTCGCTCGACGGCTTCATCGCCGACGAGCACGACGACGTCGGGCCGCTGCACGACTGGTACTTCGGCGGCGACCATCCCTTGGACGTCGAGGACCATCCCGAGGTGCACAGCGGGCCGTTCCGCGTCTCGGCCGCGTCGGTCGACTACGTGAGCGGGATGTGGTCGCGGCAGAGCGCGCTCGTCATCGGGCGCCGGCTGTTCGATCTCACCGACGGCTGGCAGGGCCACCCGCCGGCGAGCGACCACGTGGTGGTCGTCTCGCATCGCCCCAAGCCCGACGGCTGGCACCCGGAGGCGTCCTACCACTTCGTCGACTCGGTGGAGGGCGCCGTCGCACTCGCGCAGCAGCTCGCCGGCGACGGCGAGGTCGGCGTCACGGCCGGCGACATCGGCGGGCAGGCGCTCGCGCTCGGACTCATCGACTACGTCGCGATGGATGTCGTGCCCGCCGTGTTCGGCCGCGGCAGGCGGTACTTCGGGTCGTTCACGGGCGCACCGCTCGTGCTCGACGACCCGGACGTCGTGATCCCGGGGGAGCGCGTGCTGCACCTGCGCTACCCGGTGCGCCGCGGACCCGCGGCGCTCAGCACCGATCAGGAGGCATGATGTCCGAGAACCCGACCCCGCCCGTCCCCGCCGGGGCGATGATGCTCGAACTGGTGATGCTACCGGTGTCCGACATCGACCGGTCCATCGGCTTCTACCGCGACCAGGCCGGCTTCACGCTGGATGTGGATGTGCGGCCCGCCGACGGCGTGCGCGTCGTGCAGCTGACCCCGCCCGGGTCGTACTGCTCGATCACGATGACTGCCGGCATCGGTCAGGCGCCGTCGGAGCCGGGGTCCGTGCGGGGTCTGCACCTCGTGGTCGCCGACATCGAGGCGGCCCGCGCCGCTCTCGTCGAGCGCGGCATCGACGTGTCGCCCGTCCAGGACATGGGCGGCGTGTTCTACGCGTGGTTCGCCGACCCCGACGGGAACACCTGGGCGCTGCAGCACATGCCCTGGAGGGCATAGACGACGGCGGTCCGGTCGCCGAAGCGACCGGACCGCCGTCGGGCCCGCGGCGTCAGTCGCGCAGTTCGCGCAGGGCCACCGCGGTCGCGAGAGCGGCGTGGGCCGCCTCGGCGCCCTTGTCCTCCTTGGAGCCGGGCAGGCCGGAGCGGTCGATGCCCTGGGCCTCGTCGTCGAGCGTGAGCACGCCGAAGCCGACCGGCTTGCCGGTGTCGAGGGCGACGCGGGTGAGGCCGTCCGTCGCGGCGGCGGAGACGTACTCGAAGTGCGGTGTCCCGCCGCGGATGATGACGCCGAGCGCGACCACCGCGTCCGCGCCCGCCTCGAGCGCGGCCTTGCTCACCACCGGCAGCTCGAAGCTGCCCGGTACGCGGACCAGCGAATGGGTGGCGCCGGAGGCGTCCAGCGTCCGCTGGGCGCCCGCGATGAGCGCCTCGCTGATCGTCTCGTGCCAGCTGCCGGCGACGACGACGACGGTCAGGCCGCTCCCGTCGATCTGCTCCTGCGCGTCCGGTGCTCCCGCTCCGCTCATCGTGTGGTCCTCCCCGCCGCGATCCCCGCGGCCGTCTCGTTCGTCGCGGACACCGGGTCGATGTCCCCGATCGCGTGACCCATCCGGTCGCGCTTGGTCTCCAGGTAGCCCTCGTTGAAGGCGCCGACGCCGACGACGAGGGGCACCCGCTCCTCGACCTCGATGCCGTGCTCCTCCAGCTGGCGCACCTTCTCCGGGTTGTTGGTGAGCAGGCGCACCGACTCGATGCCGAGATCCTGCAGGATGGCCGTGGCCGCCCCGTAGTCGCGGGCGTCGATCGGCAGGCCGAGGGCGAGGTTGGCGTCGAGCGTGTCGAGGCCCTCCTCCTGCAGCTTGTAGGCGCGCAGTTTGTTGATCAGGCCGATGCCGCGTCCCTCGTGGCCGCGCAGGTACACCACTACGCCGCCTTCGCGCTGGATGGTGTCCATGGCGGCGTCGAGCTGCGGCCCGCACTCGCACTTCAGCGACCCGAAGGCCTCGCCGGTCAGGCACTCCGAGTGCACGCGCACCAGCGTGCCGTCGCGCTGCGGGGTGCCCGCGACGATCGCCACGTGGTCGGCGCCGGTCATGCGGTCGCGGTAGGCGCGCATCCGGAACGGCCCGTGGGTGGTCGGAACCGTGGTCTCCACCTCGAAGATCACCCGCGACGTCTCCGGGATGGGCGTCACCGTCTCCAGAGGCTGGTCGCAGTGGAACTCCTGCAGGTAGGCGATGAGAGACTCGATCGTGACCACGAGGACGCCCTCGCGCTGACCGAGCTCGATGAGACCGGGCAGGCGCATCATCTCGCCGTCGTCGGCGACGATCTCCGCGATCGCGCCGACGGGGGTCATCCCGGCGAGCTTCAGCAGGTCCACCGCGGCCTCGGTGTGCCCGTCGCGCTCGCGCACACCGCCCTCGACGGCGCGCAGGGGGAGGATGTGGCCCGGCCGGTGCAGGCTCGACGGCGTCGAGTCGAGGTCGGCGAGCACGCGCAGTGTGTGCGCGCGGTCGGCGGCGCTGATGCCGGTGGAGAGACGGTCGGCCGCATCCACGCTCACGGTGTAGTTGGTGCCGCGCGCGTCCTCGTTGTGGGCGACCATGACCGGCAGCTCCAGGCGGTCCGCGATCTCGTTGGTCATCGGCGCGCAGATGAAGCCGGAGGAGTTCTTCACCGTCCAGGCGATCCACTCCTGGCTCGCCAGCTCGGCGGCCAGGACGACGTCGCCTTCGTTCTCGCGGCTCTCGTTGTCCACCACGATGACCGGACGGCCGGCGCGCAGCTCGGACAGGGCCTCGGGGATGGTGGCCAGGCTCATGAGGAGCTCCGTTCGCTCAGGGCCGCGCCGAACGCGGCCGGTTCGAGCGCCAGCATGCGCTCGACATGACGGGCGAGGATGTCCGTCTCGATGTTGACGCGATCGCCCGGGACGCGGTCCCCGAGCGTGGTGGCGGCGAGGGTCTCCGGGATCAGGGACACCTCGAACCAGCCGTCCTCGCGGCCGCCGCCGACCTCGCTGACCGTGAGGGAGACGCCGTCGATGGCGATGGAGCCCTTGCGCGCGACGAGCGGCGCGTGCTCCGGGTCGAGGGAGAGCCGCACGACGCGCCAGGCGCTTCCGTCGGTCACCGAGAGCACGGTCGCGGTGCCGTCGATGTGGCCCTGGACGATGTGGCCGCCCAGGCGGTCGCCGACCTGCGCGGCGCGCTCCAGGTTGACCCGGCGGCCGGGCTGCACGTCGTCGAGGGTGCTGATGGCGAGGGTCTCGGCCATGACGTCCGCGGTGAAGCTCTCGGCGTCGCTGTCGATCACGGTGAGGCACACGCCGCTCACCGAGATGGAGTCGCCGTGGCGCGCGTCGCTGACGGCGAGCGGGCCGCGCACGGTCACGCGGGCGGCGTCGGCGCTGCGCTCGACCGCCGTGATCTCGCCGAGCTCTTCGATGATTCCGGTGAACATGTCAGCCCTCCTGGCCGGTGGGGATCGGGGGTGCGGGGAAGATGTCGGCCCCGCCGACGTCGACGGGGACGTGCTCGCCGGCCGGCGCGCGGTCTGCGCGCAGGGCCGGCGCCGGGATGGGCACGGCACGAACCAGCAGGTCGCCGCCGAGCCGTTCGATGTCGAGGATGCGGAGCCGGCGCTGCTCGCCGATGCTCCCGACCCCGACGTCGCCGATCGCGACCCGGGGGCCGCCGAGCAGGGTCGGGGCGAGGTAGATCGCGTACTCGTCGACGAGGCCGGCGGCGATGAACGCGCTGGCGAGGGTCGGGCCGCCCTCGACGTACACCCGCCGGAAGCCGCGCTGGTGCAGGTCGGCGACGGCCTCGTGCAGGTCGTGCGTCCCCTCGAAGACCACCGGGTTGGGGTGCGAGAACACTGCCGCGTCCTTGGGCACCGCGCGGGTGCCGATGACGACGGGTGTCGGCTGCGTGCCCATCAGCTCGCCGGCGTCGCCCCGAGCGGTCAGGCTCGGGTCGTCGGCGAGCACCGTGCCGGTTCCGACCACGATCGCGTCGGACGCCTCCCGCTGCTCGTGCACGCGCTGCCGCGCCGCCGCTCCGGTGATCCACTTGCTACTGCCGTCCGCGGCCGCCGCGCGGCCGTCCAGGCTGCTGGCCCACTTGACCACGATGTACGGGCGGCCGAGCCGGGCGGCGGTCAGCCAGTCGCCGAGGAAGACGTCGATCTCGTCGCGCAGCACGCCCGCGACCACCTCGACGCCGGCCTCGCGCAGGCGCTCGGCGCCTCCGCCGGAGTGGTGCCCGGGGTCGTCGGTGCCGTAGACCACGCGGGAGACGCCGGCCGCGATGAGCGCTTCGGAGCAGGGGCCCGTGTGACCCCAGTGGTTGCAGGGCTCGAGGGTGACGACGGCGGTCGCGCCGCGGGCTCCGCCCTCGGGCAGCTTGCTCAGCGCATCCACCTCGGCGTGCGGCGTGCCGACACCGCGATGCCAGCCTTCGGCGAGGATGCCCCCCTCGGCGTCGAGGAGGACGCAGCCGACGCGCGGGTTCACGCCCGTCGCAGGCCCGTTGGCGGCGAGTTCGAGCGCCGTGCGCATTGCGGCGTCCCACGTCATCCGGTTGCCATCCTGTCTCTCGTCGAGACGTGTCGCCGGGGTCGCGTGGGCGCAGGCTCGCGTGAGCCGCCCACCGTGCTTCCTCCCATCCGGACTGAGCGCGAAGGCTGTCGCCTGCACGCATTACCGTCGGTGCCGGAATTCCACCGGCTCAGCAGGGCGCCTGGGCGCACCGCTCGCGGACTGTCACCGCCGGTTCGGACTCTCACCGACCCCGGAGCACGTATTTCGTTGTCGAGTCTAGATCAACGCGCACGCGCGCCGACTATTCCCGGGCGTCGTGCGACGCCGGATGACGGCGGGCGGCGGCGTAGGAGCGCGGTCAGGCCGCCTCTGCGGCCTCCGCCGCCGGGGCGACCGGCTGGGTCAGCTGCACGAGGGCGCGGGCGGTCCCCTCGTCGACGATGAGGTCCGTGATCAGCCCGGCGGCGAGGGCGCCGCGGAGGCTGTGCACCTTCGATGGGCCCGACACGATGCAGACACGGCGGGGCACGCGCTTGATGAGGTCGATGTCCGGGCCGCTGGCCCGCTCGTTCAGAGGGATGCCGTGGTGGCTGCCGTCCTCGCGGAAGAACACGGTCGCGACGTCGCCCACGACGCCCGAGTCGTCCAGCGACGCGTAGTCGGCCTGGTCGAGGTACCCGCCCGCGTAGACGTGCGAGCGCACCTCCGAGAACGGCGAGCCGAGGCCGAACAGCGCGACGTCCATCCGCTCCTGGATGTCGAGGATGCGGCGGGTGCTGCGCTCGCGCCACATCGCGATCTTCGTCTGCGGGTCGTCGAAGAGCGCCGGGACGGGGAACTCCTGGATCGTGCCCGAGTAGGTGTCGCCGAACCGGCGCAATATCTCCGACGCGTAGAGCACGCCCGTCGTGTACGTGTTGCCCGCACCGTTCAGCTGCACGAACTCGACGTTGTGCAGCTCCTTGGGGATGAGGTGCCTGCTCAGGGCGCTCATCGTCGAGCCCCAGGCGATGCCGACGGTCTGGTTGGAGTCGATGAAGCGGTCGAGGATGCGCGCGGCGGAGATCGCGACGCGCTCCAGCCGGTCGACGTCGCTGATCGCGCTCGGCATGGGGACGATGTGCGCCGCGATGCCGAAGCGCTCGTGGATCGTCTGCTGGATGCGCGTTGCACCTTCGTGCGGTTCGGCGATCTGGATGGTCACCAGACCGGACGAGCGCGCATAGCTGAGCAGGCGCGAGACCGACGAGCGCGACGTGTGCATCTCGTGCGCGATCGCCTCCATCGTCAGGTCCTGCATGTAATAGAGGTGGCCGGCCTTGAGGGCGTCGCGGACCTTCTCGGGCAGATGCTCGGTGTCGGGCTGGGGCATTGGGGGGCCTTCTTCGGTGTGACGGCTTCTCGGGACCGATCCGGTGCTGCACGTATGTGCAGGGCGCTTGATCGAAGTTGTGCTGCCACGAAGACTATAGCCACACGGCATCCGCAAGACAGAAGCACAGGAGAGAATCGTGACGACGAAGTCGAACACCCGCACCGGGGTCCAGCGCCTCCGCGAACGCCCCCGAGCACAGGTGCTCGTCGTCGGCGGCGGCATCAACGGCCTCGGCACCTTCCGCGACCTGGCGCTCCAGGGCGTCGACGTCGTCCTCGTCGAGCGCAACGACTTCGTCTCGGGTGCGTCGGCGGCCTCCAGCCACATGATCCACGGCGGCATCCGCTACCTCGAGAACGGCGAGTTCCGGCTCGTCAAGGAGTCGGTCACCGAGCGCAACGGCCTGCTGAAGATCGCCCCGCACTACGTGAAGCCGCTCGAGACGACCATCCCGATCTTCTCGACCTTCTCGGGCATCCTGGCCGCCCCGCTCCGCTTCCTCACGCACAAGCAGGGGAAGCCGAAGGAGCGCGGCGCGTTCCTCATCAAGACCGGCCTCACCATCTACGACTCCTTCTCGCGCGACGGAGGCTCGGTGCCGCGGCACAGCTTCCACGGGCGCAAGAAGTCCCTCGAGATCCTTCCGGCGCTCAACCCGGGCCTCAAGTACACCGCCACCTACTTCGACGCCTCGGTGCACGACCCGGAGCGCCTGGCGCTCGACGTGCTCGCCGACAGCCTCGCCGCCGGCCCCCACGCCCGCGCCGTCAACTACGTCGAGGCGATCGGCACCCGCGACGGCGGCGTGCTCGTCCGCGACCGTGAGACGGGCGAGGAGTTCGCCATCACCGCGGACGTCGTGGTGAACGCCTCCGGACCGTGGACCGACCTGACCAACGAGGCCCTCGGATCCGCGACGCGCTACATGGGCGGCACCAAGGGCTCGCACATCGTGCTCGACAACCCCGAGCTGCTCGAGGCGTGCAAGGGCCGCGAGATGTTCTTCGAGAACAACGACGGCCGCATCGTGCTGATCTACCCGCTCAAGGGCCGGGTCATGGTCGGCACCACCGACATCGACGCCGACATGTCGGAGCGCGCGGTGATCACCGAGGACGAGATTGACTACTTCATCGAACTGGTCGCGCACGTTTTCCCAGGCATCCCGGTCACCCGTGAGCAGATCGTCTACACCTTCTCCGGCGTCCGCCCGCTCCCGCACCACGACGACACCGCGCCGGGCTTCGTCTCCCGCGACTACCGCATCGTGCCCGGCACGATCGCCGGCCTCGGCGACACCACCGTGCTGAGCCTGGTCGGCGGCAAGTGGACGACCTTCCGTGCGCTGAGCGAGCACCTCGCGAACGAGACCCTCGACGCCCTCGGCGTGAAGCGCACCGTTCAGACCCTCGGCCTGCCGATCGGCGGCGGCGCGGGCTTCCCGACCACCCCGCAGGCGGAGCGCGACTGGATCGCCCGCTACGGGGCGGACGTCGGCGCCGAGCGCGCTGCCGTGCTGCTGAACCGCTACGGCACCAAGGCCACGTTCGTGCTGGATGCGATCGCCGGCTGGGACGGGGAGGACGCACCGCTCGCCGCCGCCCCCGGATACTCCCGCGCGGAGATCGACCACCTGGTGCGCTCGGAGCACGTGGTGCACCTCGGCGACCTCTTCCTGCGGCGCACCAGCCTGGCCTTCACCGGTTCCGTGACACCCGCTCTGGTGCACGAGATCGGCGAAATCGCGGCAAACGCGCTCGGATGGTCGCCAAACCAGCGGGCGGAGGAGGAAGATTCGTTCGTAGCGGACCTCGCCGACGCCCATCGGGTGCAGCTCAAGTCGGGGGACGGGAGCGAAGCCGCGGCTGTTCGATAATGCACGAACGTGCATGACACGGTTCTTGTCAAGGTGAGCGCGACCGCAATAGCGTTCAAGGGCTCACCCTGACGAGAACCACACCAGAACGCACAACAGGGTGCGCGTCAACTGAACAACTGGAAGGTCAACGTGGACAATATCGGTGTAGATTTCCTGTCCGAGCTCGTGGGCACAGCGATGCTGCTCCTCCTCGGTACCGGTGTCGTGGCGAACGTCGCCCTCATCAAGAACAAGGGCTTCAACGGCGGGTTCCTGATGGTCAACTTCGGTTGGGGCCTCGCGGTCTTCGCCGGTGTGATCGTCGCCTACAACTCCGGTGCGCACCTCAACCCCGCCGTGACGCTCGGTCTCGTCGCCAACGGCGCCAAGGCGTTCGGCTCCGCGGCGGCGGGCACCCTCGTGCCGGTGAACTTCATCACGGTGCTGCTGTACATCCTGGCTCAGCTGATCGGTGCCATCATCGGCGCCGTCCTGACGTTCCTGGCGTACAAGCGGCACTTCGACGAGGAGCCCGACCCCGCCAACAAGCTGGGCGTCTTCTCGACCGGTCCTGCCATCCGCAGCTACGGCTGGAACCTGGTCACCGAGATCATCGGCACCTTCGTGCTGGTCTTCGTGGTGATCGCCTTCGGCCACCAGCCCGGTCAGGCAGCCGGACTCGCTGCCCTCGGGGCTCTGCCCGTCGCTCTGCTCGTGGTCGGCATCGGTGCCAGCCTCGGTGGTCCGACCGGATACGCCATCAACCCGGCCCGTGACCTCGGTCCGCGCATCGCCCACGCCTTCCTCCCGATCAAGGGCAAGGGCTCGAGCGACTGGGCGTACTCCTGGGTCCCGGTGGTCGGACCGATCATCGGCGGCCTCCTCGCCGGATGGCTCGCGCTTCTCCTGCTCCCCATCCTCAAGTGACACCGGGGGCCGGCCGGGAGGGATCCCGCCGGCCCCTTCCCGTTCCACCCCCAAAGAACAAAGGAGTTACCTATGGCCGACTACGTCGTCGCCATCGATCAGGGCACGACCAGCACCCGGGCGATCATCTTCGACAAGTCCGGGTCGATCGTCTCGACCGGACAGCTGGAGCACGAGCAGATCTTCCCGAAGGCCGGGTGGGTCGAGCACAACCCGGTCGAGATCTGGAACAACACCCGCGAAGTGATCGGCCAGGCGCTCTCCAAGGCCGACCTCACCCGCCACGACATCGCGGCGGTCGGCATCACCAACCAGCGCGAGACCGCGGTGGTCTGGGACAAGAACACCGGCGAGCCCGTGTACAACGCCATCGTCTGGCAGGACACCCGCACCCAGCCGATCGTCGACCGGCTCGCCGCCGACGGCGGCGTCGAGCGCTTCAAGTCGATCGTCGGCCTCCCGCTGGCGACCTACTTCTCCGGAACCAAGATCACCTGGATCCTCGAGAACGTCGAAGGAGCGCGCGAGCGCGCCGAGGCGGGCGACCTGCTCTTCGGCAACACCGACGCCTGGGTGCTCTGGAACCTCACCGGCGGTCCCGACGGCGGCGTCCACGTCACCGACGTGACCAACGCGTCCCGCACCATGTTCATGGACCTCGAGACGCTGACCTGGCGCGACGACATCCTCGAGGCGTTCGGCGTGCCGAAGTCGATGCTGCCGGAGATCAAGAGCTCCTCCGAGGTCTACGGCCAGGTCGAGTCGTCCAGCCTGCTCCGCGAGGTGCCCGTCGCGGGCATCCTCGGCGACCAGCAGGCCGCGACGTTCGGTCAGGCGGCGTTCGATCCGGGCGAGTCCAAGAACACCTACGGCACGGGCAACTTCCTCATCTTCAACACGGGTGAGGAGATCGTCCACTCGAAGAACGGTCTGCTGACGACGCTGGGCTACAAGCTCGGCGACGACGCTCCGCACTACGCGCTCGAGGGCTCGATCGCTGTCACCGGTTCGCTGGTGCAGTGGCTGCGCGACAACCTCGGCATCATCTCCAGCGCGCCGGAGATCGAGGACCTCGCCAAGACCGTCGACGACAACGGCGGCGCGTACTTCGTGCCGGCGTTCTCGGGTCTGTTCGCCCCGTACTGGCGGTCGGATGCGCGTGGCGCCCTCGTGGGCCTCACGCGGTACGTCAACAAGGGCCACATCGCCCGCGCGGTGCTGGAGGCCACGGCCTTCCAGACGCGCGAGGTGCTGGACGCGGTCAACGCGGACTCCGGCGTGGACCTGCAGGAGCTCAAGGTGGACGGCGGCATGATCGCCAACAACACGCTCATGCAGTTCCAGGCCGACATCCTCGGTGTGCCGGTGGTGCGTCCGGTGGTCGCCGAGACCACCGCGCTGGGCGCCGCGTACGCCGCGGGCCTCGCGGTCGGCTTCTGGTCGGACCTCGACGACCTGCGCAAGAACTGGCAGGAGGACAGCCGCTGGACTCCGAACATGGAGCCGGAGGAGCGCGAGCGTCAGCTGCGGCTCTGGAAGAAGGCCGTCACCAAGACCTTCGACTGGGTCGACGACGACGTCCGCAACGCCTGAGCAGTCCCCCTCACGAAGCGCCGTCCGGCATCGCCGGGCGGCGCTTCGCCGTCCGCTCAGGCGAGCAGCGGCGCCAGCTCGTCGAGCGACCGGATCGTGCGGACGCCGGCGAGCATCGCATCCCTCTCGTCCTCCGGGGAGGGCACCGCGTCGCGCCGGTTCAGCCACACGCCCGTGAGCCCGGCCTGAGCGGCGCCGATGGCGTCCGTCCGCAGCCGGTCGCCGACGTAGGCCGCCTCTGCCTCGGTGACGCCGAAGGCGGCGCAGGCGGCCCGGAAGATCGCCGGGTCGGGCTTCGCCACGCCCAGCTCGCCGGAGGCGATGAGGTGCTCCATCCGCGCATCCAGGCCGACGGCCTCCACCTTGCGGCGCTGGAACGCGAGGTCGCCGTTGGTGATGAGCCCGAAGCGGACGCCGGGGATGGCGCGCTCCAGCGCATCCAGGGCGGCGGTGGTGTCGTCGTGCAGCGACCACGCCGCGACGTAGTGCTCGAAGTAGTCGGCGAACCAGGCGCTCGCCTGCTCGTCGGTCAGCGCGACACCGTGGCGGGCCGCGAAGTCACGGGCGCGCGCCTGGCGCTGGCCCTCGAAGTCGAGCCGGCCGGCGAGGTAGGAGTGGTAGTGCTCCTCCTCGAGGTCGTGCCAGATGGAGGTCAGCTCCTCGGCCTCGAGCGCGCCGTACGGAGCGCCGAGCGTCTCGGCGTAGCGGAGGATGCCGGACTCCACCGCCGCCCGGTGCGCGAAGAGCGTGTCGTCCAGATCGAAGAGCACGACCCGGGGAGGTGTCGCCGCCGTCACAGCGGAGCCTGGACGAAGGAGACGTCCGGCCAGTCGCCGGCGGGCTGCCGCGGGTCGTCCCGACCCATGCTGCCGCGCCACTCGTCGAACCGCTCACCGCGCTGCTCGGCGCCCTGCGGCACGATGCCCTCCCAGCGGAAACCGGCGCGGCGCGCGACCGCGGCGCTGGCGGCGTTGCCGACCAGCGCCCGCCACACCATCCGCTGCAGGGCGAGACCCTGCGGCGCCGGGGCGAACCCGTAGTCGATCACCAGGCGCGCGGCCTCCGACATCACGCCGCGGCCGCGAGCCTCGGGTGCGAGCCAGTAGCCGATCTCGCCCTGGTGCCCGTGGATGTCGCCGATGCTGATCATGCCGACCAGCGCTGCGTCGTCGCGGACCGCCCAGGTGCAGACCCGTCCGCTCGCCCAGCCGTCCGGGACCACCTTCGTCACGAACCCGACCGCGTGCCGGTGGAGGTACGGGGCGGGCACGGTCGTCCAGCGCGCGATGGCCGGGTCGCTGCACACCTCGGCGATGCGGTCGATGTCCGCCTCCGTGGGTGTGGACAGCACGACCCGGTCGCCGCGCAGCTCGACGGGATGCGGCATCAGCGTCCCCGGCGCAGGAAGCCCACCCGCTCGTACGCGCGCTCGAGCGTGGCCTCGGCCACCTCGCTCGCCCGGTCGGCGTTGACGGCCAGGATGCGGTCGAGCTCTCCCGGGTCGGCCAGCAGGTCGAGCGCGCGCTGCCGCACGGGGGCGAACTCCTCCACCACGACCTCGACGAGCCCCTTCTTGAAGTCGCCGTAGCCCTTGCCCTCGTACTCGAGTTCGATGGACTCGATCGACCGGCCGGTCAGGGCGGCGTAGATGCTCAGCAGGTTGGAGATCCCGGGCTTGCCCTCGCGGTCGAACGCCACGACGCCGTCGGCGTCGGTGACGGCGCGCATGATCTTCTTGCGCGTCACGTCAGGCTCGTCGAGCATCCACACGATGCCCGCGCCGGACTCGGCCGACTTGGACATCTTCGACTCGGGGTTCTGCAGGTCGTAGATGCGGGCGCTGTCCTTCAGGATCATCGCCTGCGGCACGACGAAGGTCTGCCCGAACCGGCTGTTGAACCGCTCGGCGAGGTCGCGCGTCAGCTCGACGTGCTGGCGCTGGTCGTCGCCGACCGGGACCACCTCGGTCTCGTACAACAGGATGTCCGCGGCCATGAGCACCGGGTAGGCGAACAGCCCGACCGAGGTCGCCTCGGAGCCCTGCTTGGCCGACTTGTCCTTGAACTGCGTCATGCGCGACGCCTCGCCGAAGCCGGTGATCGTGTTCAGCACCCAGGCCAGCTGCGCGTGGGCCGGGACGTGCGACTGCACGTAGAGCGTGGAGGCGTCCGGGTCGATGCCGGCCGCGATGTACTGCGCGGCCGTCCGGCGGGTCTTCTCGCGCAGCTCCTCCGGGTCCTGCGACACGGTGATGGCGTGCAGGTCGACGACGGAGAAGAAGGCGTCGTGGCTGCTCTGGAGCTCCTTCCACTGCAGGAGGGCTCCGATGTAGTTGCCGAGGTGCAGGGAGTCGGCCGAGGGCTGCATGCCCGAGTAGAGGCGGGGCTTGGTTGTCATGATCTGCTTTCGAGAGTGTGAGGGGTGGATGCGGGATGCCGTCAGAGCGCGTAGTCGACGACCACGGGGGTGTGGTCGGACCATCGCTCGTCGTAGGCGGCCGCGCGGTCCACCGCGACGTCCTTCACTCGTGCCGCGAGGGCGGGGGTGGCGAGCTGGTAGTCGATGCGCCAGCCCGAATCGTTGTCGAACGCCTTGCCGCGCCACGACCACCACGTGTACGGCCCCTCGACCTCGCCCGCATGCCTGCGGACGACGTCGACCCAGCCGAGCCCGGCGCCTTCGTTGTACCCGGCCTCGCCCTCGGCGCCCAGGAAGCGGTCGAAGTAGGCGCGCTCCTCCGGCAGGAAGCCGGCGCGCTTGACGTTGCCCTTCCAGTTGCGGATGTCGAGCGTGCGGTGACCGACGTTGAGGTCGCCCATGACGACCGCGAGCTCGTTGTGCTTCTGCAGCTCGGGCAGCCGGGCCTCCATCGCGTCGAGGAAGCGGTACTTCTCGGTCTGCTTCTCGGTGCCGGCCTCGCCGGAGTGCACGTAGGCGCTCACGACGGTGACCACCGTGCCGTCGACCTCGTAGTCGGCCTCGAGCCAACGCCCGGCGCTGTCGAAGTCGGTCGGCCCGAGCTCCACCCGGTGGATGGACGCGCGGTGCCGGCTGGCGATCGCGACGCCCGCGCGGCCCTTGGCCGTCGCGGGGTCGTGGACGACATCCCACTCCTCGCCGAGGAGGCCCTGCAGGTCCTCCGTCGACGCCCGCACCTCCTGGATCGCGAGGATGTCGACGTCGCGCCCCTCGAGCCACGATCCCATGCCCTTGCGGAACGCGGCACGGATGCCGTTGGCGTTGATCGTCGCGATGCGCAGGGGGCTCGTGGGCATGCCTCCAGCCTACCGGGGGCCGGCGACACCGGATCGGCCCAGCGGGTCGCCGTCGAGGAGGTCGTCGAGCCGCTGCTCCGCCCGCGCGACACGGCGCTGCGCCGGGAGGCGCGCGTACCAGCTCGCCGTCGCCAGCTCGTCCTGCGCCTGCGCCAGCTCCGACCGGGCGACGAGCACGCGCGCCTCGTGCTCGGCGGCGGCGCGCTCCGCCGCGGCCTGCTCCGGGGTGACGGCGCGCGGCGAGAGACCGCGGTCGAACATCCCGATCGCGATCCACGAGGCCGACAACAGGATCACGCGCGAGATGAGGTTGAACCAGAGCAGCAGACCGATGAAGACGGCGAAGGTCGCCAGCAGCGGGTTCCTGTAGGCGCCGCGGAGCAGCAGGCCGCCGAGGGCGCTCAGCCCGGCGAGCACCAGGGCGCCGAGCAGGGCGCCGAAGAACAGGTTGCGCCACGGGATGGCGACGCGCGACATGACCCGGAACATCGCCCCCAGGGTCACGATGTTGAGCGCGACCGACACGACGAGGCCCGAGAAGCGGGCGACGGCGTTGGTCCAGAACGAGTCGGACGAGAGCCCGGTCAGGTCGAGGAGGAGTGTCAGCGCCTGCGTGCTCACGATGGTGAGCAGCGCGGAGATGAAGAACAGGACGCCGAAGACCAGCGCCAGGCCCAGGTCGCGCACCTTCTGGAGCACGTAACTGGTGGTGTCGCGGCTCAGCCGGAACACCGCGCGCACCGCCTGCCGCGTGTAGTAGAGCCACCCGATCGCGGTCCAGATCAGTCCGATGGCGGCGATGACGCCCGTCCAGCCGAAGGAGGACGCGTTGCGCAGCTGCTCCTGCGGGATCACCCCGACGGTGGCGCTGGTCTCGATGAGGCCGGGCACGGCGCGGTTGATCAGGGCGATGAGGGCGTCGAACACCGCCTCGTTGCCGGAGAGCCAGTAGCTCGCGACTGAGAAGCCGACCCAGACGGCGGCGAACACGGCGAACAGCGACTGGTAGCCGATCCCGGCGGCGCGCAGGTTGCCGTCCGAGTACGAGTAGTTGATGTACACGCGGTACGGTCGCAGGGCCTTCACCCACTTGGCCCACCCCGAGACCCGGGCGACGGGACGCTCGAACCGGCGGACCAGCGGATCCGCGCGCTCCACCAGGCGTTCCTTCAGCGACTCGTCGGCGCCCGCCTCCACGTTCCCCGCGGCGCGCTGAAGCTCCGGGTCCGGCGGGGAGGGCTCGCCTCGGGACTTCTTGGCCACGCCGTCAGGATAGCGAGCGGCCGCGCCCCTCGGAGATGCAGCGACGGCCCGCCCCGATGCGGGGCGGGCCATCGTCGACGTGCGGTGGCTGCGATCAGCGCTTGCCGCGCATGATGGCCTGCTTCACCTCGGCGATCGCCTGCGTGACCTGGATGCCACGCGGGCACGCGTCGGTGCAGTTGAAGGTCGTGCGGCAGCGCCACACGCCCTCCTTGTCGTTGAGGATGTCGAGGCGCACCTGCGAGTTGTCGTCGCGCGAGTCGAAGATGAAGCGGTGCGCATTGACGATCGCGGCCGGGCCGAAGTACTGGCCGTCCGTCCAGAACACCGGGCACGACGAGGTGCACGCGGCGCACAGGATGCACTTGGTGGTGTCGTCGAAGCGGGCGCGGTCGGCGACCGACTGGACGCGCTCCTTGCCCTTCTCGGGCTTGGAGTTGGCGACGAGGAACGGCTGCACCTCGCGGTACGACTCGAAGAAGGGCTCCATGTCGACGATGAGGTCCTTCTCGAGCGGCAGGCCCTTGATCGCCTCGACGTAGATCGGCTTCGAGATGTCGAGGTCCTTGATCAGCGTCTTGCAGGCGAGGCGGTTGCGGCCGTTGATGCGCATAGCGTCGGATCCGCAGATGCCGTGGGCGCACGAGCGGCGGAAGGTGAGCGAGCCGTCCTGCTCCCACTTGATCTTGTGGAGGGCGTCGAGGATGCGGTCGGTCGGGAACAGCTCGACGTCGAAGTCCTGCCAGCGCGGCTCGCTGTCCACATCCGGGTCGAAACGGCGGATGATGAGCGTCACGGTGAACGACTCGACCGGGGCCTCGGGGGCCGGGGGAGTCTCGAGCACGGCGTTCGACATCAGTACTTCCTCTCCATCGGCTGGTAGCGGGTCACCACGACCGGCTTCCAGTCGAGCGTGATGTGGTCTGCCGCATCCGACGAGTGCGGGTCGCCGGTGAGGTAGGCCATCGTGTGCTTCATGTAGTTCTCGTCGTCGCGCTTCGGGAAGTCGTCGCGCATGTGGCCGCCGCGGGACTCCTTGCGGTTGCGCGCGGAGTAGACGACGACCTCGGCGAGGTCGAGCAGGAAGCCGAGCTCGACGGCCTCCAGCAGATCGGTGTTGTAGCGCTTGCCCTTGTCCTGCACCTGCACGTTGCGGTAGCGCTCGCGCAGCTGGTGGATGGTCTCGGTGACCTTGGCGAGGGACTCGTCGGTGCGGAACACCTGGGCGTTCCGGTCCATCTCGTCCTGCAGCTCCTTGCGGATGGCGGCGATGCGCTCGGTCCCGGTGGAGCCGCGGAGGTCGCCGATCATGCTGCGGACCGCGCCGGCCGGGTCCTCCGGCAGCGGGACGAACTCGGCGGTCTTGACGTACTCGACCGCGTTGTTGCCCGCGCGCTTGCCGAAGACGTTGATGTCGAGCAGCGAGTTCGTGCCCAGGCGGTTGGAGCCGTGCACGGAGACGCAGGCGCACTCGCCGGCGGCGTAGAGGCCGGGGACGACCGTCGTGTTGTCGCGCAGCACCTCAGCGGCCGTGTTCGTCGGGATGCCGCCCATGGCGTAGTGCGCGGTGGGCATCACCGGGACCGGCTCCACCACGGGGTCGACGCCGAGGTAGGTGCGGGCGAACTCCGTGATGTCGGGGAGCTTGGTCTCGAGCACCTCGGCGCCCAGGTGCGTGCAGTCGAGCAGCACGTAGTCCTTGTGCGGTCCGGCGCCGCGGCCCTCGGCGACCTCCTGGACCATGCAGCGGGCGACGATGTCGCGCGGCGCGAGGTCTTTGATGGTCGGGGCGTAGCGCTCCATGAACCGCTCGCCGGACGCGTTGCGGAGGATGGCGCCCTCGCCGCGGGCGCCCTCGGTGAGGAGGATGCCCAGGCCGGCCAGACCGGTCGGGTGGAACTGGAAGAACTCCATGTCCTCAAGCGGCAGCCCCTTGCGCCAGATGATGCCGACGCCGTCGCCGGTCAGCGTGTGGGCGTTGGAGGTGGTCTTGAAGATCTTGCCGAAGCCGCCGGTCGCGAAGATGATCGCCTTCGAGTGGAAGACGTGCAGCTCGCCGGTGGACAGCTCGTACGCGACGACGCCGGCCGGCTGGGGGACGCCGTCCACCTCGTTCATGATCACGTCGAGCACGTAGAACTCGTTGAAGAAGTTGATGCCGAGCTTCACGCAGTTCTGGAACAGCGTCTGCAGGATCATGTGGCCGGTGCGGTCGGCGGCGTAGCAGGCCCGGCGGACCGGCGCCTTGCCGTGGTCGCGGGTGTGGCCGCCGAAGCGGCGCTGGTCGATCTTGCCCTCGGGCGTGCGGTTGAACGGCAGGCCCATGTTCTCGAGGTCGATGACCGCGTCGATGGCCTCCTTGGCGAGGATCTCCGCCGCGTCCTGGTCGACCAGGTAGTCGCCGCCCTTCACCGTGTCGAAGGTGTGCCACTCCCAGCTGTCCTCCTCGACGTTCGCGAGCGCCGCGGCCATGCCGCCCTGCGCCGCGCCCGTGTGCGAGCGGGTGGGGTAGAGCTTCGAGATAACGGCCGTGCGGGCGTGGGGGCCCGCCTCGATCGCCGCGCGCATCCCGGCGCCGCCGGCGCCGACGATGACGATGTCGAACTCGTGGTAGTGGACGCCGTCGATGACGGTGGATTCAATGGCTTCTGATGTCACAGGGTTTCCGTGTCGATTCGTCGCGGGGTCAGGATGCGTGGGCTCGTTCAGCGCGCCGGGCAGAACGACGGCAGGTCGGAGGCCGCAGCGCCGGCGGGGCAGGGGTCGAAGGTGAAGATCACGAGCGTGCCGAGCACGATCAGCACCACCACGGCGGCCAGGATGGCCCACTTGAGGATGCGGTTGACGACGCGGTTGTACGCGTAGTCGTTGACGAGCGTCCGCATCCCGTTGCCGCCGTGGATGAGCGCGAGCCACAGCATCAGCAGGTCCCAGACCTGCCAGAACGGGGTGGCGTACTTGCCGGCCACGAAGGCGAAGTCGATCTGCTTCACGCCGTCGCCCAGCACCAGGTTGATGAGCAGGTGGCCGAAGATCAGGACCACCAGGATCAGGCCGGAGAACCGCATGTAGATCCAGCCCCACTTCTCCCAGTTCTTGCCACGGGAGGAACGGGCGGCGGGGGTGCGCGGCGCCTCGATGGTCGTCACGTCAGTTCACCTCCGAGAAGATGTGGATGAGCTGCGTCGGCACGAAGCCGGCCATCAGGATGACCCACAGGGCGAGGACGATCCAGAACATGACCTTCTGGTACTTGACGCCCTTGCTCCAGAAGTCGATCAGGATGATCCGGATGCCGTTGAAGGCGTGGAAGATGATCGCCGCGACGAGCGCCATCTCGCCGAATCCCATGATCGGGTTCTTGTAGGTGCCGATCACCGCGTTGTAGGCCTCGGGGCTCACGCGGATGAGCGACGTGTCCAGGATGTGGACGAGAAGGAAGAAGAAGATGGCCACACCGGTGATGCGGTGGAGGACCCACGACCACATCCCCTCGCGGCCTCGGTACAGTGTGCCGCCGGGCCGGGTCTTGGCCGGCTGCAGCGTCCCTGTCGCTTGGTCTGACACGGGACAACCCTCCCTGGTTGCGATTCGCTTCATCGGGGCGCGGTGAGCGCAGCGCAAGTCTATGCCGCGTGCGCATCGGACGCCTCTTAGGGTGACCTCAGTTATCTCGATGTCGAGATAACCCGGCCTGTACGCCGGGAGGCTCCCGGCGTACCGTCCACCCCATGAGCCAGGACGAACCGATCATGCAGGGCGCCACCGATGCGAGCGACCAGTCGAAGGTGGCGGGCATCGTCGAGCAGGTGCGCGCCGACATGCAGCTGCGCGGGTCGGAGGACAGCGAACGGCTGCTGAAGCAGCGGCTGTCGGAGACGGGCATCGAGCTGCCGCAGGAGGAGATCTCCCGGCTGGTCCAGGAGATCCAGAACGGCCCGTCGGTCGTCGACTGACCGACCGGCCTACAGCACGTCGGTGGACCCGGTGATCTTCAGCGCATCCACCACCGACTTCACGCGCTGAGCGTTCTCGCTCGTGGTGACGAGCAGGGCGTCGGGCGTGTCGACGACCACGATGTCCTTCACCCCGATCAGGCTGATGACCCGGCCGCTCTGGCTGACCACGATGCCGCTCGACGAGTCCGCGAGCACGCGGGCGTTCTCGCCGAGGATGGCGAGGTCCGACTTGCGGCCGCCGGAGTTGAGCTTGGCGAGCGAGGCGAAGTCGCCCACGTCGTCCCAGTCGAAGTAGCCGGGGATGACGGCGAGCCGGCCGGCCGCCGCGGCGGGCTCCGCGACGGTGTAGTCGATCGCGATCTTCTCCAGGCCCGGCCAGATGCGGTCGACCGCCGGCCCGCGGGTGGCGGGGTCGTCCCACGCCTCGGCGAGCTCGAGGAGCCCGGCGTGGAGCTGCGGCTTGTTGCGGCCGATCTCCTCGAGCAGCCGGTCGGCGCGCGAGATGAACATGCTGGCGTTCCAGAGGTAGGAGCCGTTCGCGAGGTAGCGCTCGGCGGTCTCCAGGTCCGGCTTCTCCTTGAAGGAGTCCACCGCCAGGGCGCTGGGCGCGCCGTCGATCTCCAGCCGGTCGCCGTAGTGGATGTAGCCGAAGCCGACCGCGGGCTCCGTCGGCCGGATGCCGATGGTCGTGATGTAGCCGGCTTCCGCGGCGGCCGCGGCCTCGCGCACGGCCGACTGGAACAGCGGCAGGTTCTTGATGACGTGGTCCGCGGCGAACGAGCCGATGATCACACCGGGCTCCCGGCGTTCCAGGATGGCGGCCGCCAGGCCGATGGCGGCCGTGGAGTCCCGCGGCTCCGACTCCAGCACGACGTTCGGGTCGGCGAGGTCGGGGAGCTGGCGCTCGACGGCCAGCCGGTGCGCGCGCCCGGTGACGACCATGATGCGCTGCTCCCCGGAGAGCGGCGCCAGCCGGTCCCAGGTGTCGCGGAGCAGCGTCTGGCCGGAACCGGTCAGATCGTGGAGGAACTTGGGCGCGTCCGCGCGCGACAGCGGCCACAGCCGGGAGCCGATGCCTCCGGCCGGGATCACGCTGTAGAAGCGGTCGATGGGAGGCCCCTGGGTGATCCTGCGCTGCTGCGTCATGCCGAAAGGATACCGAGCGGTGCCGGACACCGGCCGTTCACGGTCACGACACCGGCCGAACCTAGCGTGAGGCCATGCGGGTCGCGGTGGTCAGCGAGAGCTTCCTCCCCACGGTGAACGGGGTCACGACGAGTGTGCTGCGGGTGCTGGACCACCTCGCGGCCGAGGGGCACGAGGCGATCGTGATCTGCCCGGATGCGGGCGCCCCGGCCGAGTACGCCGGCTTCCGCATCCACCAGGTGCCGTCGATCGCCTACCGCCAGTTCCCGGTGGGGCTGCCGAGCCCGCAGGTGCAGCGCATCCTCTCGGGGTTCGGGCCGGACGTGCTGCACGCGGCGTCCCCCTTCTTCCTCGGCGCGCAGGCGATCGCCGCGGCCAACCGCCTCGGCGTCCCGTCCGTCGCGATCTACCAGACCGACGTCGCCGGCTTCGCCCGGCGCAACGGCCTCGGGGTCACCTCGGCGATCGCCTGGAAGTACGTGCGATGGGTGCACGAGGGCGCCGACCTGACGCTCGCCCCGTCCGCGGCGAGCGAGTACGACCTCCGCACGGCCGGGGTCAGCCGGGTGGGCCGCTGGGGACGCGGCGTCGACCTCGAGCGCTATCACCCCAATAAGAGGAGGACGCCCGCGGCGGCCGCGCTCCGGGAGCGCCTGTCGCCGGACGGCGAGACGGTCGTCGGCTACGTCGGCCGCATCGCCCCCGAGAAGCAGGTGGAGCGGCTGCGGGCCCTGCGCGGGATCGGCGGCGTCTCGGTCGCCATCGTCGGCGACGGCCCGTCGCGGGATGCGGTCGCACGCGAGCTGCGCGGCGTCAACGTCCACTGGCTCGGCCGGCTGGGCGGCGACGACCTCGCCGCGGCCTACGCGGCCTTCGACGTGTTCGTGCACACGGGCTCCGAGGAGACCTTCGGTCAGACGGTGCAGGAGGCGCACGCCTCCGGGCTCCCGGTGGTCGCCCCGCGGGCGGGCGGACCGATCGACCTCGTCGAGCACGGTGTCGACGGGCTGCTCTTCCCGCCCTCGGACGACCGGGCGCTCCGCGCCGCGGTGTCGATGCTCGTCCACGACGGAGCGCTGCGGCGCCGGATGGGTGAGGCCGGACGCCGGGCCGTGCTCGGCCGCAGCTGGGACGTGATCTGCCGCGAGCTCACCGGTCACTACGAGCGCGTCATCCTGAGTGCCGTCAGCGGGGTGGGAGCGTACAGTTAGGTGGCCCCAGCGGGCCGCCCGCCTTGCACTCTCGCGACCCTCGGAGGTGACCGATGGCCAACATGAATCGACGCGGCATCCCCATGCCCTTCGTGACCAGGACCCGCCGGGCCGAGCCTCCATCCGCCTCGGTCGCGCGGCAGCAGACCGACCTCGCGCCAGGCCGGCGCAGCATGGTCGACAGCGCGATCTACGCCGACGGCGTGCGGGTCGCCTCGCCGACCACCCTCGCCGAGACCTACACGGCGCTCGACCGCACCCCCGGCGGCGTCGCCTGGATCGGCCTCTACCGGCCGAGCGAGCAGGAGCTGCTCTCGCTGTCGGAGGAGTTCAACCTGCACCCGCTGGCGATCGAGGACGCCATCGTCGCCCACCAGCGGCCGAAGCTGGAACGATACGACACCGTCCTCTTCGTCGTGCTCAAGGCGGCCAACTACCTGGACGCGCCCGAGGAGGTCGACTTCGGCGAGCTGCACCTCTTCGTCGGACGCAACTTCGTCATCACCGTCCGGCACAGCGAGTCGCCCGACCTCTCGCACGTGCGGCAGCGGATGGAGGGGGAGCCCGAGCTGCTCGCCCTCGGCCCGCAGGCCATCCTGTACGCGATCATCGACGCCGTCGTGGATGCGTACAGCCCGGTCGTCGCCGGTCTCGCCAACGACATCGACGAGATCGAGACGCAGGTGTTCGGCGGCGACGCCCTGGTGTCGCGGCGCATCTACGAGCTGTCGCGCGAGGTCATCGACTTCCAGCGGGCGACGCATCCCCTCTCGGCCGTCATGCTCGCGCTGGAGCGCGGGTCGGCGAAGTACGGGGTGACGCAGGAGCTGGAGCGGCGCCTCCGCGACGTGGCCGACCACCTCACCCAGGTCAACGAGCGGGTGGACGGGTTCCGCTATCTGCTGCGCGACATCCTCACCGTGAACTCCACGCTGGTGTCGGAGCGGCAGAACGAGGAGATGACCCGGCTGGCGCACTCGAGCCACCGGCAGGGCGAGGAGGTCAAGAAGATCTCGTCGTGGGCGGCGATCCTGTTCGCCCCGACCCTGATCGCGAGCATCTACGGCATGAACTTCACGCACATGCCGGAGCTGGAGTGGCCGCTGGGCTACCCCCTCGCCGTGCTCGCGATGGTCGGCCTCAGCGCACTGCTGTACTCGATCTTCAAGCGGCGGGGCTGGCTCTGAACCGGCCCCTCCCGAACGGGTGACAGGCCGCTCGAATGAGCACGTGCCAACCGCGTGAGCGTTTGTAACGCTTGCATGAAGAAGCCGGATTTTCGAACGGAGTGGTTCGTCACATTCGGTAACGTGAACCGCAGAAGCCTGCGATTACCCGCGCGGCTACGCATCTTGGAGGAATCACCTTGACAATCACAGCCCGTAAGGCCGGCCTCGTCGGCCTGGCGGCGATCGGCGTCATGTCGCTGCTCGCCGCGTGCTCGGCTGCCCCGTCGGACAGCTCGTCCGGCGGCGCCGCGAAGAGCGACTTCCAGCCCTGCATGGTCTCCGACTCCGGCGGATTCGACGACCACTCGTTCAACCAGCTCGGCTACGAGGGTCTGCAGCAGGCCGCGAAGTCGCTGAACGTGAAGTACAAGTCGGCCGAGTCGAAGAGCGAGAACGACTTCGCTCCGAACATCGACAGCATGGTCAACGCGAACTGCAACCTCGTCGTGACGGTCGGCTTCCTTCTCAAGGACGCGACGGAGAAGGCCGCGAAGGCGAACCCGGACGTCGACTTCGCGATCATCGACGACAACGAGATCCAGGCGAAGAACGTCAAGCCGATCATCTTCGACACGGCCCAGGCCGCGTTCCTGGCCGGCTACGCCGCCGCCAGCTACTCGAAGACCGGCATCGTCGGCACCTTCGGCGGCATGCAGATCCCGACGGTCACCATCTTCATGGACGGCTTCGCCGACGGTGTGAAGTACTTCAACGACCAGAAGGGCAAGTCCGTCAAGGTCGTCGGCTGGGACGTCGACAAGCAGAACGGCTCCTTCACCGGTGGCTTCGACGCCAACGAGACCGCGAAGAACACGGCTCAGGGCATCATCGACCAGAACGCCGACGTCATCATGCCGGTCGGCGGCCCGATCTACCAGTCGGCCGCTCAGGCGATCAAGGACTCCGGCAAGCCGATCGCGATGATCGGTGTCGACGCGGACGTCTACGAGTCCGACCCGACCGTGAAGGACCTGCTCCTCACCTCGGTCATGAAGGGCATGAAGCCGGCGACCAACGACGTCGTCACGCAGGCCGCCAAGGGCAAGTTCGACGCGACCCCGTACGTGGGCACGCTGAAGAACGACGGCGTCGGCATCGCGCCGTTCCACGACTTCGAGTCGAAGGTGGACTCGGGTCTGCAGGGTGAGCTCGACAAGATCAAGGCCGGCATCATCGACGGCTCGATCAAGGTCACGTCGCCCTCGTCGCCGAAGCAGTAATCAGCGACCAGAACGCATCGACGGGGAGGTCAGCCACGGCTGGCCTCCCCGTTGCGTTCCGCACTTGTCCGGGATGCTCATCTGAGCACACACTGACATATGTGCAGAAAGGTAGGGTGAGGAGGCGCGACGAGGCCACCAGCCGTTCCGCGTGCCCCTCTCCGTAACACGGCTCTGTGCTCCACAAGGCGCTGCGCTCCCCACGGGCGAGTAAGAGAAGGAACCCACCCGAATGAAGCTCGAACTCCGCGGCATCACCAAACGGTTCGGTGCCCTGGTCGCCAACGACCACATCGACCTCACGGTCGAACCCGGCGAGATCCACTGCCTGCTCGGTGAGAACGGCGCAGGCAAGTCCACCCTGATGAACGTGCTCTACGGCTTCTACCAGGCCGACGAGGGCGAGATCCTGCTCGACGACGTCGTCCAGCGGTTCGCGGGTCCGGGTGACGCGATGAAGGCCGGCATCGGCATGGTGCACCAGCACTTCATGCTCATCCCCGTCTTCACGGTCGCGGAGAACGTGATGCTCGGCCACGAGCAGACGAAGTTCGGCGGCCGCCTCGACCTGAACGCGGCCCGCGCGAAGGTGCGCGAGATCTCCGCCCGGTTCGGCTTCGACGTCGACCCGGACGCCCTGGTGGAGGACCTTCCGGTCGGCGTCCAGCAGCGCGTCGAGATCATCAAGGCGCTCTCGCAGGACGCCAAGGTGCTCGTCTTCGACGAGCCGACCGCTGTGCTGACCCCGCAGGAGACCGACGAGCTGATGGCGATCATGCGCCAGCTCAAGGAGCAGGGCACCGCGATCATCTTCATCACCCACAAGCTCCGCGAGGTGCGCGAGGTCGCCGACCGCATCACCGTCATCCGCCTCGGCAAGGTGATCGGCGAGGCCGAGCCGACCGCGACCAACGTCGAGCTCGCCTCGATGATGGTCGGCCGCGCCGTCTCGCTCACGGTCGAGAAGGAGGTCGCCACCCCCGGCGCCCCCGCGCTCGTCGTGAAGAACCTCTCGGTGATCGACCCGATCGGCCAGCTGGTCGTCAACAACGTCAGCTTCGAGGTGCGCGCCGGCGAGATCCTCGCAATCGCGGGCGTCCAGGGCAACGGGCAGACCGAGCTGACGGAGGCGATCATCGGCCTCCAGCCGCGCGTCCAGGGCGAGATCCTCCTCGACGGCACGCCCATCCAGGGTCACAGCGTGCGCAAGGTGCTCGATGCCGGCGTCGGGTTCGTGCCGGAGGACCGCAACGAGGACGGGCTGGTCGGCGAGTTCAGCATCCAGGAGAACCTGATGCTAGACCGGTCGACCGGGGATCCGTTCGTCAAGGGCGGCAACATCCAGTTCTCGTACCTGAAGGACTTCGCCGAGGAGAAGGTGCGCGAGTTCGACGTGCGCACCCAGTCCATCGACACGAAGGTCGGCCGGCTCTCCGGCGGCAACGCGCAGAAGGTGGTGCTCGCCCGCGAGCTCAGCCGCGAACTGCGCCTGTTCGTCGCGGCGCAGCCGACACGCGGTCTGGATGTCGGATCGATCGAGTTCGTGCACAAGCGCATCGTCGAGACCCGCGACGCCGGCGTCCCGGTGATCGTGGTGTCGACGGAGCTCGACGAGGTCGCGGCCCTCGCCGACCGGATCGCCGTGATGTACCGCGGGGGGATCGTAGGAATCGTGCCGGGGGACACGTCGCGTGACGTCCTCGGCCTGATGATGGCCGGCGAGTCGCCGGAGCAGGCAGGAGCAGCAGCATGACCGGGACCGACACCGCGCCGGCCCAGCCCGTGGAGCCGGGAGCCCCGGCCCCCGCGTCCGGCCGGGGCGAGGAGCCCTCGCGCTGGAGCAGGGCGGTCCGCGACATCATGAGCGGACCGGTGATCATCTCGGTGCTGGCCGTCGTGCTCGCGCTGGTCGTCGGAGCCGTGCTCATCGCGGTCACCGACCCGGACGTGCAGAAGGCCGCCGGCTACTTCTTCGCCCGGCCCGGTGACACGTTCTCGGCGATCTGGACCTCCGTGTCCGACGCCTACGTGTCGATGTTCCAGGGCGCGATCTACAACTTCCGCCGGCCGACGTTCTCCGCCGGCATCCGGCCGCTCACCGACACGCTCACGTTCGCCACCCCGCTGATCGTCAGCGGCCTCGGCGTCGCGCTGGCGTTCCGCGTCGGTCTGTTCAACATCGGCGGCCAGGGGCAGATCCTGATCGCCGCCGCGGCCTCCGCCTGGGTGGGCTTCTCGTTCGACCTGCCGCCCGTCGTGCACCTGGTGCTGGCGATCGTGGCCGGCATCGTCGGCGGCGCGATCTGGGCCGGCATCGTCGGCCTCCTGAAGGCGAGGACCGGCGCGCACGAGGTGATCGTCACGATCATGCTCAACTACATCGCCTTCTATCTGATCGCCTACATGCTGCGCACGCAGGGGCTGCTGCAGGCGCCGGGCTCCAACAACCCGAAGGCGCCGGCCGTGCACCCGAACGCGGTGTTCCCGCCGCTGTTCGGCGAGCAGTACAACCTGACCTGGGCCTTCATCCTGGTCATCGCCGCGACGGTGTTCGTGTGGTGGCTGATCAACCGGTCCGGCCTCGGCTTCCGCTTCCGCGCGGTCGGCGAGAACCCGAACGCAGCACGCGTCGCGGGCATCAACGTCAAGAACATCTACGTCTACGCGATGCTCATCGCCGGTGGACTGGTCGGCCTCGCGGGCGCCAGCCAGGCGCTCGGCGTGTTCCCAGCGGGCATCAGCTCCGGTGTGGATGCGGGTATCGGCTTCGACGCGATCACCGTCGCGCTGCTCGGCCGCTCGCGGCCGTGGGGCGTCTTCATCGCCGGCCTGCTCTTCGGAGCCCTGAAGGCCGGCGGCTACACCATCCAGGCGGCCAACGACATCCCGATCGACATCGTGCTGATCCTCCAGTCGCTCATCGTCCTCTTCGTCGCGGCGCCGCCGCTGGTGCGCGCGATCTTCCGTCTGCCCGAGCCGGGGAGCGCGCCCCGGAGACCGGGTCCCATCGTCACGAAGGAGGTGGAGGCCAAGTGACCACCACCGCCCCCGTCGTCCCCGACTCGTCGCCGATCGTCCTCGAGAAGGCGGAGATCCGGTCCTGGAAGGCCCCGATCGCCCTCGCCGTCTTCGTCGTGATCAGCATCGTGCTGTTCTTCGGCTTCGCCCGGCACGGAGAGAGCACGTTCCGCTTCTCGGAGACCTCCGACGCGATCAAGCTGGCGAACCTCACCGTCGACACCTTCGTCACGACGACCATCGTCACCATCCTCCTGATCGTGCTGACGGCGCTCAGCGCGTACTACTCGTACCGCGCCCGCAAGACGCCGATCTGGCTGGTCATCGTCTTCGCCGCGCTGTTCATGTTCGCCTTCCTCGCCTGGGCGGGGTCGGGCGAGCTGCCGGTGCCCGTCACCGGACTCCTGCTCGGCACGATCAGCCTCTCCGTGCCCCTCGTGTTCGGCGCCCTGGGCGGTGTGATCTCCGAGCGCGGCGGTGTCGTGAACGTCGCCATCGAGGGCCAGCTGCTCGCCGGAGCGTTCGTCTCCGCGATGACCGCGACGCTCACCGGCAGCTGGGTCGTCGGCCTCCTGGCCGCGCTGATCGCCGGCGTGCTGGTGTCGTTCGTGCTCGCGGCGTTCTCGATCAAGTACCTGGTCGACCAGGTGATCGTCGGCGTCGTGCTGAACGTGCTGGTCACCGGCCTCACCAGCTTCCTCTACTCCACCGTGCTCGCGGGCGACCCGCAGCTGCTCAACCACCCGCCGCGCCTGCCGGAGTGGCCCATCCCGGTGCTCGGCGACATCCCGATCATCGGCCCGGTGCTGTTCCGCCAGACGATCATCGAGTACCTGATGTACATCGCGATCTTCGCGGTCTGGTTCGGGCTGTTCAAGACCCGCTGGGGCCTCCGCCTCCGCTCGGTCGGCGAGCACCCGGAGGCCGCGGACACCGTGGGCATCAACGTCAACAGCACCCGGTTCTGGAACGTCTCCCTCGCGGGTGCCGTCGCCGGGCTCGGCGGCGCGTACTTCACGCTGGGGTCGGTCGGCGCCTTCTCGAAGGAGATGACCGCTGGTCAGGGCTTCATCGCCCTCGCGGCCGTGATCTTCGGACGCTGGGACCCGATCCGGGCGACCCTCGCGGCGCTGCTGTTCGGCTTCGCCTCCAACCTGCAGAACGTGCTCGGCATCATCGGCTCGCCGGTGCCCAGCGAGTTTATGCTCATGCTCCCGTACGTCGTGACGATCTTCGCGGTGGCCGGCCTGGTCGGGCTCTCGCGGGCGCCCGCCGCCGACGGCAAGCCGTACATCAAGTCATGAGCGACAGGAGCGGAACCGCAGGCATGAGCGACGCGATCGACTGGGAGGCGCTGCGCGTCGCCGCGACCGAGGCGATGCACCACGCGTACGTGCCGTACTCGAAGTTCCCGGTCGGCGCGGCGGCCCTCGTCGACGACGGCCGGATCGTCAGCGGCTGCAACGTCGAGAACGCCAGCTACGGCGTGACGCTGTGCGCCGAGTGCGGACTGGTCTCGTCGCTCGCGATGACCGGGGGCGGCCACCTCGTCGCCTTCACCTGCGTCAACGGCGACGGCGACATCCTGATGCCGTGCGGCCGCTGCCGTCAGCTGCTGTACGAGCACTCGGCCGAGGGGATGCTGCTGGAGACGGTCTCCGGCATCCGCACCATCGACCAGGTGCTGCCCGACGCGTTCGGGCCGCGCCAGCTCGCCGCCTACGCGGCCGAGCACGAGAACGACTGAACAGGAACACCTTCGTGACCGATCTTGCAGGAGAGGTCGAGGCGTTCGACGCCGTCGACCTGATCAGGACCAAGCGCGACCGCGGCGAGCTCAGCACCGCCGAGATCGACTGGCTCGTGGATGCATACACCCGCGGCTACGTCGGCGACGAGCAGATGTCGGCGATGACGATGGCCATTTTCCTCAACGGGATGACGCGCCGCGAGATCAAAGACCTCACGCTCGCGATGATCGCCTCGGGCGAGCGGATGGACTTCTCCGGGCTCGGCAAGCCGACCGCGGACAAGCACTCCACGGGAGGCGTCGGCGACAAGATCACGCTGCCCCTGATGCCGCTGGTGGCGACCTTCGGGGTCGCCGTTCCGCAGCTCTCCGGCCGCGGCCTCGGCCACACCGGCGGGACGCTGGACAAGCTGGAGAGCATCCCCGGCTGGCGCGCCAACCTCAGCAACGAGGAGATGTTCGCCCAGCTGCGCAACGAGGGCGGCGTCATCTGCGCCGCCGGTTCGGGTCTCGCCCCGGCGGACGGCAAGCTGTACGCGCTGCGCGACATCACCGGGACGGTCGAGGCCATCCCGCTGATCGCCTCCTCGATCATGTCGAAGAAGATCGCCGAGGGCACCGGTGCGCTGGTGCTCGACGTGAAGTTCGGATCCGGAGCGTTCCTGAAGGACATCGAGCGCTCGCGCGAGCTGGCTCGCACCATGGTGGAGCTGGGCCGGGACGCCGGGGTCGCGACGTCCGCGCTGCTGACCGACATGAACGTGCCGCTCGGCCTCGCGATCGGCAACGCGAACGAGGTCCGCGAGTCCGTCGAGGTGCTCGCCGGCGGCGGCCCCGCCGACATCGTCGAGCTGACGGTCGCCCTCGCCCGCGAGATGCTGACGCTGGCCGGGCGCCCGGACGAGGACGTCGAGGCGGCGCTGAAGGACGGCCGCGCGATGGACAAGTGGCGCGAGGTCATCCGCGCGCAGGGCGGCGACCCCGACGCGGCCCTCCCGGTGGCCAAGGAGACCCACACGGTGGTCGCCGACAGCGACGGCGTGCTGGTCGAGCAGCAGGCGCTGCCGTTCGGCATCGCCGCCTGGCGCCTCGGCGCCGGCCGCGCCCGCAAGCAGGACCCGGTGCAGCACGCCGCGGGCATCGACCTGCATGCGAAGCCGGGGGACGAGGTCCGCGCCGGCCAGCCGCTGTTCACGCTGTCCGCCGACGAGCCCGCCCGCTTCGAGCGCGCGCTGGAGGCGCTGCAGGGCGCGTACCGCATCGCGCCCGCAGGGACCCCGTTCGAGCGCGGCCCGCTGATCGCCGACCGCATCGCCTAGGCTGAATCCCATGAGCGACGCCTGGAACGAGTACGAGCTGGCCGACGGCACGGAGATCCGTCCGCTTCCGAAGGTCTCCCTCCACGACCACCTGGACGGCGGGCTCCGCCCGGCGACCGTGCTGGAGCTGGCCGACCAGGCCGGCGTCGAGCTCCCGGCGCAGGACCCCGCGGAGCTGGGCCGCTGGTTCGGCGAGAAGTCGAACTCCGGCTCGCTGGTGGAGTACCTGAAGACGTTCGACCTGACGACCGCGGTCATGCAGACCCGGGAGGGTCTGAGCCGCGTCGCCCGCGAGTTCGTCCAGGACCTCGGCGAGGACGGCGTCGTCTACGGCGAGATCCGCTGGGCCCCCGAGCAGCACCTCACGCGCGGGCTCTCGCTCGACGAGACGGTGGAGGCCGTGCAGGAGGGCATCGAGCAGGGCATCCAGGATGTGCGCAGCGCCGGTGGGCGCATCCGCGTCGGCCAGCTGGTGACCGCAATGCGTCACAATGACCGCGGCCTGGAGATCGCCGAGCTCGCCGTCCGCCACCGCGACCGCGGCGTCGTCGGCTTCGACATCGCCGGCCCCGAGGCCGGTTTCCCGGCGTCGAACCACCGCGCGGCGTTCGACTACCTCGCCTCGGAGTTCTTCCCGGCCACCGTGCACGCGGGGGAGGCCGACGGCCTGGACAGCATCCGCAGCGCGCTCCTCGACGGCCGCGCCCTGCGCCTGGGACATGGCGTCCGCCTGGCCGAGGACATCACGATCGAGCGCCAGGACGACGAGAACACCTACGTCACGCTGGGTTCCCTGTCCCAGTGGGTGAAGGACCGCGAGATCGCGCTCGAGACGAGCCCGACCTCCAACCTGCAGACGGGCGCCATCGCGGCCTGGGGGGACGACATCCTCGACCACCCGTTCGACCTGCTCTACCAGCTGGGCTTCCGGGTCACGGTGAACACCGACAACCGGCTCATGAGCGGCACGACCCTCACGCGCGAACTGAGCCTGCTGGCGGACGCCTTCGCGTACGACCGGACCGACCTCGAGATCTTCCAGCTGAACGCCACCGCTGGCGCGTTCCTGCCGCTCGAGGAGCGCGAAGAGCTGGCCGAGATCATCACAGCAGGTTTCGAGGGTTCCTGACCCACCGGGCGTTACGCTGAACTCATGTCACTGCCACCGCTGCCTGATTCCGCCATCACCGTCGGCGCGCACGCCGTCGACTGGCGCCAGGCCGTCGAGCTGGCGGGGGAAGCGCTGGCGCGCTCCGGGGCCACGGAGCAGGGGTACGGGCAGCGCATGATCCAGGTGATCGAGGAGTTCGGCGCGTACATCGTGATCGCTCCGGGGCTCGCGCTCGCGCACGCCCGTCCGGGGCCCGACGTGAACGCGGACGGCCTGTCCGTCGTCACGCTGGACGAGCCGGTGGTGTTCGGTCACCCCCACAACGACCCCGTCTCCGTCGTGCTCGGTCTCGCCGTCTCCACGCCGGAGGCGCACGTGACGAGCGTGGCCGAGCTGGCCAACGTCTTCAACGACCCGGAGGCCATCCCGGCGCTCGCGGCGGCCACCGATGTCGCGGAGGTGCAGCGCATCCTCACGCTGACCGAGGAGGAGACGGCGCGGTGAAGATCGTCGCCATCTGCGGCGTCGGCGTCGGGACGTCGGGCATCCTGAAGGTCAACGCAGAGCGCGTCCTCGACCGGCTGGGCATCGACGCCGAGGTGACCGCGTCGGACGCCGCCAACATCGCGGAGGCGGCGGCGAACGCCCAGGTCGTGCTCACGTCTCCCGAACTGGTGGACCGGATCGGCCGCACCAACGCGGACGTGATCGTCGTCAACAACTACTTCGACCTCGAGGAGCTCGAGCAGAAGCTCGACGAAGCCCTCGGCTGAGGTCGTCAGCCTCGCAGCAGCGCCTCCACGAGCCCGGGGAACCGGGCGTCGAGCTCGTCGCGCCGCAGCTGGATCTCGTGCGTGCGGCCGGACACGATGGTGCGCGTGACGCCGGCCTCGCGGAGCGTCTTGAAGTGGTGCGCCATGGTCGACTTCTGCACGTCGACGCCCCACTCCGTGAGAGTCTTCGGATGCGGGCGCCCGTCGGCGAGCACGCGCACGATCTGCAGCCGGATGGGGTCGCCGACCGCGCGCAGCACATCCACGAGCTGGACCTCGGACATGTCGGGGGTGGGGTAGTCGGTCATGCGCACCAATTGTTTGACAATCATCGAACAATAGTCGTACCTTAACGGTATGACATCCGTCGAACAATCGTACCGCAGAACGCTCCCCGCACTGCTGGTGCTCGCACTCGCGCTGTTCGTGGTCGGCACGAACGCCTTCGTGATCGCCGGGCTGCTGCCCCGCGTCGCCACCGGGCTGGGGGCGACCCCCACCCAGGTCAGCTGGTCCATCACCACGTACAGCCTCGTCGTGGCCGTCGCCGCCCCGGCGGTCTCCATCCTGCTGCCGCGGGTTCCCCGCGCCGGCCTCATGGCCGCGGGCCTCGGCGTCTTCGCCCTCGGCACCGCCGTCTCGGCGCTCGCCCCGAACCTCACCGTGTTCATCGCGGGCCGCACGTTCTCCGGCCTCGGCGGGGCCGCGCTCGTGCCGACGGCGACCGCCGCAGCCGCGTCGCTCGCCCGGTCGGGCAAGCGCGGGCAGGCGCTGGCCATCGTGGGCGCCGGGTTCACGCTCGCGACCGCGGTCGGGTCGCCGCTCGGAACCGCGCTCGGCGGACTCGCCGGCTGGCGGTTCGCCCTGTGGTGCATCGTGGCGCTCGCCGCGGTGCTCGTGGTCGCCATCCCGCTGCTGGTGCACGGGGTGCCGGTCCCGCCGGCGGTCTCGCTGGGGCGGAGGCTCGCGCCGCTCGCCGACCTGCGGATCGTCGCCCCGCTCGCCACCACGCTGCTGATGATCGCGGGCTTCAACATCGTCTACATCTTCTCTGCGGCGGTGACCCACGCCTCCACCGGCGGATCGGGAACCCTGCTCGCGGTCCTGCTGCTGGCCTACGGTGTCGCGGGTGTCGCGGGCAACGCGGTGGCCGGCCCGCTCACCGACCGGTTCGGGAGCAGGGCGGTGGCGACGTTCGCGCTCGCCGCGCAGGCGGTCACCCTGGTCGTGCTCGCGGCGACGGAGGCGTCGTTCGTCGCGTCGGTCGTGGTCTTCGCGCTCTGGGGCGTCGCGGCGTTCGCCATCGCCATCCCGGTGCAGCACCGGCTGGTGCACGTGGAGCCGGAGAACGCGGCGCTCGCCCTCTCGTGGTACTCCACCGCGATGTACGTCGGGATCGCCATCGCCCCGCCGATCGGCACGCTGGCGCTGGCGGCCGGCGGTCCGGTGGCGGTGCCGCTGGCCGGTGCGGTCGTCACCGTCGCAGCCCTCGCCGCGTTCCTGCTCGGCTACCTGGCGCGCGCTCCGCGCGCCGTCACCGCCTGACGGGAGCCGCCCAGCGGGCCGCGCCGCCCCTTCGTCGGGGTCGGCGCGGCCCGCTGCGGCGCTCGCTCAGGCCGTCAGCAGCCGCATCGCCTCGGCGAGGGCCGTGACCCGCGCCGTCGCCGTCGCGCGACGCTCCTCGACCGTTCCCTCGTCGCTCGACGCGTCGATGTAGATCTTGAGCTTCGGCTCGGTGCCGCTCGGTCGCACCATGACGCGGGAGCCGTCCTCCAGGAGGATGCGCAGCACGTCGCTGGGCGGGAGGCCGCCGAAGCCGTCACGAAGGTCGTCGATCTGCGTGACGCGGACGTCGCCCAGGTGGCTCGGGGGCGCCGACCGCAGGGCCGCCATGATCTCGCCGATGCGCGACAGCTCGGTCACCCGGAGCGAGATCTGGTCGCTCGCGAAGAATCCGAACCGCTCCGCGAAGGCGTCCAGCTGCTGCGCGATCGTGACGCCGCCGGCCGCGAGCGCGTTGGCCAGGTCGAGGAACGCGACGGCCGCGGAGATGCCGTCCTTGTCGCGGACGGTGCCGGGGTTCACGAGGTAGCCGAGGGCCTCCTCGTAGCCGTAGACGAGGCCCGGGGCCCGGGAGACCCACTTGAAGCCGGTCAGGGTGTCCGCGAAGTCGAGCCGGTACGCGCGGGCCACGGCGGCGAGGGCGGGGGAGGACACGATCGAGCAGGCCAGGGTGCCGAAGGCGCCCCGCTCGTCGGCGGACGCGGTGGCGAGCTCGGCGGCGCGCCAGCCGAGGAGTGCGCCCACCTCGTTGCCGGAGAGCCGGCGGTAGCCGTCGGCGCTGGCCCGGTCAGGGATGGCGACGGCGAGGCGGTCCGCGTCCGGGTCGTTGGCGATGATCAGGTCGGCCCCGGCGTCGCGAGCCGTCGCGAAGGAGAGGTCCATCGCCCCCGGCTCCTCCGGGTTCGGGAACGCCACCGTGGGGAAGGCCGGGTCCGGGTCGATCTGGGCGGCGACGGGCGTGGGGGCGGCGAAGCCGGCCCGCGCGAAGACCTCGCGGGCGGTGCGCCAGCCGACGCCGTGCATCGCCGTGTAGACGAACGAGACGGCGTCGCGCGCAGCCGGCGACGAGGCGACGTCGACGGTCGCGTCGATGTACGCCTGCTCGACCTCGTCGGGCGCCACCTCGTAGCGGTCGGACCGGGGGAGGTCGGCGACGCTTCCCGTGGCGACGTCGAGGATGTGCGCGGCGATCTCCGCATCCACCGGCGGCACGATCTGCGAGCCGTGGTCCTCGCCGCCGAGGTACACCTTGTAGCCGTTGTCGTTCGGGGGATTGTGGCTCGCCGTCACCATGACGCCCGCGCTCGCCTCCAGGTGCCGCACCGCGAAGGCGAGCACCGGCGTGGGCAGGAGACGCGGGAGCAGCACGGCGCGGATGCCCGCCCCGGCCATGAGCTCGGCGGTGTCGCGGGCGAACACGTCGGAGTTCTTGCGGCCGTCGTAGCCGATCACGACCGACGGCGTCCCGCCCTCGGCGTGCTCCAGCAGCCAGCGCGCCAAGCCCGCGGCGGCCTGGGCGACGAGCACCCGGTTCATCCGGTTGGGGCCTGCGGCGATCTCCCCGCGCAGTCCGGCCGTGCCGAACGCGAGGCGCTCGTCGAAGCGGGAGTGGAGGTCGGCGACGGCCTCGGCGGACCCCGCCTCGGCGGCCACGATGAGGGAGTCGAGCTCCGCGCGGGTCTCCGGGTCCGGGTCCTGCGCCAGCCAGGCGCGGGCCTCCTCGAGCAGCTGCGGCGTGTCCTTCGTGCTCACGGTGTGCTCGGTGGTCACAGGGCCTCCACGATCTGGGCGAGGAGGGCGCTGATCACCGGCTCGGCGGCACGGCCGGCGTCGATGACCTCCTGGTGGCTGAGCGGGGTCTTCTGGATGCCGGCGGCGAGATTCGTGATCAGCGACATCCCGAGGATCTCCATGCCGGCCTGCCGGGCCGCGATGGCTTCGAGCGCGGTGGACATGCCCACGATGTGGCCGCCCATCGCCTTCGCCATCTGCACCTCGGCGGGCGTCTCGTAGTGCGGGCCGCGGAACTGCGTGTACACGCCATCGTCGAGCGACGGGTCGATCGTGCGCGCGAGCTCACGGAGGCGGTGCGCGTAGAGGTCCGTCAGGTCGATGAACGTCGCGCCCTCCAGCGGCGAGTCCGCCGTCAGGTTGATGTGATCGCTGATCAGCACGGGTGTGCCGGGCTTCCAGTGGTCCTTGATGCCGCCCGCCCCGTTCGTGAGCACCATGGTGGTCGCGCCCGCGGCCGCGGCAGTGCGGACGCTGTGGACGACGCGGCGGACGCCGTGACCCTCGTAGTAGTGCGTGCGGGCGCCGATGACCAGGGCGTGCTTGCCGTTCGGCAGACGGATCGACCGCACGGTGCCGACGTGGCCTTCGAGTGCCGGCTTGCTGAAGCCGACGATCTCCGTGGCGGGGACGGTCGCGACCGTCTCCCCGATGAGGTCGGCGGCCCTGCCCCAGCCGCTGCCGAGGGTGAGAGCGATGTCGTGGCGCTCCACCCCGGTCTTCTCGGCCAGCTGGGCGGCGGCCTGGCGGGCCACGTCGAACGGGTCGGCGGCGGGGTCGTCGAGCGGGTTGGTGGTGGAATCCAGCATGGACCAACTCTACTGAGGCGCCGGCTCTCCACAGGGCGGCGGCAGGATGCGCATCGGTGCACCCCCATACGGAAGAATGGTCGGCATGGCGTATGAATTCGAGCGGAAGCAGCGCATCGCGGTTCTCGGCGGCGGCCCGGGCGGCTACGAGGCGGCCCTGGCGGGCGCGCAGCTCGGCGCCGACGTGACCCTGGTGGAGCGTTCCGGGGTGGGTGGCTCCGCGGTCATCACCGACGTGGTGCCGTCCAAGAGCCTGATCGCGACCGCGGAGGCGACCAACTCGATCGGCGAGGCCACCGACCTCGGCGTCCAGTTCTTCTCGCGGGGAGACACCGGGAAGCCGGTCCGTCCCGAGATCGCGGTCAACCTGTCGGCGGTCAACAAGCGGCTGGTCGGGCTCGCCCGGCAGCAGTCGGAGGACATGCGGGCGGAGCTCGTCCGCTCGGGCGTGCGCATCGTCAACGGGGAGGGCCGCCTCGACGGCGACGGCGCGATCATCGTGTCCACCGCGAAGGGCGACTCCGGCACCGACTTCGACCGGGTCGAGGGCGACACGATCGTCATCGCCGTCGGCGCGAGCCCGCGCATCCTGCCGTCCGCCGTCCCGGACGGGGAGCGCATCCTCACCTGGACCCAGCTCTACGACCTGCAGTCGGTGCCGTCGCACCTCATCGTGGTCGGGTCGGGTGTCACCGGCGCGGAGTTCGCCTCGGCGTACACGGCGCTCGGCTCGAAGGTCACGCTCATCTCCTCCCGCGACCAGGTGCTGCCCGGCGAGGATGCGGACGCGGCGGCCGTGATCGAGAACGTCTTCAAGCGCAACGGCATGCAGGTGCTGTCGAAGTCCCGCGCCGAGTCGGTGGTGCGCACCGAGAACGGCGTGATCGCCACCCTCACCGACGGACGCACCGTCGAAGGGTCCCACTGCCTCATGGCCGTCGGCTCCGTGCCCAACACATCCGGGATCGGGCTCGAGGAGGCCGGGGTCCAGGTCACGAAGTCCGGCCACATCCGGGTCAACCGCGTGGCGCGCACGTCCATCCCGAACATCTACGCCGCGGGCGACTGCTCCGACTCGCTGCCGCTCGCCTCCGTCGCCAGCATGCAGGGCCGCACCGCGGTCTTCCATGCGATGGGCGACGCGGTCAACCCGATCGAGCTCCGCAACGTGACCTCGAACATCTTCACGCAGCCGGAGATCGCCACGGTCGGGTGGAGCCAGAAGCAGATCGAGGAGGGCATCGCGCAGGGCGACGTCTACAAGCTGCCGCTCAAATCGAACCCGCGGGCCAAGATGCTGGGCATCCGCGACGGCTTCGTGAAGCTGTTCGCGCGCACCGGCTCTGGCACGGTCATCGGCGGTGTCATCGTCGCGCCGCGCGCCTCCGAGCTGATCTTCCCGCTCGCGCTCGCCGTCGAGCAGCGGCTGACCGTCGACGAGGTGGCCCGGGCGTTCACGGTGTACCCGTCGCTCTCCGGCTCCATCACCGACGCGGCACGCGCGATGCACATCGTGCTCTGATCGGAAGGCCCGGGGGATGGAGCTCGCGCTGACCGTCGGCGTCCTCGCCGTGCTGGCGATCGCGGCGGCCGGCACGATCGGGCCAAAATTCGGGGTGGCGTCCCCGCTGATCCTGGTTGTCGCCGGCATCCTGGTCAGCCTGTTGCCGTTCGTGCCCGCGCTGGAGCTGAAGCCCGAGTGGATCATCGCGGGCGTCCTCCCACCGCTTCTCTACTCCGCGTCGGTCTCCATGCCCGCCATGAACTTCCGGCGCGAGTTCGGCGCCATCGGCGGGCTCTCGGTGCTGCTGGTCATCGTCACCTCGGTGCTGCTCGGACTGTTCTTCGCGTGGGTGATCCCCGGCCTGGGGCTCGCCTGGGGCATCGCCCTCGGCGCCATCGTGAGCCCGACCGACGCTGTCGCCACGAGCATCGTGAAGCGCGCCGGGATCTCTCCGCGCGTCGTCGCGATCCTCGAGGGCGAGAGCCTGCTCAACGACGCGACCGCGCTGGTGCTGCTGCGTTCGGCGGTCGCGGCCGCGGCCGCATCCTTCACCCTGGGCAGCGTTACCCTGTCGTTCTTCTACTCCGTCGCCGTCGCCGTGGCCTTCGGAGTGCTCGTCGGCTGGCTCAATTTGAAGGTTCGCCAGCGGGTGAAGGATGCGACGGTCAACACGGTCATCTCGTTCACTGTCCCGTTCCTCGCCTCGCTGCCCGCGGAAGCGCTCGGCGCCTCCGGCCTCGTGGCGGCCGTCGTCGCCGGACTCGTGACGGGCAGCCGGGCGCCGCGCCTGCTCTCGCCGGAGCACCGCCTCTCGGACGCGCAGAACTGGCGGACGGTGGAGCTCATCCTCGAGGGCCTGATCTTCCTCACCATGGGGCTGGAGCTGTTCGGCATCCTGCAGAACGTGCAGAACGACCACGCCGGCGTGCTGCCGGCGATCGGGGTTGCGGCCGGGGCACTGGTGCTGACCATCCTGGTGCGCGCCGGTTTCGTCGCGCCGCTGCTCGCGCTGCTCGCGCGGCGGCACCGGCGGGGCGAGCGGATGCGCCCGCGGCTGCAGCAGCTGCAGGAGCACCTGTCCGACCCGGAGGCGCTGCAGCGCGGGATCGCGCGGCGGGTGGCGCCGGCGGGGCCGGCGGCGCTCACGGCGGGGCCGGGGGAGGCGGATGCGCGGGCGGCGGATGCGGACGGCTCGGGCGACGGGGTGGATGCCGGCGGGGTGGATGCTGCCGGGACGGACGCCGCCGGGGCGGACGCTGCCGTGGGGGAGGCTGCCGTGGGGGACGCTGCCGTGGCGGATCAGGTGTTCGCCTACCCGCGCGCGGAGGGCCAGCGGGCGATCTCGCCCCAGCGGGCGGAACGTCGCCGGCGTCGCCTGGCCCGCCGCGGCATCCCCACCGTCGAGAACCTGACCCGCTTCGGAACGCGCCTGCGCCGGGTGCTCGCGGACATCGACTACTTCACCGGCGCGCCGCTCGGCTGGCGGGAGGGCGCGATCGTGGTGTGGGCCGGGATGCGCGGCGCTGTGACCGTCGCGGCCGCCCAGTCGCTGCCGACGGAGACGCCGGGACGCTCGGTGCTCGTGCTGATCGCGTTCCTCGTCGCGGCGGGCTCGCTCCTGCTGCAGGGCGGAACCCTCACCCTTGTGCTGCGGCTCGTGAAGCCCGCAGGGATCGACCCGCAGGCCGAACGCGACGAGCGCCGCCGCCTGATGGAGCTGCTGTTCGAGGCGGGCAAGACGGTACCGCTCCCATCCACCACCGAGCGCACCCCGGAGGTCTTCGCCGAGTACAAGGCCGCGCGGCTGGCCCAGCTGCGGGCTCAGCGCGACGCGCTGCTGGACGCGCGCGACGACGGCACGTTCAGCGCGGACGTGCTGGAGGGCGCACTCGTCAACCTCGACGCCGACGAGATCAGCATCGACCTCAAGGGCGACCCCGGCGACCCCACGGGCTGACGCCCCGCCCGCCCCGCACGCACCCGTCTGCTCACGATTTGGCACAAATCGTGGCAATGCGCAGCCCATAACGACGATTCGGCACAAATCGCGGCCGACATCGAAGGCACATTCGGCACGAATGACCGGGATGCCGCGCGCAAAGCCTTCATTCGGCACGAATGGCGACCGAGCACGAAGCGCGCATTCGGCACGAATCACCGTGACGCTCGGCGCAGAGCCTTCATTTGGCACGAATCGCGCTCGAGCGGCAGACGCACATTCGGCACGAATCGAGGGGATGCCGCACGTAAAGCGTCCATTCGGCACAAATCGCGGCAATGCGCCGCGCATAACGACGATTTGGCACAAATCGTGCGACTGCCGCGCCGAACGCGGCGGCGGCGTCAGACGATGTTGAGCAGCAGGTGACCGGACGAGACCGTCTCGCCGACCGACGCGTTGATGCCGGAGACCGTGCCGTCCTTGTGGGCGGTGAGCGGCTGCTCCATCTTCATCGCCTCGAGGACCAGCACGAGGTCGCCCTTCACCACCGGGTCGCCGTCGGCCACCGCGACCTTGACCACGGTCGCCTGCATCGGGGCGGTGACGGAGTCGCCGGTCGCGGTCTCGACGGCGTGCGCGCCGCCGCGACGGCGGGGAGCGGGGGCCGCGGCCGGCTCACCGGCGCCGCCGCCGCTGAGCAGCTTGGCGGGCAGAGAGACCTCGATGCGCTTGCCCTCGACCTCGACGACCACGTTGCTGCGGCGCTCGGCGGCGGGCTGGTCGCCCAGTTCGCCGGACCACGGCTCGATCGTGTTGTTCCACTCGGTCTCGATCCAGCGCGTGTACACCGAGAACGGCTCGCCGTCCTGCGGAGCGAAGGCGGGGTCGCGGACGATGGCGCGGTGGAAGGGGAGCACGGTGGGGAGCCCGGCGACCTCGAACTCGTCGAGGGCGCGGCGGGAGCGCTCGAGCGCCTCCTCGCGGCTGGAGCCGGTCACGATCAGCTTGGCGAGCATCGAGTCGAACGCGCCGCTGATGACGTCGCCCGCCTGGATGCCGCTGTCGACGCGGACACCGGGGCCCGCGGGGGCCTTGAAGATGTGCACCGGGCCGGGCGACGGGATGAAACCGCGGCCGGCATCCTCGCCGTTGATGCGGAACTCGAACGAGTGGCCGCGCGGGGCGGGGTCGTCGTAGTCGAGCTCGCCGCCCTCGGCGAGCCGGAACTGCTCGCGCACCAGGTCGATGCCGGTGACCTCCTCGGAGACGCAGTGCTCGACCTGGAGGCGCGTGTTGACCTCCAGGAACGACACCGTGCCGTCCTTGCCGATGAGGAACTCGCAGGTTCCGGCGCCCTGGTAGCCGACCTCCTTGAGGATGGCCTTGGACGACGAGTAGAGCTTCTCGGTCTGCTCGGGCGTGAGGAACGGCGCGGGCGCCTCCTCGACGAGCTTCTGGTGGCGGCGCTGCAGCGAGCAGTCGCGCGTGGACACCACGACGACGTTGCCGTAGGCGTCCGCGAGGCACTGCGTCTCCACGTGACGCGGCTCATCGAGGTACTTCTCGACGAAGCACTCGCCGCGGCCGAAGGCCGCGATCGCCTCGCGGGTGGCCGACTCGAAGAGCTCGCCGACCTCCTCGCGGGTTCTGGCCACCTTGAGGCCACGTCCGCCGCCGCCGAAGGCCGCCTTGATGGCGACGGGCAGGCCGTAGACGTCGACGAAGTCGAGCACCTCGGCGGCGTCCGCCACCGGGTTGAGGGTGCCGGGGGCGAGCGGAGCACCGACCTTCTCGGCGACGTGGCGCGCCGAGACCTTGTCGCCCAGGCGCTCGATCGCCTCGGGGGACGGGCCGATCCAGGTGAGACCCGCCGCGATCACGGCGCGGGCGAAGTCGGCGTTCTCGGCCAGGAAGCCGTAGCCGGGGTGGACCGCATCGGCGCCGGAACGGCGCGCGACCGACAGGATCTTGTCGATGACCAGGTACGTCTCCGCGCTGGTCGAGCCGTCGAGCGCGTACGCCTCGTCCGCGAGCCGGACGTGGAGCGCATCCCGGTCCTGGTCGGCGTAGACGGCGACGGAGGCGATGCCGCTGTCCTTCGCTGCACGGATGACGCGGACGGCGATCTCGCCGCGGTTGGCGATCAGAACCTTGGTGATACGGGGCACAGTTCCCTAGCCTATTGCTCGATATCGAACGAGATTTGGTCGATCCCCACAAAAATGGCCGACCGCAAACTCCGACAGCCTACAACGCGGCTCGGTCGAGCTGCTCAGCGGGCGGGCGTCCAGAGCGAGGTCCACTCCGCTCCGAGGCGGATGACCAGCTCGCGCAGGGTGGACAGCGACAGCCCGACCACGGTGCTCGGGTCGCCTTCGACGCTCGTGATGAACGGACCACCCAGGCTGTCGATGGTGAACGCGCCGGCCACCTCGAGCGGCTCGCCGCTCGCGACGTACGCATCGATCTCGGCGTCGGTCACGTCGGCGAACGTCACCGAGGCGCGCGCCACCGCTCCGGCGGCCGCGTTCTCCCGGCCGTCGCGGTGGTCGATCAGCCAGTGCCCGGAGTGCAGCACGCCGGTGCGGCCGCGCTGCTGCCGCCAGCGGTCGCGCGCGACCTCCGGCAGGTGCGGTTTGCCGTGGATGGCGCCGTCGATGGCGAAGGCCGAGTCGCCGCCGAGGATGAGGCCGTCGATGGGCTCGCCGTCGAGCGTGCCGCGTACCGCCTCCGCCTTCAGCCGCGCGAGCAGCTGCACCATCGCGTCGGCGCTCAGGGGCCCGTGCTCCGCCTCCGCGGCCGCGACCGCGGCGGGCTCGTCGACGTGCGACGGCACCACGACCGGCTCGATGCCGGCCGCCCGCAGCAGCGCGAGACGGGCGGGGGAGGTGGAGGCGAGGTAGAGGCGCATGGTCACCTATGGGATGCTCGAAGGATGCCTGAAGAAGACGACGGAAACCGCGCGACGAACGAGGTCGAGCTCGACATTACCAACGTCGCCCACGGCGGCGTGTTCGTCGCGCGCCACGAGGGCCGGGTCGTCTTCGTGCCCGACACGATGCCGGGCGAGCGCATCCGCGCCCGCATCGGCGACACCAGCCACGACCGGTTCTGGCGCGGCGAGCTCGTGGAGGTGCTGGAGGCGTCGCCCGAGCGCCGGCCGCACGTCTGGCCCGCCGCCGCAGCCGACCGGCCGGCCGCCCAGCGCGCGGGGGGCGCCGAGTTCGGCCACATCCGGCTGGAGCACCAGCGCGAGCTGAAGCGCCGGGTGATCGAGGATGCGCTGCAGCGGCAGGCGAAGCTCTCGCCCGAGGCCATCGCGTCGGTCGGCCCGGACGGCCGTCCCCTCCGCGTCGAGCCCGTCACCGGGGAGACGGAGGACGGCACCGGATGGCGCACCCGCGTCCGCCTCCAGGTCGACGACCGCGGGCGCATCGGCCCGTTCGCCCCGCGCTCGCACACCGTCGTCCCCGTGGAGGACCTCCCGCTCGCCACCGCGCTCGTGCAGGAGGCGACGCCGTTCGGCCAGCTCTTCCCGGGCGCCGAGTCGGTGGATGTGGTGGCCACCGGTCTCGGAACGTCGCATGTGCTCGTCAACGAGGCGGCGCCGCGCGCCGGCGGGCGCGGTCAGCGCTCCCGCGGACGCGCCGGAGGGCCGCAGAAACGGCAGCCCCGTCCGCGCCGCCGGCCGGTCCCTATCCGCGAGCGGGTCGGCGACCGCGAGTTCCGCCTGGACGCCCGGGGGTTCTGGCAGGTGCACCGCGAGGCCGCCCGCACGCTGACGGAGGCCGTGCAGTCCGCCGTCGACGAGGCGCTCTTCGACCCGCGCGCGGCCAACCTCGACCTCTATGGTGGCGTCGGCCTGCTGGCCGCGGCCCTCGGAGACCGGTTCGGGTCGACGCTGCGCATCACCTCCGTCGAGAGCGACGAGGCGGCGACCGACGACGCGGCCGACAACCTGGCCGAGTGGGTCGGCGCGCAGGCGCTGACCGACCGCGTGGAGCGCTACGTGACTCGCCTCGCCGCCGACGCCTCGGCCTCCGAGCGGGGCCGGCTGCGGGCGGCGACCGTCGTCCTCGACCCTCCGCGCTCCGGAGCGGGCCGCGAGGTCGTCGACGCGATCGCATCCCTCGATCCGGCGCAGATCGTGTACGTCGCCTGCGACCCCGTCGCGCTCGCCCGCGACCTCGCGTTCTTCGACGGCCACGGCTACGGGATGCGGGGGATGCGGGCCTTCGATCTCTTCCCGAACACGCACCATGTGGAGGCCGTCGCCACGCTGACGCGCTGACGCGCTGACCGATCAAATGCATTCACCCCCTACGATGGTCAGCATGGTGCGGGTGGCAATCGTCGACGATCACGAATCTGTGCGTCTGGGGCTGAAGGCGGCCTGTCAGGACGCCGGCTACGAGGTCGTCCTGACGGCGGCCACGGTCGACGACTTCGTCGCCCAGCTGGGCTCGCAGGAGTGCGACGTCGTGGTGCTCGACCTGTCGCTCGGCGACGGCTCGAAGGTCACCGACAACGTCAAGCGCGCGCAGGCGACCGGCGCCGCCGTGCTCGTGCACAGCATCGCCGACCGTGTCGCCAGCGTCCGGGAGGCGCTCGCCGCGGGCGCCGCCGGCGTCATCCCCAAGTCGTCCCCGACGACCACCGTCATCAGCGCGATCGCGACCGTGGCCCGCGGGGATGTGCTCAACAACCTGGAGTGGGCGACCGCGATCGACGCGGACAGCGACTTCGCGAAAGCGCAGCTCGGCCGGCGCGAGCGGGATGTGCTGCACTTGTACGCCTCCGGCCTCCCGCTGAAGGCGGTGGCCGCGCAGCTCGGCATCGCGAACTCCACCGCACGCGAGTACCTCGACCGCATCCGCGTGAAGTACGTCGAGGTGGGGCGCCCGGCGCCCACCAAGGTGGACCTGCTGCGGCGCGCGGTGGAGGACGGCATCCTTCCGGGACTCGATCCCGAGACCGGCAATGAGCGCCCCTAGCGGGGTCCGCCCCGGGCTGCCGCTGGAGGCGGCGAAGCCCAGGAACCCCCTCAGCCGCGCTCGGATCGAGCGCATCTCCGACCGCACGGTGTCGGCGTTCGGCCTCGTCTTCGGGCTGCAGACGCTGCCCACCGCCCTGGGCCAGCTCAGTGATCTGCGCGAGCCGTGGGGCGGCGTGTGGATGATCGCCGTCTTCGGCGGCCTCGCCCTGACCGTGATCCTCGCTGTCATCCAGCGCGGCGTGAAGATCGCGATGGGCGTGCTGTCGATCGTCTACCTCGGCGCGATCGTCACCTGGCCCTTCCTGGTCGCGGACCCGGTCGCCTTCGGCACGGAGAAGCCGTGGGTCTGGTTCCTCTGCTCCGTGTTCACTGCGTTCGCCGCGGTGGCGTACCCGCTGTGGCTCGCCATCATCTACACGTTCGCCGCGCCGCTGGCCTACGGCATCGTGCGTGCGCTCCCCGCCGGCGGCGGCGCCGGGCTCGAGCTGGCCGCGCTCGACGCGATCTACGCCACCATCCTGGGCGGCGTCATCCTCGCCATCATCGCGATGATGCGCCAGGCGTCCAGCGCTGTGGACGCGGCGCAGAGCCAGGCGCTCGCGCGGTACGCGAACGCGGTCCGCCAGCACGCCACCGAGGTGGAGCGGGTGCAGGTGGATGCGATCGTGCACGACAGCGTCCTCACCACCCTGCTGTCAGCGGCCTCCGCCCGGACGCCGGAGCAGAAGGAGCTGGCGGCCGCGATGGCCGCCGACGCCATCGGCCACCTGCACGCCGCGGAGGCGGCGACGCCGGAGGACCAGTCCGCCGTCGGGCTCGACCGCCTCACCGAGAGGCTGGTGACCGCCGCGAACGCGTTCTCGTCGCCGTTCGACGTGGACGTGCACGACGTCGAGGTGCACACCCTGCCGGTGAACGTCGCGGAGGCGGTCTACTCCGCCACGGTCCAGGCGATGGTGAACAGCATGCAGCACGCCGGCGGCCCGGAGGTGCACCGCAGCGTGTCCATCCGCGGCGGAGGCCCCGCCGCGACGGTCGAGGTCGTCGTCCGCGACGACGGCCGCGGCTTCACCGAGTCGGAGGTCCCGGCCGAGCGACTGGGCCTGCGCATCAGCATCCGCGACCGCCTCGCGAAGATCGGCGGACGTGCCCGCATCGAGTCGGAGCCTGGCGCTGGGACCACGGTGACCATCCTCTGGCCCTCGGCCGACCAGTCCGTCCTCGGTTCCTCCTCGGTGGGTACCGGGATGCACGAGCCGGTGGCCGCGGGCGGGCAGGAGGCGGCCGAGTGATCACGCTCAACCGCGTCCTCTTCCTCAGCCTCGGTGCGCTGTTCTCGGCGTACCACCTCTTCCTGGCGCTCTCGTCGCTCAGCACCCCGCGGACGGCCGGCCCGGCCATCGTCGCGATGGTGCTCTACGGGATCGCCACCGTGCTCAGCCTCTGGCCGACCAGCCCTACCAAGATGCCGCTCTGGCTCGCCGCGTTCGACCTCGCGGTCTGCGTCGTCATCCCGATCCTGGTGACGAGCCAGCTCGATCCGGCGAAGGACAACGGCTACGCGACCTGGTACGTGGCCGCGGTGGGCACGCTGATGACGATCTGCGCCGTCCGCCGCCAGCAGATCGTGGCGTGGGCCGGTGTCGCGTTCCTGGCCGTGCAGACCGTCGTCTGGGCCGGTCTGGGCGCACTCGCCGGGCTCGGTGTCATCGGCTCGGTGGTCTGGGTCGGGGTCGCCGTCGTGATCGCCGGTTCGCTCGCCAAGGCGGGCCGCGACGCCCTGCAGTTCGCCCGCGCCGAGCGCGAGGCGACGGAGTGGCAGGCGGCCCAGGAGGCCCACGTCATGGAGCGGCAGCTGCGGTTGCGGCAGACGTACCGGGTCGCGGCCCCCATGCTCGCGGAGATCGTGCGCCGTGGCGGCGACCTGACCGAGGCGGAACGGCGCGAGTGCCGCTACCTGGAGGGCGCGATCCGCGACGAGATCCGCGGACGCCGCCTCCTCAACGACGACGTGCGCCGAGAGGTGATGGATGCGCGGCGCCGCGGCGTCGTGGTGAGCCTCCTCGACGAAGGCGGCATCGACGACCTGGACCAGCGCGGGCTGGAGGGCGTGCTCCACCGTCTCGCCGAGGCGATCCGCGGAACGACCACCGACAAGCTGATCGTGCGCACGGTGCCGCGCTCGTCGAAGACGGCCGTGACCGTGGTGGGCCTCCGCATGTCCGACGACGGCGCCGCGAACGCCCTCGGCGCGGAGTCCGAGGACGACGAGGTCGACCTCTGGCTGGAGATCCCCCGCCCCGTCGGCTGACCGCCGCGCGCTGCCGTGCTGATTCGCCCGCCGGTGCCCGCGAACGGTGAGTAGTCGCGCCAAAACGCCGCACTTTGCGACATCCACTCACGACTCGGCGGAAGCGACCGCCGCCCGCTGAGGTGCACGTCGTTGCGCCCGCCGCGCCGCGCGGGTGCACAACAACGTGCACCTCGGCGATCGAGGCCGGCGAACGGTGAGTGGATGCGCGAATGCGGAGCGAATCGCGACATGAAGTCACCACTCGCTGGAAGCGACCGCCTCTCGCTGAGGTGCACGTTGTTGCGCCCGACACGCCGCGGAACCGCACAACAACGTGCACCTCGGCGATCGAGGCCGGCGAGTGGTGAGTGGATGCGCGAAAGCGGCGTGAATTGCGACATGAAGTCACCACTCGGTGGGCGTTAACGGAGAAAGGGGCCGACACCCGAATTGTCGGCCCCTTTTCAAACCCCGAGTCAGGGCGACAACCCGAATATCGCCCTGACTCGCCCCCAAAGCACTCGCCCGCTTACCCTAGTCGGCGAGTGATTGGCGGTGTGACTCACGAGGAGAGACACCTAGCAATATCTATAGTGGCTGCGCTCCCAATAAATACATAGTCGTCATTTTGGAGGACACTTGGGGGACATTTCACGACCCCCGTTCGAGGCGCATCCCGAGCTTTCCGTATGACCCGTACTCGGGGGATGCCCCAAGAGGGGTACAAACGCCCCTCAGCCCGAGAACGAGCGCCAGGCTCCGCCACCCGGGCGCAGCTCGCCGCGCAGCGCACGCTGGGTCCGCGCCCACGCGTCAGGGCCGTGCTCGGCCTGCGCCTCTTTGGCGGCGGCGGCCTGCTCCGCGGCAGCGGCCGCGAGGACGGCGGTCACGGCCGCCACCTCCTCGGCGGTCACGCCGCGAGTGAGGAAGCGGAGCTGGGACGGGTCGAGCGCCGAACCGCGGGGCTCGGCCGCGTGCGCGCCGCTCACAGCGGGATGTTCCCGTGCTTCTTCGGCGGCAGCGAGGCCCGCTTGGTGCGCAGCGCCCGCAGGGCCTTGATGACCGACACGCGCGTCGCCGCCGGCTCGATCACGCCGTCCAGCTCGCCGCGCTCGGCGGCGAGGAACGGGCTGGCGACGTTGTAGGTGTACTCGTTGGCGAGCTTCGTGCGCACGGCGGCCACATCCTCGCCGGCCTCCTCCGCACGCTTGATCTCGCCGCGGTACAGGATGTTGACGGCGCCCTGGCCGCCCATCACGGCGATCTCCGCGGTCGGCCAGGCGAGGTTGATGTCGGCGCCGAGCTGCTTGGAGCCCATCACGATGTACGCGCCGCCGTAGGCCTTGCGCGTGATGATCGTGACCAGCGGCACCGTGGCCTCCGCGTACGCGTAGAGGAGCTTCGCGCCGCGGCGGATGACGCCCGTCCACTCCTGGTCCGTGCCGGGCAGATAGCCGGGCACGTCCACGAGGGTGAGGATCGGGATGCTGAACGCGTCGCAGAACCGCACGAAGCGCGACGCCTTCTCACCCGCGTCGATGTTCAGCGTGCCGGCCATCGAGCTGGGCTGGTTCGCGACGATGCCGACCGAGCGGCCCTCGACGCGGGCGAAGCCGATCACGATGTTCGGCGCGAACAGCGGCTGGACCTCGAGGAACTCGCCGTCGTCGACGATGCCCTCGATGATCGTCTTCACGTCGTAGGGCTGGTTGGGGGAGTCGGGGATGACCGTGTTGAGGCGGCGGTCGGCATCCGTGATCTCCAGTTCCGGCTCCGACTGGAAGGCGGGGAGCTCGGCCAGGTTGTTCTGCGGCAGGTAGCTGAGCAGGGTGCGCGCGTAGTCGAGCGCGTCCTCCTCGTCGCTCGCCAGGTAGTGCGAGACGCCCGACACCTTGTTGTGGGTGAGTGCGCCGCCGAGCTCCTCGAAGCCGACGTCCTCGCCCGTGACGGTCTTGATGACGTCCGGGCCGGTGACGAACATGTGGCTCGACTTGTCGACCATGATGACGAAGTCCGTGAGCGCGGGGGAGTACACCGCGCCGCCGGCCGCCGGGCCCATCACGATCGAGATCTGCGGGATGACGCCGGAGGCCGCGGTGTTGCGGCGGAAGATCTCGCCGTACTTGCCCAGGGCGACGACACCCTCCTGGATGCGCGCGCCGCCCGAGTCGAGGATGCCGATCATCGGGACGCCGGTCTTGAGCGCGTGGTCCATCACCTTGATGATCTTCTCGCCGGCGACCTCGCCGAGGGAGCCGCCGAAGATGGTGAAGTCCTGGCTGAACACCGCGACGTTGCGGCCGTGGATGGTGCCGACACCGGTGACGACGGCGTCGCCGTAGGGGCGCTTCGCCTCCATGCCGAAGGCGTGCGTGCGGTGGCGGACGAACTCGTCGAGCTCGACGAAGGAGCCCTGGTCGAGCAGGAGCTCGATGCGCTCGCGCGCGGTCAGCTTGCCCTTCGCGTGCTGCTTCTCGATGGCCGCCTGGCCGCTGGCGGTCACGGCCTCGTGGAACCGTTCCTTCAGGTCGGCGAGCTTGCCGGCGGTGGTGGTCAGGTCGGGGAGCTGTTCGGTCTGACGGGGTTCGGTGTCGGTCACGCCGTTCACTCTACCGGCCAGCCGAACGGCCGTGCCGTTGACGAAACCCTACAAATCCGCCCGCCTGCGCTGGCGGAGAGTCCCAGTGCGAGAGACTGGGCGCGTGGAGTTCCGACGCAGCCGATCCATCGTCCCGGTCCTCGAGGTGCTGCCCGAGGCGGGCTCGACCAACGACGTCCTGAGCGCGCGCGCCGGCGACCTGCCGGACCTCGCGGTGCTGGTCACGGACAACCAGACGGGCGGCCGCGGGCGCCTGGGCCGGGTGTGGGTCACGCCGCCGGGCACGGCTCTTGCGATCTCGGTGCTGCTCAAGCCGGCCGGGCTCCCGCCGACCGCGTACGGCTGGTTCCCGCTGCTGGCCGGGCTGGCCATGAGCCGCGCACTCGGTCCGCTGGTCCCGGGCGGCGTGCAGGTGAAGTGGCCCAATGACGTCCTGATCGACGGGGACAAGGTGTGCGGCATCCTCGCCGAGCTGCTGCCCGGGATGTCCGGGCTCGTCATCGGCGCCGGCGTCAACCTCGCCCAGACGCGCGAGCAGCTGCCCACCGACACCTCCACATCGCTCCGGCTGGCGGGCGCCGAGGACGAGGACGCGGACCGCGTGCTGTCGGCGTACCTCATCCAGCTCACCACCCTCTACCGCGACTTCCTCTCCGCGAGCGGCGACCCGCTGCGGAGCGCGCTGCGCGACGAGGTCGTCGAGGCCTGCCACACGATCGGCCGGCCGGTGCGGGTGCAGCTGCCCTCCGGCGACGATCTGCTCGGCACGGCGGTGGGCATCGACGAGGACGGCCGGCTGATCGTCGAGTCGGATGCGGGCCGCACCGCGGTGGCAGCGGGCGACGTGACGCACCTGCGGTATTAATTGAGCATGACCAGCACCCCGGACGGGACCGCCGCGCAGCCCGCCCAGCCACCCGAGCGTGTCATCGCCCGGCTGCGGTCGAACGCCCGGCGCCTGTTCTGGCCGAGCCTGGTGCTGATCGTGGCCGCCGGGGCCGTCGGCTACCTCGCCGGACGGGTCGGCGAGGTGTGGGAGATCGTGCTGCTGTGGTCGGCCGCGGCCGCCGTCGTGCTGCTGCTGTTCCTGCTGCCGCTGGCCGCGTGGCTGAGCCGCCGGTACACGATCACGACGCGGCGCCTGATCCTCCGCCACGGCTTCTTCGTCCGCGTGCGGCAGGAGCTGCTGCACAGCCGCGGCTACGACGTGTCGGTGCGGCGCACCTGGTTGCAGAGCCTGTTCCGCTCCGGCGACGTGCTGATCAACTCGGGGCTGGAGCATCCGGTGGTGCTCAAGGACGTGCCGAAGGCCGACCAGGTGCAGCGCGCGCTGTCGGAGCTGATGGACCACTCGCAGACGGTGGTCGCCGTCCGCCGTCAGCAGTCGGAGTCAGTCTCCGACGAGACCACGGTCTGGGGCAGCCGCTAGCGTCGACCCGGTGATCGGGCGGCGACGGCCCGCGCGCTTCGCCCTCGACGCGGCGCGGTCGGGGGAGAACACCCACCAGCGGTAGAAGGCGAACCGGAACACGGTGCCGAGGGCGAGCCCCACGACGTTGTTGGCGATGTTGTCCGCCAGCAGGCTCTGGAACCCGAGCAGGTAGTGCGACACCCAGACGCACAGCAGCGGGATCGCCATGCCGGCGAGGCTGACGACGAAGAACTCGACGCCCTCGCGCGTCGCGTTGTCGCTCCGGTTGCTCGAGAACGCCCAGTAGCGGTTGCCCAGCCAGTTGGCGCCGATGGCGACGAGCGTCGCGATGGCCGTGGCGTAGAGCGTCTTGTGCGGCACGTTCACCAGAACGACGACCATCAGGACGTTGAACACGACCAGGTTCACCACGAAGCCGACGGCGCCGACCGCGCCGAACTTGATCAGCTGCGGGAGGAGACGCGCCTTGTGCGCCGGTGTCGCGGTTTCGGTCGTCATGCCCCTGCCTGGAGATGCGGGAAGATGGTCTGTGTTGTCGTCACAGTACGCGGGACAGGTTTCGCGTTCCTGTGAATCCCCCGGCCCAGGATGAAAAGTATCAGAGGAGCAGAGAGCCCATGCCCAATCGCATCATCGGCGTGATCGGCGGCGGTCAGCTGGCCAGGATGATGATCCCCCCGGCGGTCGAGCTCGGCATCGAGTTGCGCGTGCTGGAGGAGGCCGAGGGCATGAGCGCGGACCTCGCCGCGACCGGCGTCGGCGACTACCGCGACCTCGACACGGTGCTCGCGTTCGCCGAGACCGTCGACGTGATCACCTTCGACCACGAGCATGTGCCCCCGGCGATCCTGCGCGAGCTGCAGTCGCGCGGCATCCCCGTGCATCCCGGTCCGGATGCCCTCCTCTACGCGCAGGACAAGCTGCAGATGCGCGCGAAGCTCAGCGAGCTGGGGCTGCCGGTCCCCGACTGGGCCGCGGTGGAGTCGGCCGACGAGCTCGGCGCCTTCCTCGCGGACCACGGCGGACGGGCCGTCGTCAAGACGGCCCGCGGGGGATACGACGGCAAGGGGGTCCGGGGCGTCTCGGACGCGTCCGGCGCGGACGACTGGTTCCTGGCGCTCGCCGAGGACGGCCGCGGCGGCGCCCTCCTCGTGGAGGAGCTGGTGCCGTTCCGCCGCGAGCTCGCGCAGCTGGTCGCACGGCGGCCCTCCGGCGAGATCGCCGCGTGGCCGGTCGTCGAGACGGTCCAGCGCGACGGCGTCTGCGCCGAAGTGCTGGCGCCGGCCCCCGGCGCGACCGGCCGCGTCGCGGAGGCCGCGGAGGAGATCGCGCGCCGCGTGGCCGAGGGTCTCGGCGTCACCGGTGTGCTGGCGGTGGAACTGTTCGAGACGACGGACGGTCGCGTCCTCGTCAACGAGCTGGCCATGCGCCCGCACAACAGCGGCCACTGGTCGATCGAGGGCGCGGTGACCGGGCAGTTCGAGCAGCACCTGCGCGCCGTCCTCGACCTGCCGCTCGGCTCCACGGAGCCGCGTGCCGACTGGTCCGTGATGGTGAACATCCTCGGCGGGCCGTCCGAAGGGACGCTGCAGGACCGTTACCCGGCCGCGCTCGCCGCGCATCCCGAAGCCAAGTTCCACGGCTACGGCAAGGCGCCCCGGCCGGGCCGGAAGGTCGGGCACGTCACCGTGAGCGGCGAGGACCTCGACGACGTGGTGTACCGGGCGCGGGCAGCGGCGGCCTTCTTCGAGGGCTGAGCGCCTCGGCCGGCGGCGTCGGCGGCGTCAGCTGCCGGCGGGCTTCGCCGTGGCCGGGTGCAGCGACTGCTGCACGAGCTGGCGGATCTGCGTGTAGTCCGGGTCCGTCGGGTCGATCGTCGGCGGGACGAGCTCCAGCTGCTGCACCGGCAGCTTGCGGGTCTTGAGCCCCAGGTCGACGAAGTAGCCGAGCATCGACTGCGGGATGTCCGTCTTCATCACCTGGGCGCCGGCCTTGGCGATGTCCTGGAACTTCGACACGACGTTCACGGGGTTCACCTGCTTCAGGATGGCGTCCTGCAGTTCGCGCTGACGCGCCATCCGGTCGTAGTCGCTCGAACCGTGCCGCGCCCGGGCGTACCACTGCGCGTGGTAGCCGTCGAGGTGACGGTTGCCCGGCTCGATCCACTCGACGACGCCGTTCAGGTTCTCGTCCCCGCCGATCGGGATGCGGTCCTTCACGGTCACGTCGACGCCGCCCACCGCATCCACCAGGTCGGCGAAGCCCTGCATGTCGATGAGCACGTAGTACTGGATGGTGAGGCCGGTCGCGCCCTCCAGCGCGTCGCGCATCGCCTCGATGCCGGGCTCGCTGTTGTTCTTCGCCGCGTCCGGGTACAGCTTGGGCTTGTAGAGCTCGACCTCGGTGTAGATCGAGTTCAGCTGGCAGACGTCGACGTCGCAGCGGTCCTTGTACCCGTAGCCGTCGGGGTAGAGGGCGTGCAGCGGCGACTTCTTCGGGAACGGCACGGGGTCGAGGTCGCGGGGGAGGCCGATGGTCACGGCCTGGCCGGTGCTCGCGTCCACGCTCACGATCGACATGCTGTCCGGGCGCAGCCCGTCGCGGTCGGGGCCGGCGTCGCCGCCGAGCAGCATGATGTTGTAGCGGCCGTCGATGGGGGGCTGGGACGGGCCGGCCGAGAAGATGTCGCCGAGCGCGCCGCGGGCGGACCCCGCCACCATCGACGCGTACCCCGCCGTGCCGGTGACGCCGACGAGCACCAGCACGGAGAACGCCGCGATCCAGCCGCGCGAGCGCGGAGCGGTGCGCACCAGCCGGACGAGTCGCAGCGTGTCGAGCGTCAGCACGACCCACAGCACCGCGTACGCGATCAGCAGCGACTGCACGAGCGTCAGGCTGCCGGCCTGCGTGAAGAGCGTGTAGACGGCCTGCGGAGCGATCAGGTAGGTGACGAGGGTGACGATCCCGAGCGCCCACAGCAGCAGCGTGGACAGGACGCCGACGCGGCCGAGCGTGCGGTTGCCGGCGACGAGCTGGGCGGAACCCGGGAGGAGCACGTTCATGGTCACCAGCCACCAGCCGCGCTTCGTCATGGTGTGCGACGAGGAGGCGTCGGGGTGGCGCAGGGGCGTGGCGATGGTCATGACGTCGGGCTCACAGCTGGGATTTGAGGGCCTGGTTCTTCTGCTCGACGCTCGCCTCGAGGTCGGCGGCGAAGTCCGCGAGGCGCTGCTCGAGCGCGCTGTCCGAGGTGGCGAGGATCTTCACCGCCAGCAGGCCGGCGTTGCGCGCGCCGCCGATCGACACGGTCGCGACCGGGACCCCGGCGGGCATCTGCACGATCGAGAGGAGCGAATCCAGGCCGTCGAGGCGGGCGAGCGGCACGGGGACGCCCACGACGGGCAGGGTGGTGACGGCGGCGAGCATCCCGGGCAGATGCGCCGCTCCGCCGGCTCCCGCGACGATGACCTTCACGCCGCGCGACGCGGCGGCCTTGCCGAACGCGATCATCTTCTCCGGCGTCCGGTGGGCCGAGACGACCTCCACCTCGTGGGCGACGTCGAATTCGCTCAGGACGCGGGACGCCTCCTGCATGACCGACCAATCGGAGTCGGACCCCATGACGACGGAGACCAGCGGAGAGGGGGATGCAGGCATAGCGATCATGGTAGGTGGCGCTCCGCGCGCGGCCCGCGCGCCACGCGGAGCGCACCCAGCTGACCCCTGAACAGGTCACAGGAACTGCCCAGAGCAACCCCGTAGCGTCTCCCGCCTATGACGGGTACAGGTGTGAGGGTGGAAGAGAAGACGAAACAGGCGACGGGCGGCCGGTTGGCCGCACTCGACGGTCTGCGCGGTCTCGCGGCAGTGGTCGTGCTGCTGCACCACGCGATGTACACGAACCCCGACTTCCCCGGAGCACCCGGCAGCGGATCGGCGCCGGTGGGCTCGGCCATGTGGTGGATCAGCTACACGCCGCTGAAGCTCTTCACCGCCGGCGTCGAGTCGGTGATCGTCTTCTTCGTGCTCTCGGGACTCGTCGTCACGCTCCCGGTGATCCGCAAGCGCGGGTTCGACTGGATCGCGTACTTCCCGCGCCGTGCGGTCCGCCTCCTCGTGCCGGTGATGGCGTCTGTCCTGCTCGCCGCCGTGTGGGTCATGGCCATCCCGCAGAAGTCCACGCAGCCCGACGGTACGTGGCTCAGCGACTCCTCCACCCCGAACTTCGGCTGGGAGTACATCGTCAAGGGCTGGGACCTGCTCGGCGGCGACGGGCAGATCAACAACCCGCTGTGGTCCCTGCGCTGGGAGCTGGTCTTCTCGCTGGCGCTGCCCATCTTCGCCGTCCTCGCGCTCGCGGTGCGGAAGTGGTGGATCGGCGGTCTCGCGGCCGCGTGCGCCCTCACGTACCTCGGCGTGCACGCCGACTCCGGCGAGCTGCAGTACCTTCCCGCGTTCTTCGTCGGCGCAGTCATCGCGGTCCGTCTGGACGCCGTGCGCAACGTCGCGGACCGGATCAACACGCACTGGTACCGCCACCCGCTCTGGGCGGCGCTCGCGGTGGCCAGCCTCCTGCTCCTGATCGCTCCGTGGCTCGTCGGCCCGAGTATCGCCGACATGCCGGACCTGGACGCGGTCCTGAAGGGGCTCGTGCCGCTCGCCGCGGCGGGGCTCGTGGTCGTCTCCCTCGGATGGCGCCCGCTGCGTGCGACGCTCGAGACGCGGCCGGTGCAGTTCTCCGGAACGATCTCGTTCAGCCTGTACCTGGTGCACGTGCCGATCCTGATCTTCAGCACCTACCTGTTCGCCGACCAGCCGTGGTACGTCGCCCTGATCTTCGGCATCCCCGTCGCCGTGGTGGTTGCGGTCGGCTTCACCTGGCTGATCGAGAAGCGCAGCCACGGCTGGGCGAAGGCGGCCGGAGTCTGGGCCTCGAAGCGCTACAGCACCTGGTTCGGCCGCGACGAGGCCGCCACCCCGGAGGCGAAGTCCGGGACCACGGAGGAGCCCGCGGCCGGTCGCGAGGCCGGCTCAGTCGCGGACGCTCGGCGCTAACTCCCGCTCGGGCGCCCCGGCGGGCTCGGCACGCGCCGCGAAGGCGCGTCCCACCGTGCTGCCCACCCGCTTCGAGAACCGGTGCGCGGGCTTCTCCACCGCGAGGTAGAACAGCGACCCCGCGACGAGAGCCGTCGGGATGGCGAGTGCGGCCACGCGCGTGGGGCCCCAGCTGCCGAAGAGGTAGCTGAACGTGACGATGATCGGCACGTGGACGAGGTAGAGGCTGAACGAGATCATGCCGAGCCAGCGGAACGGCTGGTGCGACAGCACCCGGGCCAGCAGCCGCCACTCGAGGCAGCAGACCAGGAGGCCGAGGGCGGCGACCGGCTGGAGCGCCTGGAGCCACACCGCGAGCGTCGACGACGTGGTCATCCAGTGCGCGACGAGCAGCACAGCGGACGCCACGGCGACGGCGAGCCAGACCAGCCAGCCCCAGCGGCGTGCCGCCAGAGCAGCGCCCGCGCGGTGGATGCGCTCCAGCTGCGTGGCCGCGACGGCGCCGAGGAAGAACCCCGGCAGGTACCGGAACGCCGGCGCGTTCGCGAAGAAGCCGCACATCACGATCGCGACCACAAGCGCGATGAGCAGCGGCCACCAGCGACGCAGCAGCACGGCGAGCCCGACGAACACCGGGAGCAGCAGCGAGAACGCCATCTCCCAGTAGATCGACCACAGCGGGTTGTTGATGAACCAGCTGCCCAGGCTCGGATCGAGGTAGTGGACGACATCCCAGAACGAGGGCGGCGGCACCGAGGTGGTCGACACCCACGAGCTCATGGCGTGCTGGGGGAGCTGCGGGACGAGCAGGGCGAGCGCCGTCGCGAACAGCAGCGAGCCCACGACGGGGACGCCGATCCGGGCGATGCGTCGCGGGTAGTACGACATCCAGTCGAAGGCGCGCGGTCCGAGCACCGGCAGGCTGAGCACGAAGCCGGAGAGCACGAAGAAGACCACCACGGCCTCCGGACCCGCGGTGAAGATCTTCAGCGGCGTGTACGTGAACCACCAGCCGATGCTGCCCGCGACCGGTCCGCTCATCCCGGGCGTCGCGATGTACGCGGCGGAGATGGCGGGGGTGAGCAGCGAGGCGTGGTGGGCCAGCACGATGAGCGCGGCGATGCCGCGCAGGCCGTCCAGCGAGGTGAGGCGGGAGGCCGACGGGGTGACGGAGGTCGGAGTGGCAGGTGACATGAGTGTGAGGGTGACCGGGGGTCAGAGGTCCGCGTGGAGCTGCCAGACGCGCTCGGCGGAGTCCCGCCAGCTGAACGCTCGGGCGCGGTCCGAGGCTAGCACGCGCAGGCGGGCGCTCAGTTCGGCATCGTCGAGCACCCGCGCGATCGCGGCCGCGAGCCGCTCCGGATAGCCGGTGTCGCCGTCCGCGGTGGGACGCTCGACCGCGAGGCCCGCGCCTCCGGCGACCTCGACCAGGGCGGGGTCGTCCGAGTGGATGACCGGCAGCCCGAACTTGAACGCCTCGACGACCGGGAGGCCGAAGCCCTCGGCGCGGCTGGGGAAGACGAAGAGGGTGGCGCGGTCGAGCACTACGGCGAAGTCGGGGTCGTCGAGCCGGCCGAGCGCTCGCACCCGGTCCTCCGGCAGCCCCGCGGCGGCGGCGACGCCGGAGGCGGACGTCTCGCCGAGGCGGTCCGGCCCCACGATGAGGAGCGGGATGTCGTGCGCCTCGGGCCGCGCGACGGCCCGGATCAGGTCGGCGACGCCCTTGCGCGGCTCGATGGTGCCGAGCGTCAGCGCGTAGCGCTCGGGGAGGCCGAGGCGCTCCGCGCGCTCGTCTGCGTCCTCCGGCAGGCGGAGGGTGGTGGCGGGCGCACCGCCGATCACCCGGATGCGGTCGCCGAAGTCGAAGCGCTCGGAGAGCCGGTCGGCGACGGCGTGGGTCGGCACGACGACGGCGTCCGCGAAGCGGCGGGCCCGGCGCGTCATCGCCTTGGTCCAGGCGGTGGCGGTCTGGCCGAGTGCCGCCGGATGCGTCCAGGCGAGGGTGTCGTGGATGGTCACGGCGAGCTGCTGGGTGGTGTCGCCGCGCTCGTGGCGGCGCAGCGGCGCGAGCAGGGTCGGCGCGTGCAGCATCCCGAGCGGTCCGCCGACGGAGAGGCCGGACTGCCAGGCGAGCGCGAGCTCCCGACGGCCCACCGACAGCCGGGTGACCGTGGCGACGCCGGGGAGCCGGTCGTTCACGCGGGCGAGCTGCTCCTCGGTCACGGCGGAGACGATGGCCTCGACATCGCACCCGGCGGGGGCCGTGGCGATGAGCTGCCGGGTGAGCTCCTCCGTGTAGCGGCGGGTCCCTCGCGGCTCGTCGCCGACGAGGTCGTCGACGATCACTCTGAGGGTGGTCATCCTGCTCCCGTCTCCACGCGCCGGCTCGTCCAGGTTCCTATGAAACCACGAGCCGCCCAGGAAGACCCTGGGCGCCGGCTTCGCAGATCAGCAGGCGGGGAGGGATTGCAGGCCCGGGCTCAGCACGGACGTCCCGCCCAGAAGGTAGACCATTCCGGTGTTCTGCGCGGCCAGATCGCCGAGGACCGAGCGTGGCACGCAGCTGCCGTTGGTGGTGAACAGCGGCGCGCCCTTGCTCGCCGCCAGCGCGGAGCCCGCCAGCGCGTCGGGGAACCCGAAGCCATTGGCGAGATAGGCCGTCGTGAAGGTGGGGAAGGCGCCGCGCCCGACGGCCTCCGCCGTCTCGAAGCGGTCCCCGCCGTAGTACCGCGTGACCGTGCGGCCGTTGGCCGCGAGGCCCGAGGCCACGCCCGGTGTGACGACCGTCGGACCTCCGACGACCATGACCGACGTGGTGCCCTTCGCGTTGAGGAAGGCGGTGGTGCCGGCGTCGATCCCTCCGGCGCCGCCGTTCACGAGGAGGACCGGTGCGCCGTGCGCACCCGCGGCCGCACCCGCCGCGAGGGCGTCGGGGAAGTTCGTGCCGGTCGCGACGTACGCGGAGGGGATCGAGCCACCGAACGCGAGGGTGGCCAGCCGCTGGGAGGTGTCGAAGCGGTCGACGCCGGCGACGCGCGACACGGTGGCGCTGAGCTGCTGTCCCACCTGCTGGAGCGAATCCTCGACCGCGGGCGGTACGGCGTTGACGCCGCCGACGATGACGATCTTCTTCGGTTGGAGCGACAGGATCTCGCTGCGGACAGCGTCCGAGAGCGTGTACCCGACGAGCAGCAGCGGTCCGCCCTGCTTCGCAGCGGCCGGACCAGCGCTCAGTGCGTCCGGGTAGTTGAGGCCGGTCGCGACGTAGACGACGTCCGCGGTGGTGGGGTAGGCCTGCTGGGCGATCTGCACGCTCGTCGTGAAGCGGTCGGAGCCGGCCACCCGCTGGGTCGGGATCGGCACGATCGACAACGGGCCGGAGACGGCGGCTCCGAGCGAGTAGGTGCCGTACGCGGCGCGCGCGGTGAAGGTCGTGGCGCCGGTCGGGGCGCCGACCAGGGAGACGGACCAGGCGCCGTTCACGACCGTCGCGACGCGGGCGGTGGCCTCGTTCGCGAGCTGGAGACGGACCGTGGTCCCGGGGGTCGCGCCGCTGATCGTCCCCGAGATCACGCCGCCCTGCGACACGCGGTTCGTCGCGGGCAGCGAGGTGACGGCGACGGTCGCGGACACGGAGACCGCGGGCTCCCAGGTGGAGGCGTAGCGCGAGGTCACGCTCGAGCCGCCCGTGGACGACGCCATCGGGTAGAACGCGGTGTAGTAGTCGGGGTCGGAGCAGGCCACGTCCGGTCCGGCGGAGACGACACCCACGGCCGCGTTCCCGATGAGGGCAGCGCCGCCGCTGTCGCCGTGGTCCGCGCAGGTCGACGCGATGATCGAGTTCACGGTGTGCGTGCCCTGCTCGTCCTGAACGTAGACCGTGGTGTCGGTGTCGAGGACCGTGCCGCACGTCCATCCCGTGGTCGAGCCGCTCTTGCAGAGCGGAGCGCCGACCACGGCCGCCGCCACGCTGGTGACCGTCATGGGCGCTGTCGCGGTCGGAGCCCCGGCTCCGCCGCCCCAGGTGAGGGCGGACGGCTGCGAGGAGTGGCCGGCCGTGAGCGACATGAGGGACGAGTCGCCGTAGTTCCCGAACTGGACGGCACCGGGGATCCAGGCCCCCAGCGGTCCGACGGCCGTGCCGTCGGAGCCTGTCGTCACGTACGGACCGCCCGGCATGGAGAGCTCGTAGGTGGCGCTGGAGCCCGCCATCGCGCAGTGGCCCGCGGACAGCAGCTGCGGCGCTCCGGTCGCCAGGGCGAAGCCGGGGAATCCGGCCGAGCAGCGGTAGCTGCCGGCTGTCGCCGGGATCAGGTACGGCTCCCCGCCGTACACCTCACCCGCGAGGGGGTGCAGCGTCAGCGGGGCCACCGGATGCTGCGGAGCCGAGCCGACCACCGCGGTCGCCCCGGCCTGTCGCGCGAGGTCGGCGGTTCGCGCGTCGGAGGCGTAGACGGTCAGAGCGGTGCCATCGAGGGTGGCGGCGACGCGGGCGCCGGTCCGCGCGCGCAGGGCATCGACCAGGGCGTCGCCGTCCTGGGCCGCTGCTGCGCGTGCCAGGTACTCGGCCGGGGAGATGTCCAGGTCGCGCTGGACGGCCTTCGCCACCTCCGGGGCCAGCTTCGCCGCGGCTCCCGCAAACGATCCGGCCGAGCGGCGGTGCAGCTGGGGCAGAGCGGGCGGCGTGGCGTCCGAGGGCGAGGCGCTGCCCGGATCGGCCGTCGCCGGAGCCGGCGCGGTGACCGCGGCGACCGTCGCTCGGCGCTCGGACCCGGCCGTCGCGGCGAACGCCGGCGCCGGCGCGATGACGGCCAACGCCGCAGCGGCCGCCACGGCGAAAGTGAGTGCTCGATTCACGGAAGGTCCCTCGTCAGCCGGCGAGGTCGGACCGGTGTCCTTCGATCCCCCGCATTGTCGGTGCTGCGAGTCAACCTAATGCCGCGGCGAGAGGAGCCACAAATCCCCCGATCAGGGTGCGGCCGCACGGGGGGAGTTAAGCGAACAGACCCGCGCGCGTGGCGTCGGAGAGGGCCTCCCGCCAGGGGCGCAGCGGCGCGAGCCCGGCCGCGGCCCAGGCGTCGTGGCCGAGCACCGAGTACGACGGACGCGCCGCGGGGCGCACGAACGTGGAGCTGTCCGTGGGCGTGACGCGCTCGGGGTCGAGACCGGCCTCCGCGAAGACCGCCCGGGCGAACTCGAACCAGGTCGCCTGGCCGGAATTCGTGCCGTGATAGATCCCCGCCGGGGCGTCCGACCCGACCAGCTCGACGATCCGGGCGGCGAGGTCGCCGGTCCAGGTCGGCTGGCCGAGCTGGTCGTCCACCACGCTGACGGTCTCGTGGCTGCCCGCGAGCTTCACCATCGTCTTGGCGAAGTTCGGGCCGTCGGCGCCGTAGAGCCAGGCCGTGCGGACCACGAAGGCGCCGGACGGATGCGCTGCGAGCGCCAGCTCCTCGCCGGCGGCCTTGGTGCGGCCGTAGGCGTTGATGGGGTCGCGCGGGGTGTCCTCGGCGTAGGGGGAGGTCGCGTGACCGTCGAACACGTAGTCGGTGGACACGGTCACGAACCGGGCGCCGTTCCGGGCGGCCGCGATGGCGAGGTTCTCGGTGCCGAGCGCGTTGATCGCGTAGGCCTCGTCCTCGTGCGTCTCGGCGTCGTCCACCTTCGTGTAGGCGGAGGCGTTGAGGACGACGTCGTGGCCCTCGACGGCGGCGAGGACGGCATCGCGGTCGGTCACGTCGAGGTCCGCGCGGGCGAGCGCGGTGACGTCGTGCCCGGCGAGGGCCTTCTGCAGGTCTCGGCCGAGCATGCCGGCCGCGCCGGCGATCAGGTAGCGCGTCATCAGTTGTCGAGCGCCGCGCGGGCCTTCAGCGGCTCCCACCAGGCGCGGTTGTCGCGGTACCACTGCACCACGTCGGCCAGACCCTGCTGGAACGGGACGAGCGGCTCGTACCCGAGCTCGGAGCGGATCTTCGAGATGTCGACCGAGTAGCGGAGGTCGTGACCGAGGCGGTCGGCGACGCGGTCGACGTACGACCAGTCCTTGCCGGTCGCGTCGAGCAGCAGCTGGGTCAGCTCCTTGTTGGTGAGCTCGGTTCCGCCGCCGATGTTGTAGATCTCGCCGGCGCGGCCGTTCACCAGCACCATCGCGATGCCGCGGGTGTGGTCGTCGACGTGCAGCCAGTCGCGGATGTTGTTGCCCTCGCCGTAGAGCGGAACGTGCTTGTCGTCGATCAGGTTCGTGACGAACAGCGGGATGACCTTCTCGGGGAAGTGGTACGGCCCGTAGTTGTTCGAGCAGCGCGTGATCGAGAGGTTGAGGCCGTGCGTGCGGAAGTAGCTGCGGGCGAGCAGGTCGCTTCCGGCCTTCGACGCGGAGTAGGGCGAGTTCGGCTCGAGCGGGCGGTCCTCGGCCCAGGAGCCCTCGGCGATCGAGCCGTAGACCTCGTCGGTGGAGACGTGGACGAAGCGCTTCAGGTTGTTGCGCAGCGCCGCGTCGAGCAGCTGCTGCGTGCCGAGCACGTTGGTCTCGACGAAGATCGAGGCGTCGCGCACCGAGCGGTCGACGTGCGACTCCGCGGCGAAGTGCACCACCGCATCCACGGTGGGGAAGAGCTCGTCGAGCAGGCCGCCGTCACGGATGTCGCCCTTCACGAACGTGTAGCGCGGCGAGTCCGCCACGGGCGCCAGGTTGGCCAGGTTGCCGGAGTACGTCAGCGCGTCGAGCACGACGACCTCGGCGCCCTCGAGGCCGGGGTAGGCGTCCTGCAGGGTACGGCGGACGAAGTTGGAGCCGATGAAACCGGCGCCGCCGGTGACGAGAATCTTCATGGGGGTGGGTGACCTGCCTCACGGAGTCGTGGAATACCGGAGAGATTCTACCGGGTGGGGCGCGGAAGCTCTTGCGCTCGCACAAGCGGGCACCGCTAGGCTGCCGCTCATGGTCTTGGGGGGAATGCGGGCACGGACCCGCGCACTGGTCACCGCTGTGCTCGCTGCGACGCTCGCCGCGCTGGCGCTCACAGCGACGGGGACGCCGGCTGCGGCCGACGACGGAGCACAGGCGGACGCGTACTACGCGGCGGTCGCGAAGGCCTCGGCGGGCCGCGCGGCGACGCCGGAGCAGGAGAACGCCAACGTGGCGGCGGCTCTCGGCGGTGTCACCGCCCGGGGAGGCCTGCAGCCGTTCGCGGCGGCGGACGCCGACCCGTCGAAGTTCATCGACGGCGACCTGGCGAGCGACGCCGTCTTCTTCAACGGGACGGCGTGGAACGAGACGCAGATCCAGACCTTCCTGAACTCGAAGGTGGCGACCTGCGCCGGTACGAATCCAACGTGCCTGAAGTCCTACACCACGGCGACCGTGGCGAAGGCCGCCGACGCCGAGTGCAACGGCTACGCCGCGGCGGCCTCGCAGAACGCCGCGCACATCATCGCGACGGTGGCGACCAGTTGCGGCATCAACCCGGTCGTTCTGATCGTGCTGCTCCAGAAGGAGCAGGGCCTGGTGACGTCCACCGCGCCGACGCAGGACGCGTACGACTTCGCCACCGGCTGGAACTGCCCGGACACCGATCTCGGCTGCAGCACGAACGACGCCGACACCACCGGTTTCTTCAACCAGGTGTACGGAGCGGCCTGGCAGTTCAAGCGCTACGGGGTCGGTACGGACTTCGACTGGTTCCCGGTCGGCAAGGTCAGCCCGGTTCGGTACAACCTCGACGCCGGATGCGGCAGCAAGCAGGTCGCCATCCAGAACAAGGCGACCGCCGCGCTGTACTACTACACGCCGTACACCCCGAACCAGGCGTCTCTCGACAGCTACCCGGGTGAGGGCGACGACTGCTCGGCCTACGGCATCCGCAACTTCTGGATGCTCTTCAACGCCTGGTACGGCTCGTCGACGGCCGGTTCGGTGCCGTCGTCGCAGCGCGTCTCGGGCGCCGACCGGTTCTTCACCGCCGCCGCCATCTCGCAGGCGGCGTTCCCGAGCCCCACGCCCGGCACCCTGACCGTCTTCGTCGCGAACGGGCTCGACTTCCCGGACGCGCTCGCCGCGGCGCCCGCCGCCGCCAAGGCCGGCGGCCCGCTGCTCCTGACCATGCCGGGCGCCGTCCCCGCCGCGACATTCGCGGAGCTGCAGCGGTTGAAGCCGGCGAAGATCTACGTGGCGGGCGGCCCCGCCGTCATCACCCAGGCAGTGCTCGATCAGCTCGCGACCGTGCAAGCCGGCCAGTCCGTCGAGCGCATCTACGGAGGGTCCCGCTTCGACACCTCCATCCAGATCTCGGAGAAGATCTTCGGCACGAGCGCCGGGGCGCACACCGCCTACCTGGCCTCCGGCCTCGGATTTCCGGACGCCCTGTCGGCAGGCGGCGCCGCAGGCGCCCACGGGCAGCCGGTCATCCTCGTCAACGGCGGTCTGACCGCCGCAGACCAGGGGACGGTCGACGCACTCGTCGCCATGGGGATCACCTCGGTCAAGATCGTGGGAGGCACCTCGATCATCTCGCCGGACTTCGAGGCGAGCCTGCGCAACCTGCACTTCACCGTCACGCGCGTCTGGGGGAGCGACCGCTTCGCGACCAGCATGGTGGTGAACCAGGACGCGTTCGGCGGCTCCCCGACACCGGCCGCGTACTTCGCCTCGGGCACCACCTTCCCCGACGCACTGGCCGGCGCCGCCTGGGCGGGCGGGACGCACAGCCCGCTGCTCGTGACGCAGGCCGGCTGCCTGTACGCGGGATCGGCGGAGATCGCGCTGCGCTCGCCGGCGCTCACCACGCTCGGCGGAGCCGCGGCTCTGGGCGACAAGGTGGGGGCTCTTCAGGTCTGCCAGTAGACTTCCGGGGTGCAGATCCGTGAACTGAGCATCCCCGACTCGTACGAGATCACTCCGAAGCAGCATGCCGACGATCGCGGCGTGTTCCTGGAGTGGTACCGCTTCGACCGGCTGGAGGAGGCCGTGGGCCACCGCCTCGACCTGCGACAGGCGAACACCTCGGTGTCCCGTCGCGGTTCCGTGCGCGGCATCCACTTCGCGGACATCCCGCCGAGCCAGGCCAAGTACGTGACGGCGACCCGGGGCGCGGTGCTCGACTACGTGATCGACATCCGCGTCGGCTCGCCGACGTACGGGCAGTGGGACTCCGTGCTCCTCGACGACGTCGACCGCCGCGCGATCTACATCGCCGAAGGCCTGGGGCACTGCTTCGTGGCGCTCACCGACGACGCCACCGTCAGCTACCTGGTGACCGACGTGTACAACCCCGGCCGCGAGCACGGCATCAACCCGCTCGACCCCGACATCGCGCTGCGCTTCCCCGACGAGGCCGGCGAGCCTCTGCTCTCGCCGAAGGACACCGAGGCGCCCTCGCTCGCGGAGGCGGCGGCCGCCGGCCTGCTGCCCACCTGGGACGCCGCGCGCGCCTACTACGCGTCGCTCGACGCATCCACCCACAACGGAGGCAACTGACCGATGCGCGGCATCATCCTCGCCGGGGGCTCCGGTACCCGACTCTGGCCGATCACCAAGGGCATCTCGAAGCAGCTGATGCCGATCTACGACAAGCCGATGGTGTACTACCCGCTGTCCACGCTGATGATGGCCGGGATCGACGAGATCCTCATCATCACGACCCCGGAGTACAACGAGCAGTTCCGCGCCCTCCTCGGCGACGGCTCGCAGCTCGGCATCCGGCTGGAGTACGCGGTGCAGGAGTCGCCCGACGGACTGGCGCAGGCCTTCATCATCGGCGAGGAGTTCATCGGCGACGAGTCGGTCGCCCTGGTGCTCGGCGACAACATCTTCCACGGCACGGGCCTCGGCTCGTCGCTGCGCAACCACAACTCGATCGAGGGCGCGCTGATCTTCGCCTACCAGGTGAGCAACCCCACCGCGTACGGCGTCGTCGAGTTCGACGATGCCTTCCGGGCCATCTCGATCGAGGAGAAGCCCGCGCGCCCGAAGTCGAAGTACGCCGTCCCCGGTCTCTACTTCTACGACAACTCGGTCGTCGAGATCGCGAAGACCATCGAGCCGAGCGCGCGAGGCGAGCTCGAGATCTCCACGGTCAATGAGCGCTACCTGGAGGCCGGCCGCCTGCAGGTGCAGGTGCTCGACCGCGGCACCGCGTGGCTCGACACCGGCACGTTCGAGTCGATGATGCAGGCGTCCGAGTACGTCCGCGTGATCGAGGACCGGCAGGGCTTCAAGGTCGGCTGCATCGAGGAGATCGCCTGGCGCGCCGGCTGGATCGACGACCTGCAGCTGGAGGCGCTGGCCGGTCCGCTCGTCAAGAGCGGCTACGGCAGCTACCTGCGCGCCTTGCTCGAGCAGGAGTGACCACCGCGGGACGCTGAGGCGAGCATTGCTCAACAAACCGGCGTTCCGTGAAAGAATTCGCAGGAATACTGCGTCGCGACGCTGTTTCGTTGCGCCGCACAACTAAGCTCGCGATGTGACGCCCCCTCGCCACCGGTTCCGCCTGCTCACCGCCGCGCTCTCCGTGCTCGCCGTCGTCCTCGTCGGCTCGCTGACCGCGCCCGGCCCGAGTGCGCAGGCCGCCTCCGGTTCGGACTTCCAGGCCGGGTACATCATCAGCGACTCCAACTTCTACAACGGGGGAGCGGCGGACGCGGGGTCCATCCAGAACTTCCTGAACGCGCAGGTCCCGGCCTGCCGCGCCGGCTACACCTGCCTCAAGGACTACCGCGAGACCACGTACTCCCGGGCGGCGGACGCGATGTGCGCCGCCTACACCGGCGCCGCCGGCGAGACGGCGGCAGCGATCATCGCCAAGGTCGGCGCGGCCTGCAGCATCAGTCAGAAGGTCCTCCTGGTCCTGCTCGAGAAGGAGCAGAGCCTGGTGACGGACACCTGGCCGACCACGGGCCAGTACCAGAAGGCGACCGGCTTCGCCTGTCCTGACACCGGTCCGTGCGACCCGCAGACCCTCGGGTTCTACAACCAGGTCTACAAGGCCGCCTGGCAGTTCAAGCGCTACGGCAACCCGCCCGGCACCTCCAGCTACTTCACCTGGATCCCGGTCGGGCAGGTGAGCGCCATCCGCTACAGCCCGAACGCCGCGTGCGGTGCGGCCAACGTGCTGGTGCGCAACGCCGCGACGGCCGCCCTCTACTACTACACGCCGTATCAGCCGAACCCGGCGGCGCTCGCGAACCTGTACGGCACCGGCGACGGATGCTCGGCCTACGGCAACCGCAACTTCTGGCGCCTCTACACCGACTGGTTCGGATCGGCCACGTCGGGCGTGCCGCCCATCGGCAACTTCGAGGCGGCGAACCTGCAGGCGACCGCGTTCGCCATCGGCGGCTGGGCGCTCGACCAGACGCTCGCCTCCACGTCCATCTCGGTCCGGATCACCTGGAAGACGCCGGCGGGCACCACCACGACCACCGTGGCCGCGAACGGCAGCCGGCCGGACATCGCGAACGCCTACCCGAACGCGGGAGCGGCCCACGGATTCTCGGCGAGCGTCCCGCGCACCGGCGACGGCCAGTACACGGCGTGCGTGACGGCGCTTCCCGCATCCGGGAACCCGTCCGGCCCCACCGACCTCGGATGCCGGGCGCAGTTCTACTCCAGCGCGCTCGGGGGAGCGCCGGGCGCCTACCGCGTGCAGGGCTCCGACCGCTACGCGACCTCCGTCGCCGTGTCGCAGGCGGCGTATCCCACCCCCGGCGTGCCCGTCGTGTACGTCGCCTCCGGGCAGGGATACGCCGACGCGATTGCCGCCAGCGCCGCGGCCGCCGCCCAGAAGGGCCCGCTGCTGCTCACCACGGGCGGAGACGTCCCCGCAGGCGTCCTCGCCGAGGTGAAGCGCCTGACGCCGGCCAAGATCGTGGTCGTCGGCGGGCCCAACGTCATCGCGGATGCCGTGCTCGCGAAGCTCGCGACCGTGCAGCCCAACGTGGTCCGCATCGCCGGCTTCGACCGGTTCGAGACCTCGCGGCAGCTCGCGAAGTACGCCTTCCCGGGCGCGACGGCCGCCTACTTCGCCGGCGGCCTGAACTTCCCGGATGCGCTGTCCGCGGCGTCCGCCGCGAGCGCGGGCGGCCAGCCCGTGCTGCTCGTCAGCGGGTTCGGGCCGGCTGACGCGGCGACCGCCGGGTTCGTCTCCGCCGCCAAGCTGACGTCGGCCACAGTCGTCGGCGGTTCCGCGATCGTGGCGCCCAGCTTCGACACGTCGCTGCGCTCCGCCGGGGTCGCCGTGACAAGGGTGGGAGGAGCGGACCGCTACGACACCAGCCACCTGGTGAACAGCCAGCGGTTCGCCTCGGCGGGCACCGTCTTCGTCGCCTCCGGCATCGACTTCCCCGACGCGCTCTCCGCCGCGGCGATGGCGGGCGCAGCCAAGGCGCCGCTCTACCTGTCGCCGAGCTGGTGCCTCCCGCGCTCGGTCGGCGACGACATCGTGAAGATGAAAGCCTCGAAGGTCTACTTCGTCGGCGGCCCCGCGGCCCTCACCGGTGCGGTGACCGGCTACATCGCCTGCTGACCGGCGCCGGGGCGGTGGCCGCTCAGCGGCTGTCGTCGAGCTGCAGGTAGCGGTAGAACTCCGCCTTGCGCTCGGCGAGCGTGTGGTGCTGGTTGGTCTCGTCGAGCACGAACTCCACGGGGGTGTCGACCTTGCGCAGCACCCAGCCGCGCTTGCGGGCGTAGCCGCACATCCAGATGTCCTCGAGGAAGGCGAAGTAACGCGGCAGCTCGGTGAAGAACGACAGGTCGGAGACGATGTCGAGATCGCACGCGCAGCCCCCGGTGCCGACGTAGCTGACGCGGTCGCCGGGCTCAGCGGGCGTGCGCGCCCAGTACTCGCCCTCCATGGTCCACGCCCAATAGCCGGCGATGGTGCGGGGTTCCCACGCGTCGAGGAGGTTGGCGAGGAAGTGGTCGCTGACGTCCTGGTCGTCGTCGAGCATGACGAACGCGCCGCGCTCGCCGGCGGCCCAGAGGCGGCGCGCGACGAAGAAGCGCCCGAGGCCGCCGACATTCACGCCGCTGGAGACCAGCGACACGGACGACAGGGCGCCGTGGGCGCGGTAGGCGGCGATCCGCTCCCGGTAGTACGCGTCGTCGGCGGGGTTGTTGTTCCAGAGCACGAGGCGGACGCGGGTGCCCTGCTGCGCGTCCAGCTGGGTGAGCACGGCGTCGATGCGCTCGCGCCGGTTCCACAGGCACATGATGACGGCCACACCGTCCGGCTCGCCGTTGCGCAGCAGTTCGCGCATCCGGAAGCGGCCCGCCCGGTACCGGCGCATGGCGACGCGCCAGCTGACCGCCGACACGGCGCGACGGGCGAAGGATGCGGCGCTCACCGAGAGACCCACCACAGCCGGCCCCAGAGTCCCAGGCGCACGGCGAGCCGGAGCGGCGCGAAGTACCAGGCGTTGTACTTGCGCGAGAGGTACCGGTAGGCGCTGTCGTGATGCGCCTGCTCCATCCGCTTGCGCTCCCGCGACGTCGAGTGCGCGCCGGTGTGGGTCACCACGGCCTCGGGCACGTAGACGTTGCTCCACCCGGCCTTGCCGAGGCGGTCGCCGAGGTCGACGTCCTCGAAGTACATGAAGTAGCCCGGGTCGAACCCGCCCAGCTGCCGGTACGCCTCGCCGCGGACGAGCAGGCAGGCTCCGGAGAGCCAGCCGGCGTTGCGGCGGGTCTCCGTCTCCCGCTCGGCGCGATAGCGGACCGTCCACGGGTTCGTGGGCCAGATGCGGCCGAACAGCGCGTGCGCGACACCGGTGCGCAGCGACGGCAGCCGGCGTGCGGACGGGTAGACGGTGCCGTCGGCGTCGAGGATCTTCGGGCCGAGCGACCCGGCCTGCGGAAGCTGCTCGCCCGCGGCGACCAGCGCGTCCACGGCGCCGGGGGAGAAGACGACGTCGGGGTTCGCGACGAGGATGTAGTCGGGCACCGCCTCGGCGGCGTCCACCGCTCCGCGCACACCGCCGCCGTACCCCTCGTTCGCCGGCAGCTCGACGAACCGGTAGCCGGCCGCACGCACCGCCGCGCCGACCACGTCCGCCTCGGCGGAGGCGTTGTCGGCGACGACGACCTCGTCGATCCGCCCGGCGGTCGCGAGCGACGACAGGAACGGCTCGATGGTGTCGGCGGAGTTGTAGGTCACCGTCACCGCGAGCACACGCGGGGTGGCGCGCGAGGCGTCGCCGGCGGGGAGGCCCGTCACGCCGTCGGCTCGACGACCTCGGGGACGGAGTGCACCGTCCCGACCGCGAGCGGGTAGTACGGGACGTCGAACGAGCAGGCCTGCGGCATGTCCGACAGGTGCTGGCCGGCGCGCGCCATCAGTGAGGCGTTCACGAAGTACTTGCCGGCGCCGAAGCGCGCGTCGCGGAGGAGGAACGCGACCGTGCGGCGCTCCTTCAGCCGGGGCATGTCCACTCCGATGCGCGCCGTGGTGGTGCCGTACACGGGCTGACCGAGCGTGTTGTCGATCTGGATGGCGCACATCCAGTCGTCGATGCCCTCGTCGTGCTCCAGGGTGACCTCGATGCGCAGGTCGTCGCCGGGCTCGACCGGGTCGCCCGGCTCGCGGCCGTCCGCCCAGGCGCGGGCGCTGATCACGCGGCCCGGGTCGACCGCGGCCACGGCGTCGCCGTGCTTGGACGCGTGCACGGCCGCCTCGGCCTCGGCCTCGATCACGCGCCGGCCTTCGAGGATGTTGCGGAACTCGGTGACCGCTCCGCCCGGCTCGCCGTCGTAGACGACCGCGCCCTTGTTGAGGAGGATCGCCCGGTCGGCGAGCTCTGTGACCTGCCCGAGGTTGTGGGTCACCAGGATGATGGTGCGCCCCTCCTGCTGGAAGGAGCGGATCTTGTCGAGGCACTTGCGCTGGAACGCCTCGTCGCCCACGGCGAGCACCTCGTCGACCAGCAGGAGGTCGGGGTCGGTGTGCACCGCGACCGCGAAGGCGAGGCGCACGTACATGCCGGACGAGTAGAACTTGACCTGGGTGTCGATGAAGTCGCCGATGCCGGAGAAGCTGAGGATCTCGTCGAACCGCTCCTCCGTCTCCTCGCGGCTGAGCCCGAGGATCGAGGCATTGAGGTAGACGTTCTCGCGCCCGGTGAGGTCGGGGTGGAACCCGGCGCCGAGCTCCAGGAGCGCGGCGATGCGGCCGCGGCGGGCGACACTGCCGGACGTCGGGTCGATGATGCCGCCGATGACCTTCAGCAGGGTGCTCTTGCCCGAGCCGTTGTGGCCGATGAGGGCCACGGTGTGGCCGGCCTGGATGCTGACGGAGACGTCGCGCAGCGCCCAGAACTCCTCGCGGTGCTCGCGCCCGCGCCCGAAGGCGACCAACCGCTCCTTGAGCGAGTTGTCCTTGCGGATCACGAAGCGCTTGGAGACATCCGCCACCCGCACGATCTCGGGGGCCTCGTCCTCGCCCGCCGCCGAGGCGGCCGTCGTCGTATCGGTCGTCATGTCACACCACCTGCGCGAAGTTGCCCTGCAGACGCGAGAACACGCGCTGGAAGCCGACCAGGAGGACGAGGCCGATCACGAAGGCGATGCCCATCCGGAGCAGGAGGAAGTCGGGGTACTCGGCGGTTCCCTGGCCGGCGACCCACATGGCCTTCTGGAACCCGAGCACCGAGAGGGTGATCGGGTTGTCCGTGTAGATGTCGAGCCAGATGCCGTGACCGAGCAGATCCGCGACCATCGACCAGGAGTACACGATGGGGGAGGCCCAGAGGAGCAGCAGGAGCACGACCTCCACGAGGTACTGGACGTCGCGCAGGTAGACGTTGACCGCCGCGAGCATCAGGCCGAACGCCGTGCCGTAGAGCACCAGCAGCAGTACCGACGGGATGAGGTACCAGGTCTGGGCGTGGAACGGCGGCTTGCCGACCACGAACGTCGCGACCAGCAGGATCGCGAACTGGATGATGAAGTTGAACAGCGCGGAGCCCACGCTGGCGAGCGGGAAGATCTCGCGCGGCAGGTAGATCTTCTTGATCAGCCCCGCATTGCTGACGATCGACGCGGTCGTTCCGCCGATGATCTCGCTGAACAGGCCGTAGGCCGTCAGACCGGTGAAGACGTAGATGGCGAAGTCGTCGATGCCCTTCTCGGCGCCGAGGATCTTGCCGATGACGATCGCGTAGATCAGCAGCTGGGTGAGCGGCCGGACCAGGGTCCAGACGAAACCGAGGACGCTGTCCTTGTAGCGGGACTTGAGGTCGCGGCGGACGAGCAGCGAGAGCAGCTCGCGGTGGCGGAAGATGTCCCGCAGCGCGGCCCAGGAGCCGCTGGATTTGTCGTCGCCGCTGACCGTCACCATCCGCTCGTGGGAGAGCGCACGATATCGATCCAGTGCAGTCATTCAGTCGTCAATCTGTGTCGGGCGTTCGATGGATTATAGCTTGCGGCGCCGCGCGGCCACCCAGTGGGAGGCGGCGCGGAGCGGCCGGGTGAGCCGCCAGGAGGAGCTGCTCTCGAGGCCGCGGATCCGCGTGCGGAGGTCGTTCGTCACGCGGGTGCGCTCCGAGACGATCCCGGCGACGCGGTCCGGCGCGGGCGAGGGGTCGGAGCAGAACGCGACGAGCGGCCGGAGCGTCTGCTCCCAGGTGTGCTGGCTGGCGTAGGCCGCGATGTTGGCGGCGATCCGCTCGCGGGCGCCGGCGTCGTAGAGGAGCTCCTCGATCGCGCTTGCGAGCGCCTCGACGTCCTCCGGCGGGACCACGCGGCCGAGGTCGTGCTCGCGGATGATCCCGGCGAAGGTGTCGCCGTCGGTGCTGATGATCGGCAGCGACGCCCACAGGTAGTCGAGGATGCGCGTCCGGAAGCTGAACGCCGTCTCCAGGTGCTCGTAGTGGGTGCTGACGCCGAGGTCGGCGTCGAGCAGGAAGTCCGCGCGCTCGGTGTAGGGCACCCACGACTCGTTGAAGAAGACCGTCTCGCCGGTGAGGCCGAGCTCGTCGGCGCGCTCGCGGGCCTGGACGGCCATCCGCATGGTGGGGATGTTGGGGTTGGGATGCACGGCGCCCAGGAAGAAGAGGCGCAGGTCGGGGTGGGCCTTCCGGGCGATCGCGACCGCCTCGATGAGGGTCAGCGGATCGAACCAGTTGTAGATGCCGCCGCCCCAGACGATCAGCTTATCGTCCGGGCCGATGCCCGGGACGGTGCCCTTGATGCCGTGCTTCTTCTGCACCGGCGGCTCGTTCTGCACGCCGAACGGCGCGACGTCCAGCAGCGTGCGCAGGCTCGGGTCGCGGTCGTAGGTGGCCGGGTTGATGCGCGCGAGGCCGGCCAGCTGGCCCAGCCAGAAGTCGCGCTGCTTCTCGGAGGCGCAGACCAGGAAGTCCGCGCGCTCGAGCTGGTCGTTGAGCACCTCGACGGTGTCGATGGCGACGGCGAGCCGGTCCTCCGGGGGGAAGTCCTTGCCCTGCTCGAGCTGCTCCAGGTGCATCGGGTCGTAGATGTCGGCGACGATGATCGTGTCCGTCGCCTTGATCCACGGGTGGCTGCGCAGGATGTGGCCCTGGAAGACGAGCACGTCGGCCCAGTCGACGTGGGTGCGCAGGGCGGTGTCGTCGGCGAAGCCGACGTGGAAGCGGTCGGCCGTGATGTCCGACACCCGGTTCGTGGAGATCAGCCGCACGTCGCCGACGGCGCTGAGCGCCTGCGCGATCTCCCAGGCGCGGATGGCCGGCCCGGCCATGAGCTCGCCCAGGGTGTCCGGCGTCACGACGAGGATGCGGCGCCGAGGGGCCGTGTTCGCCGGGCCCGCCGCCGGGCTCGTGGTCGCCTCGCTCGTGCCGGTGCTCGAGTCGGTCGTCGGCATGGTGCTCCTTGCTGCTAGTCGGAGCGGGACGGCCCTCCACCGGTCCGGGCTTGACCGAAGGGAGGCGACACCGCGGGGAGGCCTCTCGCCCGCGTACGGGTAAGCGCCGAGCACGAAAGCCGCTCAGGAGGTTACCACCGCTACCGGAGAACTCGGTGTGCGGTCAGCGCTCCGGGGCTGTGCGGACTCTCAGCGCCGGCCCGGCAGCAGCCGGGCCGCGCGGTCGGCGAGGCGCACCACGCGGCGGGAGCGGAGCCTCCCGAGCTGGTCGTGCAGGGCGCGGATCTCCTCGTGCGCCGCGTGCAGTTCCGCCTCGGCGCGGGCGCGCCCGTCCTGGGCCTCGGCGACGCGGCGGTCGAGGTCGGCGAGCGCGAGGCCGATGGCCCGGTCGACCGGCTCGGTCACGCCGTCGACGGGGCGGTCGGCGACCGGCGAGGGCACGCGCTCGGCGATCCGGGTGTCCGGCACGTACGCGCCGCTCGCGACGCCCGCGTCGAGCTCCTCGGCGTCGGGGTGGCGGCAGAGGTAGAGGGGATAGAGGACACCGGCCTGCAGCCGGCGGTAGTCGCGCATCCCGTGATGGTTGGGGCTGGGGGTGAGCTCGGAGTTCTCGTAGGCGCTGCCGGCGTTGCGGACCTTGCGGCTGTACTGCTCCCACGAGCGCCACGGGAAGTGGAGCACCTCGACCTCGTGGCCGGCGGGGACGGGCCCGCGGTTCTCGAGGCTCACGAAGTGGTTGCCCTGCACGACCTCGATCGACGGGTCGCCGATGTGCACGGCGTCGTGGGTGGCGTGCGCCTTGAGGCCGACGCGGTGCAGGGCCGCGGTGTCGCGGAGGTCGCGATAGACGAGCCGCTGCAGTCCGGTGCCGTCGAGCGCCGCCGGACCGATCATGTCGTGGACGGGCACGTCGAACGCCTGGATCTCCTTCGGGATGCCCGCGAACGCCTCGGCGAGGGTGAGACCGTCGGCACGCGGCAGCCAGAACTCGTCGGCGTCCGCGTTGATCACCCAGTCCGCGCCGTGCTCGGTCGCGGCCTCCCGCGCCATCCGCGTCACCGTCTGCGCCTGCTGCTTGCGGTGCTCGGGGTCGTGGTGCAGGACGATCCTGCCGTCGGAGGCGTACGACTCGAGCAGTTCGGCGGTGCCGTCGACCGAGCCGTTGTCGGTGACGATGATCGTGTCGACGCCCTGCGCGAGGTGGTGGTCGATCATCGCGCCGACGATGTCGGCTTCGTCGCGCACCATCAGGGTCATCGCTAGTCTCACGGGCACCAGTCTAGGCGGGCGGATCGGCGGCCCCGCCCGGCTAGACTTGCCCGGATGAACCCGAGGATGAGCGACGCACAGCGGGCGCTCGGCCGTCTGTTCCCCGCCGAGACGGGGCCGGGGAAGGTGCTTCGCGCTGGCAAAGAGGCCGCGCGCGCCTTCCGGACCGAGCTGCGCCCGCCCGCGCCTGCGCCCGAGCCCGAGGACCGGGGTCCCGGCCTCACGGACTACGCCGAGTGGCGCGCCCAGCAGCCGCCCTTCGAGGCCCTGCCGGCCGGTCAGGCCACCACCTTCCTGGTCATCGTCGAGACGACGGGGTCGGGCGACGACGAGGAGCAGGCGCGCGTCCTGGCCACGGAGGAGAGCATCCGGGCACAGGTCGCCCTGCAGCCGCGGACGCTCGTGCTGCCGACCGGGACGCCGATGCGGGAGGTGCTGCCGGACGCGTCCGAGGACTTCGTCCTGTTCCTGACGGCCGGGTCGGTGCTCGACCCGCACGCGCTGGAGCAGGTCGCGAAGGAGCACCGGGTCGACCCGGTGCGCCGGGTGATCGGATTCGACTCGGACCGCCTGACTGCCGACGGCGCCCGGGTCTCCCCGCTGTTCCGGCCGGTCTGGTCGCCGGAGACGATGCTCGGGGCCAACTATCTGGGGCGCGCGTTCGCGATCCGCATCGCCGACGCCCGCTCCGTGCCGGGGCTGACGCTCGACGACCACGGGGTCTGGCGGCTGCTGCTGCGCTCGGACCTGAGCGACGAGTCGGTCGGCCGCGTCCCGCACGTGCTGCTCTCCGTCCCGGATGCGCCGGACGCGCCGGCGACGGACGCCGACGCCCAGATGGTCGCGCGTGCGCTGCGCGACCGGGGCGAGGAGGCGACCGCCGAGGTCGCGGAGGGCATCGTCCGCGTGCGCTTCCAGCCGGAGGAGTGGCCCACCGTCTCCATCGTCGTCCCGACGCGGCACGGCCGTGCCAACCTGGAGCGGCTGCTGCCGAGCCTCGCGGCGACCGACTACCCGGCCTTCGACGTCACCGTCGTCGACAACGGCGGCGAGACCGAGGAGAACGAGGCGTGGTACGCCGCGCTCGACCCGGGCATCCCGGTGCGGCACGTCTGGTGGCACGAGGAGCCGTTCAACTACTCCCGCGTCAACACCGTGACCGCGCGCGGCACCTCGGGCGCGGTCCTCGTGTTCCTCAACGACGACACGGAGGTCGTGGACGCGGGCTGGCTGCGCGAACTGGTCGGGATGCTGCACCGCGACGGCGTCGGGACAGTCGGGTTCCAGCACCGCACGGGCGACGGCGTCGTGCAGCACGGCGGCGTCATGATCGGCCCCGGCGGCTTCGCGGCCAACCTGTTCGCCGGGATGCACCCGGACGACGACTCCCTGATCGGACCGGTCCGCTGGTACCGCGACTCGCTGGCGGTCACCGCGGCGTGCGTCGGCATCCGCCGCGACCTGTTCGAGGAGGTCGGCGGGTTCGACGAGCGCTTCCAGCTCACCGGGAGCGACGTGGTGCTCGGGTTGGACCAGGTCATCCGCGGCCGCCGGAACGTGGTCATCCCGTTCGACGCCGTCCGCCACTTCGAGTCGCTGACGCGCGGGCCGCACGCGCCGCGCTCCGACTCCTTCGCCAGCTACTGGCGCTACCAGCCGTGGCTCGCGTCCGGCGACCCGTACGTCTCGCCGAACGTCTGCCGGCTGGTCGAGGTACCGCGCTTCGCGGCGGCGGACGACCCGTCGCCCCTCGAGCTGACGATGGCGGGCCTCGGCCGCCCGTGGAAGTCGGACGCCCAGCAGTCGACCATCTCCGAGGACGCCACCGCCCTGCTGCCGCTGGCGACGATCACCGCCGAGGAGGTCGAACGCGTCGTCGAGACGCACCGGACGACCGTCGGCCGCCGCGAGGTCCGGACGATCAACTGGCTGCTCCCCGGTTTCGACCTGCCGTTCTTCGGCGGCGTCAACACCACGCTGCGCATCGCCGACAAGCTGGCGCGCGAGCACGGCGTCGTCAACCGGTTCCTGGTCAACGGGCACCCGGCGAACGAGTTCTACGAGTCGGCGATCGTCGCCGCGTTCCCCGGGCTCGCCGGGTCCGAGGTGGGCAACTACTACGGGACGGACGAGGGGCTGGCCGCGATCCCGCCGGCCGACGCCGCCATCGCCACCTTCTGGCTGACCGCACGGGATGTGGCCAAGACGCCCGGGACACCGCGCAAGTTCTACCTGATCCAGGACTACGAGCCGTCGTTCTACCCGGCCAGCTCGCTGTTCGCGATGACGGAGCAGACGTACCGCCTCGGGCTGTACGGCATCTGCAACACCCGGAGCATGCACGACATCTACGCCGGCGGGTACGGCGGGACGGCGACGTGGTTCGAGCCGGCCGTCGACCGTGCCGTCTTCCATGCGGAGGGGCGCCCGGAGCACGGCGCCGACGATCCGGTGACGATCTTCGCGTACGCCCGCGACCACTTCCGCAACTGCTGGGAGATCGTGTACGCGGCCCTGAGCGAGATCAAGCGGAGGTACGGCGACCGGGTGCGCATCGTGGCGGCCGGGGCGAAGTACCTGCCGCCGAGCGCCGACTTCATCGACCTCGGGCTGCTCGACTACCGCGCGACCGGCCGGCTGTACCGCGAGACCGACATCGGCATCACCCTGCAGATCTCGCGGCATCCGTCGTACCTTCCGCTGGAGCTCATGGCCAGCGGCGTCGCGATGGTCGTCCCCGACTCTCCGTGGTTCCGCTGGCTGTTCCAGCCCGGCGAGAACGCGCGGACGACGATGATGACGTACGAGGAGGTCGTCGCCGCGCTCGACGAGCTGGTGCGGGATGCGGACACGCGCCGTCGCATCGCGGCGGCCGGGACGGCGACCATCGACGAGCGGCACTCCGACTGGGACGCCGCCCTCGACGGGATCTACGACTTCCTGTGCGACCCGGAGGCCGAGGCCAGGCCGACGCAGGCGCCCCCCTGGGCCGCTCCCTGACCGGAGGCCGGAGCCGCCCGAGGGGCGGGATACAGCCGGCGGGGTTCAGCCGGCGGGGGCTCAGCCGGCGGGGACGATCAGCGACGCGGCGAAGACCACGACGCCGAGTCCCGCGAGGATGGCCACGGGCACGCGCCGCTTCGGGAACAGCAGCGCCGCGCAGGCGAGCGAGAAGGGCAGCAGCGAGATGCCGTAGCGCGACGGCAGCGGGTTCGGATAGGTGCCGAGCGACAGCTTGGTGACGATGGTGAGGATCGGCGCCGAGACGACGACGGCGATGAAGGTGGCGAGCGCGAGCGCAGCACGGCGGCGGCCCCAGCGTGCCACGATCAGCAGTCCGAGGACTCCCGCGATCGCGAGCCACGTGGTGACGAGCTGGATGAGGAGGCCGGGCGCGCGCATCACGGAGCCGGTGTCGCCGACCCCCGACGCCGCACCGCCCAGGAAGGACCCGGCCTGGCCGACCAGCTGCGTGATGCTCAGCGGCGGCGGCGGAGCGTCGAGCGCGGGCGCCGGGCCGACCGCGACGGCGGAGCGGACCGCGAGCCAGGCGAGCTGCACGATGAAGGCGGCCACCACCCCGATGATCGCGGAGAGGGTGCGCCGGTCGCGGAACGTCGCGCCGATCCAGCTCCACCGTCCGGAGCGGGCGCGGTACGCGGGGATGACGGCCCGGATCACGAGGAAGATGGCCGCGGCGGCGACGGCGGCGAGGTTCTGCACCTTCAGCAGGGTCACGAAGGCGGCGCCGAGCGAGAACCAGAGGATGCCGCGCCCGCGCGCATCCACCAGGGTCGCCAGGAAGAGCATGAGCGCGCCGGCGGGGAGGGCGGTGGCGTCGGTGCTGAGGTACGTGTTGGACCAGTACGCGGGCAGCGAGCCCACGATCAGCAGCGTGGCGCCGAACGCCGCCGGCGTCGGGAGGCGCAGCCGTCGCAGGGCGTAGAACATGAGCAGCGCGGCGGCCGCCAGCCACAGAGCGCCGACGAAGCGCCCGGCGTCGGTCAGGTCCACCCCGAACCAGGTGAGGGGCTGGGCCAGCACCCAGGTGATCACGAAGTACGCGGGGCTGTAGATATCGGCGGAGGTCTTGCCGTCGATCGGGAAACGCGCGTCGTCGGACGCGACCGAGCGCGAGCAGCGGTCGTCCGGGGTCGGCGCCAGCAGCCGCAGGCCGCGGCAGCCGAGCTGCGTCCGTGCGTACTCTCCGGCCTCCTCGCCGCGGTGGACGAGCCCCTGCGTCGGCACCTTGGCCAGGTAGTCGACGTACTGGTACTCGTCGATGGGCGACAGCGTCTTGTGCTGCGGCACGTGCACGATGCCCACGAGGAGCGACGCGATGACGAGGAGGACGGGGGCGAGGAGCGGCCGCCAGTTCAGCCGGCGGCTCGACACGACGGCGGGGGCAGAGCTCATGGTTTGCGGGGCCTCACGGGACGGCGGTCGGACGACCCGACCAGCCTAGCGGGAGCCGCTCGGAGGTCGCGCTCCGGTCGCTCACGGAAGGCGCTTGGTAGGCTGGCGGGCGGATCCGCCAGGGAAAGGACCCCATGCCCACCACGCGCCCCGGAGTCGTCTCGGTCGTCCTCGTGAACTTCCGAGGCACCGACGACACGTTGACCGCCATCGACCACCTCGGCAGGCTGGACTGGCCCGCCGACCGGCTCGAGATCGTGGTCGTCGAGAACGCCTCGGGCGACGACAGCGCCGAGCGCATCCGGCGGGAGGCGCCGCACGTCGTGCTCATCGAGTCGAAGGCGAACCTCGGGTTCGCCGGAGGCTGCAACCTCGGCGTCCGGTCGGCGTCCGGCGAGTACGTGGCGTTCCTCAACAACGACGCGAAGCCCGACGCCGCCTGGGTGCGGGCGGCGGTCGAGCGCTTCGAGTCGAGCTCGCGCGTCGGCGCCGTGGCCAGCCGGGTCCTCGACTGGGACGGCGAGAAGGTCGACTACATCGGCTCGGCGATGACCTGGTTCGGCCAGGGCTACAAGCCGCTCACCGCGCAGCCCGTGCCGTCGACTCCTGATGTCCCCAAGGACGTCCTCTTCGGCACCGGCTCGGCCATGTTCGTCCGCCGCTCGGTCTACGAGGCGCTCGGCGGCTTCGACGAGCGCTTCTTCATGTTCTTCGAGGACGTGGACCTCGGCTGGCGGCTCAACCTGGCGGGCCACCGGTTCGTCTACGAGCCCGCCTCCCTGGCGTTCCACAAGCACCACGCGTCGATGTCGTCGTTCGGCGCCTTCAAGGAGAGCTACCTCCTGGAGCGCAACGCGCTGTTCACCCAGTACAAGAACCTCGGCGACGAGGCACTCGCGACCGCGCTCCCGGCGACGCTCGCCCTGACCGTCCGGCGCGGGGTGGCGAAGGGCGGCCTCGACTCCACCGAGTTCGACCTGCGCAAGGGCGGTTCCAACGACCCGACCATGGAGATCGACAAGGAGACGGTCGCGGCGGTCTACGCCATCGACCAGTTCGTCGAGCACCTGCCGGGCCTCGCCGCCGACCGTGAGCGCATCCAGAGCACCCGGGTGGTGGCCGACAGCCGCATCTGGTCGCTGTTCGGCGAGACCGACGCCCCGTCGTACACCGACGAGCACTACCTCGAGGGCTACGACAAGCTCGCGACCGCCTTCCCGGTGACCGAGCGGCCGGCGGTGACGCGCGTCCTTGTGATCACGGGCGACCCGATCGGCGCCAAGATGGCCGGGCCGGCCATCCGCGCCTGGAGCATGGCCGAGGCGCTGGCGAAGGACAACGTGGTGACGCTCGTGTCGCTCGCGGGCGTCGAGCCGGTCTCCGCGCCGTTCGACGTGGTGCACGTTCGGCCGGGCGACGACCGCGCGATGCGGGCGCTCGAGCGGGAGGCCGACGTCATCGTCTTCCAGGGTCTCGCCATGGCGCTGTTCGAGAGCCTGCGCAAGACGGACAAGATCATCGTGGCCGACGTCTACGACCCGATGCACCTGGAGCAGCTCGAGCAGGGCAAGGAGCTCGGCCGGGCGCAGTGGGACAAGCAGGTCCTGGATGCGACCGACGTGCTCAACGAGCAGCTGGAGCGCGGCGACTTCTTCCTCTGCGCCTCCGAGCGGCAGCGGCACTTCTACCTCGGCCAGCTGGCCGCCCTCGGCCGCATCAACCCGGCGAACTACGACGACGACCCCGACCTCGACCGGCTGATCGACGTGGTGCCGTTCGGGCTCTCGGAGACGCCGCCCGCGCACGAGCGCGACGTGCTGAAGGGCGTCCTCCCCGGAATCGGCGCGGACGACAAGCTCCTGCTCTGGAGCGGCGGCCTCTACAACTGGTTCGACCCCAAGTCGCTGATCGAAGCGGTCGCCCGGCTGTCGGAGACGCACGACGACGTCCGCCTGTTCTTCCAGGGCACCAAGCACCCCCATCCCGGTGTCCCGGAGATGGGCATCGTGGCGGAGTCGCGCCAGCTCGCCCGCGACCTCGGGGTGCTCGACCGCGCGGTGTTCTTCAACAGCTCGTGGGTCGACTACGCCGACCGGCAGAACTACCTCACCGAGGCGGATGCGGGGGTCAGCACGCACTTCTCGCACGTCGAGACGACCTTCTCGTTCCGCACGCGCATCCTGGACTACCTCTGGGCCGGGCTGCCGATGGTGGTGACCGAGGGCGACCACTTCGCGCAGCTGGTCGAGGAGGAGAAGCTCGGCGTCGTCGTGCCGTCCGGCGACGTGGATGCGCTGGTCGCCGCCCTCGAGACCGTGCTGTACGACGAGAAGTTCATCCGCACCGCCAAGCGGAACGTCGCCCGCGTCCGTCAGCGCTACTTCTGGGGCGTCGTGCTCGCGCCGCTGGTCCGCTTCGTGGCCGACCCGCGTCACGCGGCTGACCTGATCGCGCGCGGCGTCGTCGGCTCGGGTGCGCCCGTGCGCCGCACGACGACGCGGCGCAAGAAGCACGGCGTGCGGCACGACGTCGGCCTGTTCTTCCACTACCTGCGCAACGGCGGTCCGACCGTGGTGGCGAAGAAGATCCGGAGCCGGCTGGGGCGGCGGTGAGCGATCCGCAGCCCGCGGGCGCCGCTCCCGCGATCTCCGTCGCGCTCTGCACGCACAACGGCGCGCGCTTCGTCCGGCGCCAGCTGGCGGGCATCCTCGCGCAGACGCTCCCGCCGGCCCAGCTGGTGATCTCGGACGACGCGTCCGTCGATGACACGGTGGCGATCGTCGAGCAGGAGCTGACGGCCCACCGCGCCTCGGGCGCGCCGCTGCCCGTCGTCGTCCTGCTGCGCAATGCGTACCCGCTCGGTGTGACCGCCAACTTCGAGCAGGCGCTGCGCGCGTGCGAGGGGTCCCTCATCGCGCTGAGCGACCAGGACGACGAGTGGGAGCCGGACAAGCTCGAGCGGATGGCGGCGTACTTCGCCTCCCGACCCGGTCTCGGCTTCCTGCACACCGACGCCACCCTGATCGACGACGACAGCAGACCCGCGGGGGGCACCCTGTTCGGCGTGCTGGAGGTGAGCGACGAGGAGCGGGCGGCGGTGCACTCGGGCCGTGCCTTCGACGTCTTCGTGCGCCGCAACCTCGCGACGGGTGCGACCGCCATGGTGAGCGCCGACCTGCTCGCCGCGGCCCTGCCGTTCCCCGCCGAGTGGGTCCACGACGAGTGGCTCGCGATCCAGGCCGCCGCACGTGACCGGCTCGACCTCAGCGAGCGCCCGCTGACCCGCTACCGGCGCCACGACGAGAACCAGATCGGCGCGGGCGACCCGACCCTTCGTCACAAGGTCGGCCGTGTGCTGGGCCGCCGGGGCGAGCGGAACCGTCAGCTCGCGGTCCGTTCGCGGCTGCTGGCCGACCGGCTGGCGGGGGCGGACGACGTGCCCGGCGAGCACCGCGCGCTCGCCGAGGAGAAGGCGGAGTTCGAGGCCGCCCGGGCGGCGTTCCCGGCTAGTCGACTGGCGCGGGCTCTGCCGGTGCTGCGCCTCGCCCGCCGCGGGCAGTATCCGCGGCTGGCCAGCCGAGGCCGGCTGGACGTGCTGCGGGATCTCCTGCAACCAGCGTGAGCTGGGTCGCTGCGGCGTCGCGCGGAACGGCGCGCAGCAGCAGCACGGCGGCGGCCGCGTAGGCGATCGTCGCCGCGATCAGCACGGTCACGACCCCGCCCGACGGCTGCCAGGCGGGGGAGCCGAACAGGAAGGTCTTCATCGACCCCTGCGATCCGACGGCGTAGCGACGGAGAACGCTTTCGAACGCCCACAGCTGCCCGACGACGGCGCCCCCGACGATGAGGATGCGCACCCGCGCCCAGGCCTGCCGGGAACGGAAGGCGTCCTCGTCGAGCAGGGCGGCGAGTCCGACGACGAGGCACAGGAACAGCGGGAGGTTGTAGCGGCCCTGCCAGATCATCCCGCCGCCGTGGATGTAGACCGCCTGCACGAGCGCGGGCAGCAGCAGGAAGCCGCCGACCAGCACGGCCGCGACGAGCAGCCGCCGCCCGCGGAGCACGAGGAGCGCCCCGATCGCGAGGGCGCCGACGGCGACGCCCCACGCGTACAGGACCGCATCCGGCGCCGGGGTGTCCAGCCACCCGAAGAGCCCGACGAGGCCCTGCGAGTAGCCCACGGTGCCGAGCAGGACGCGCTGGAACCCCGTCACCGGCGACGCGCCGACCCCCGGGAACTGCAGAGCGTCGTCCGGATGCGCGATCGCGTTCGCGAGCGAGTTCGTCGACAGCGTCCATCCCACGGCCGCCAGCGTGCCCAGTGCCACCGTCGCCACGGCGACGAGCACGGCCGGACGCCGCAGCAGCCGGCGCACGGTGCCGCCCCGGGCGAGCAGCAGCAGCACCACCAGGGCGGCCAGCACCCACAGCGGGGACAGCCCGCGCGCGTTCACGGCCATGACCGCGGAGACGGCCACCACCGTCGAGCGGAAACGCAGAAGGGCCGGGTCGGGGGAGAGGGTGACGGCGAGCATCCCGCAGAAGACCGCGAGCACGGCCGTCGCCTCCACGGCGCTCGGGTTCACCGTGCCGCTCAGGAACAGCAGCATGGGGGTCGCCGCGACGGCGAAGGCGAGCAGCGGGAGCCGCCGTTGCCGCATCGTCGAGACGACCGCGAAGGCCAGGGCCGCGAACAGCGCGGAGAGCACCGCGCTCGCGACACGCATGGCGGTGAGCCCCGCGGCGTCGTGGAACACGAGGGACGGCCATCCCACCAGGGCGTAGTAGAGGGGGTTGTACAGCCCGGCCGACGTCGGGGCGACGACGGTCGCCGCCGGGTCCTCGCCGGCGGGCAGCGGGCACGCCGCCGGGACCTCCGGATGGAAGGCGAAGCAGGTCGTGCGGTGCGCGTCGGCGACGTACTGCGGGACGTGCACGAGGTTGCCCCAGGCGGACGGCGGACCGAACAGCTCGCCCCGGACGACGCTGGCAGCACGGACGATGTGCGCGGGCTCGTCGGGGGAGGCGGACGGCGGCGTCGCCCACGCCCAGACGGCGCCGAGGAGGGCGAACACGGCCCACGCGGTCAGGAAGGCGCGCAGCGGGCGACGCCGTGAGGGTCGCACCAGCGCGACGATCCGACGGGGGAGCACGGCCACACCCTAGCGGACCGGCGTCAGGCCCCGGCGGCCACCAGCGGGGTCGGCGTGTCGTGCCGCACGCGGAGCACCGAGCGGAGCGCCAGCCACGCGCCGGCGGCGACGAGGGCGGCGAACAGGACGAGGAGCACCAGGTTCCCGCCCGGCGGCGCCCACGGCGGCGAACCCAGGAGGAACGCCTTGAGCGATCCGCCGTCGCCGACGGAGTAGCGGCGCAGCGTGTTCTCGAACGCGTAGAACTGGGCGACGGCCAGTGCCACCACGACGATCCAGGAGAGCCGCCGCCAGGGCGCCGCCTCCGGAGTGAACGGCACCCGGCCGCCGAGCAGCACGGCGAGGCCGACGATCAGGCACAGGAACAGGGGGAGCACGTAGCGGCCCTGCCAGATCACGCCGCCTCCCGTGATGTACACGCCCTGAACGAGCGGAGGGAGCAGCACGAAGCTCGCCAGCAGCAGCACGGCGAGCAGCAGCGCCCGGGACCGCAGGAGGGAGAACGCGGCCAGCAGCAGGGCGCCGATCAGCGCCGTCCAGACGAAGAACACCTCGGGTGGGGCCGGGGTGTCGAGCCATCCGAACAGCCCGATCACGCCGTGGGCGTACTCGACGGTGCGCTCCATGGTGATGAAGAAGCCGCTGAAGAAGTTGGTGCCGACGCCGGCGAACCGCTGCGGAGTGGACTCGGGATGGTCGACCGCGTTGAGCAGCGAGTTGCTTCCCAGCGTCCAGGCGAGCGCGGCGATCGTGCCCGCGGCGACGACGGCGGCGGCGATGAGGACCGCCCGGCGGCGCAGCAGCGACCAGAGCGCGCGCCGGTCGAGCAGCACCAGGGGCAGCACGACCGCGAGCAGCACCCACAACGGGGACAGGCCGCGCGCGTTCACCGCGACGAAGCCCGCCGCGGCGACGACCGCGGCTGCCGGGCCGAGTGGCACGTCCGCCCCGCCGCGCACGATCGACAGCACGCCGGCGAACACGGCGAGCGTCGCCGTCGCCTCCAATCCGTTCGGGTTGACGGAGCCGTTGAGGAACAGCGTGAGCGGAGTGACGGCCACGGCGAAGCCGAGCACCAGGAACGGGGACGGGTCGCGCCGCCACAGCACCAGCAGCGCGAGCGCGGCGAAGAGCGAGGACAGGATGCCGCTGACGATCCGCATCGCGTAGATGCCGGCATCGGTGGAGAACAGCAGGCTCGGCCATCCCACGGCGTAGTAGTAGAGCGGGTTGTAGAGGCCGGCGGTCGTCGTCCCCGAGGTGAGCGCGCCCGGATCGCCGTGGTCCGCGACGGGGCAGTTCGCCGTCACCCGCGGGTGGAACGCGAAACAGGTCTCACGTTGGGTGTCGGCGATGTAGCGCGGAACGGTCACCACGTGGCCGTCGGCGGAGGGGGTGCCGACCAGCTCGCCGCGCACCACGCTCGCGGCGCGCACGATGTGGGCGGGCTCGTCGGGGGAGCCCGAGATCGGCGTGGCGAGCGCCCAGACGGCGGACAGCGCCGACAGCAGCGCCCAGACGACGCTGAAGACGCGCGAGGCGGGCCAGGGGGTGCGGACGGCCGCGGCCGTGGCGCGGCCGTCAGCGGTCGATGCCACCGCTCAGTCCTTCTTCTGGGTCAGCGCGGCGACCTGTGCCTTCAGCTCCTCGAGCTCCAGCTGCTGGATGGCGTGCCGTTCCGCGAGGGTGCGCGTCTTGCTCTCGAGCTGGGTCAGTTCGGAGCTGTGCTGGATGCACACCAGGAACAGCACGGCGATGCTCACGAAGAACACGAGGTTGACCGGGAGGCCGACCCCGATGAGGCCGCCGAGCCAGTCCAGGATCTGCGGGAAGATGCCGATGATCAGCGCCAGCGTGCCGGCGACCAGCCACCAGATCGCGTGGCGTTCGCGCATCCGGCCGCGGCGGAGCATCTCGATGACGACGCCGAGCGTCAGGAGGGCAGCGAGGATTCCGAAGATGTAGGTGAGCAGCGACATGTCAGGCGATCGTGGTCTCGGTGATGGCCGCGCGCGGGCGGATGACCGCGACGACGAGCGCGAGGAACGCGCGTGCGAGGTACACGGCCGACTTGAACGGGTTGTGGCTCGGCGTCCCGGTCGTGCGCGGGCGCATCGAGACGGGCACCTGGCTCACCGTCAGGCGGGCGCGGGCGGCGATCACGAGCGCTTCGACCGTGTCGCCCAGGTACTCGGCAGGGTAGGCCCGCGCGAACAGGGCCACGGCGCGGGGGCCGTTCGCCTTGAAGCCGCTGGTCGTGTCGTTCAGCTGCGTGCCGGTGATGCGGCTCAGCACCACGGAGAGGAGGCGCATCGCCCACTTACGCGGTCCGCGGACCGCGTACGCGCCCTCGCCGGAGAAGCGGGCGCCGATCGCGATGTCGGAGTCCGCCAGCGCCTCGAGCAGGGCGGGGACGCCCGCGGGGTCGTGCTGTCCGTCGGCGTCGATCTGCACGACGACGTCGTAGCCGTTCGTGAGGGCGTACTGGAACCCGAGGCGCATGGCGCCGCCGACGCCCATGTTGAACGGGAGCCGGGCGACCAGGGCGCCGGCCTCCGCGGCGCGCTCCGCCGTCGCGTCGAGCGATCCGTCGTCGACGACCAGGCAGGCCGTGCCCGGGAGCTTCTCGCGCACCTCGGCGACCACCGAGGCGACCGAGGCCTCCTCGTTGTAGGCCGGCATGACGATGAGCGTCCGTTCGAGGGACGGGGGCATGGGGTTCACCTTACTGGTCATCGCACCGCCCGATTCGTGAACACGTGGCGGAGGAGGGAGCTGCGTCCGTCGCGGTCGCCGCCGCGGATGGCTCCCGGGAGCTTGGTCGCGGCGTTGAGCCGGCTGGTGACGTGGCGACGGGCCGCGCGCGCCGCACGGCGCCATCCCATCGCATCCAGCTGCGCGGCGACGTCGTGGAAGAAGCGGCGCTCCTCGTCGAACCGGCCGCCGTACCGGGCGGTCGCGGACGAGACGCTCGCCTCGTGCCTCCGGTACTGGAAGGTGCGCTCGGGCAGGAGGGCCATGGTGCCGCCGCCGGTGATGATGGTCAGCTGCAGGGCCAGGTCGAGCACGATCTCGTACCGCGGGTCGAAGCCATGGGCGGCGCGGACGGCGTCCGTACGCCAGCAGATCGAGGGGAAGTAGGTCCAGTTGCCGCGCAGCAGGCTGACGGCGAGCGACTCGCCCTGCAGGATGACGGGATGCGACTTGCGCGGCCGCGACCAGCGCTTCACCCGGTCGGCGAGCGGCAGGAACGGCTCGCCGCGATCCGAGATGACGCTCACCTGCGGCTGGTAGTACGACGTGCCGGGGAAGCGCTGCACCGCGGCCCGCATCTGCGCGATGTAGCCCGGCTCGAGCACGTCGTCGCAGCCCATGAGCACGAAGTGCTCGCTCTCCACGAGCTCGAGCGACCGCGAGAAGTTGCCGCTCACACCGAGGTTCGTCTCGTTCAGCAGGTACTGGACGCGCGGGTCGCCGAGGCCCTGGACCCACTCACCGGGCGCCCGGTCGGGGTACTGGTCGTCGATGACCACCAGCCGCCACTCGGGGTCGGTCTGCGCGAGGACGCTGTTCACGGCGGCGCGGAGCTGCTCCGGGTCGCCGTAGAACGGCATCATGATGTCGATGGTCACGTCGGGGAGGGGGCCTTCGTCGGGTTGGGTTACCTGGCTCGGTCGTTACTATCTTCGCACGCGGTCGCTGGGCGCTCAGGCGAGGGCCGCGCGCCGCCGCAGTCCGAAGGTGCCGACCGGCCACGACACGACGGCCGCGGCCGCGAGCGCGGCGAGGAACGCCAGCGATCCGATCACCCACACCCAGATCGGTCCGAACGGCAGGTGCCACCACCAGTCGGCGCCTGCATCCAGGTTCAGCCCCTGCGCCGCCTCGCCCGTCACATAGCGGCGGAGGTTCGTGTAGAGCGCGACGTGGTTCGCGAGCCACAGCCCGCCCACGATCAGGATGAGCTGCACGCCGGAGAGGCCCAGCCCGAGGCGGCGCAAGCCCCAGAGGCAGACGCCGACGAACAGCAGGATGAGCGGGTAGATGTACCGGGGCTGCACGCCGTTGCCGACCGTCACCCGGTCGTGCACGAGGACGTACAGCGGCACGGCGACCAGCGCCAGGCCGACGAGGCCCACCGCGAGCGCCTTGCGCAGCGGCGCGTAGCGCAGCGCGCCGAACGCGACACCGGCGACGAGCGTGACGGACGGCACCCACACGATCGCGGGCATCAGCGTGTCGAGCCAGCCGAGGCCCCACGTGCCCAGGGTGCCCGTCCAGAGCGAGGGCAGCTGGAGCAGGTTGGCCACGGCGAGGGCGAGCGTCTGGCGTCCGGACAGCGGCGCGGCGGTCTCCGGGTTGATCACACCGCCCTGGCTGCCGGTGAGGAAGAAGACGACGCAGACGATCGCCAGCACGAGCGTGAGGATGGACTTCAGCCAGAAGGCGCGCGTCCGCTCGGCCTTCAGCAGCACGACGACGACCATCGCCAACACCGAGTAGGTCGCGGCGTCCGATCGCGCGCCCGCGCCCATCAAGGTCGCCACCGTCGCGAGCGCGCCGAGCCCGATCATCCGCCCGCGGGTCTGCGCCTCGTAGAAGCCGATCAGGCAGAGCCAGAGCGTCACGGCAGAGATCGCCGCCCATCCGGACGGGTTCACGCTCGGGATGATGAACATGCCGAACGGGACGAGCGCGATGAGTCCTCCCCACAGCACGATGCCGCGCCGTGGCGGCGAGAGCAGCAGGAAGAGCGCGGTCAGCAGCCCGACGAACAGCACGGCGTTGAACGCCCGCATCGCCAGCACCGAGGCGGCGGTGTGCTGGCTCACGAACACGCTCATCGTCAGGTAGAACACCGGCGGGTAGCCGTGGTCGTTGAAGGTGCCGCGCTTCGACGTGGTCAACTCCTGCGAGCCCGCGTCGGGGCAGCGCCCGCTGTGCAGGATGTCGAAGGCGTAGCACTTCGCCGCCTTGGTGACCGAGGCGGGCACGCGCTTGACGCCGGGATCGGCCGTCGACTCGCACAGGCCGGCGCGGTCGCCCTGCGCGCACCAGATGCTGCCGAGGTGGTAGTCCTCGTCCGGGCTCGCCCCGACCGGGGACGCCAGCGCCCACGACAGCAGGGCGGCCAGCAGCGCGACCGGGATGAGCGCGGCGATCACGGTGCGGACGCGGCCCAGGCCGAAGAGCCCCCACGTCCGTGCCGGCGGGGCCTCCTGGTACTCGACTCCGGCGGTCATCGCGCGGACTCCGCCGGCCCGGCGACCCGGTCGACGACGACCTCGCGCTCCTGGGCCGCCGACTGCATGACGGCCTCCGCGACCGCGAGCGTCGCCAGGCCCTCGTCCATCGTGACGATGCCGGGGCGACCGTGCAGGATGGCGTCGCGGAACGCCTCGTGCTCGATGCGCAGCGGCTCGCGCTTCTTGAGCGCGTACCGGATGACGGACCCCTCGGCCACGCCGCGGAAGGCGGACACCGCATCCCACTCGGTGGCGTCCGTGCCGTTCTCGTAGAAGGTGAGGTCGCCGCTCAGGGTGTCGGCGACGAACGCGCCCGACTCGCCGGTCACGACGGTGATCCGCTCCTTCATCGGCGACATCCAGTTCACCAGGTGGTTGGTGATGATGCCGTCGTCCAGGCGTCCGTTGAACGCGACGAGGTCCTCGTGCGGGCGGCCGCTGCGGCGGGAGGTGTTCGCGTGGACGGTGCGGAACGGGCTCTGCGCGAGCCACGAGGTCAAATCGATGTCGTGCGTCGCCAGGTCTTTGATCACGCCGACGTCCGCGATGCGGGCGGGGAAGGGCCCCTGGCGGCGGGTGGCGATCTGGTAGACGTCGCCCAGCTCTCCCGCGTCGAGGCGCTTGCGCAGGTTCTGCAGCGCCGGGTTGAAGCGCTCGATGTGGCCGACGGCGCCGACCAGGCCTCGCGAGCGGAACGCCTCGGCCATACGGGCGCCCTGCTCGACGTCCGCCGCGATCGGCTTCTCGACGAGCACGTGCACGCCCGCCTCGGCGAGCTGGAGCGCGACCTCCTCGTGGGCTGTCGTCGGCACCGCGACGATCGCGGCGTCGATGCCCGAGCCGAGCACCGCATCCACCTCGGCGTGGACCGGCACGCCCGGGATGTCGCCCTCGGATGCGAACGGATCGACGACCGCGGCGAGGGTCACCCCGTCGAGCTCGCGGATGACGCGCGCGTGGTTGCGGCCCATCACGCCCAGGCCGATGACGGCGTATCGCAGGGCGGCCATCAGCTTCCCGCCTTCGCGAGGGTGTTGACGGCGGAGACGACGCGGTCGAGGTCCGCCTCCGTGAGGGACGGGTGGACCGGGAGCGAGAGCACCTCGCGTGCGGCGCGCTCCGTCTCGGGCAGGTCGTCGGTGCGGCCGAACGAAGGGAGGCGGTGCACGGGCACCGGGTAGTAGACGCCGCTACCGATCGCGTACTCCTCGCGCAGGGCCTTCGCGAAGCCGTCGCGGTCCTCGGGGACCCGGATCGTGTACTGGTGGTAGACGTGCTCGACGCCCTCCGCCACGGGCGGGATCACCACTCCGGACAGCTCGCGGTCGAAGCGGGCGGCGTTGCGGCGGCGGTCGGCCGTCCAGCCGGCGAGCTTGCGCAGCTGGGCACGGCCGATCGCGGCGTGCAGGTCGGTCATCCGCGCGTTGAACCCGGCGAGCTCGTTCTGGTACTGCTTCTCCATGCCCTGGTTGCGCAGCAGCCGGACGCGGTGGTCGACGTCCGCGTCGGCGGAGACGACCATCCCGCCCTCGCCCGACGTCATGTTCTTGGTGGGGTAGAGGCTGAACATCGCGAAGGCGCCGAAGGTGCCGACCGGGCGTCCGTCGATGGTGGCGGCGTGCGCCTGCGCGGCGTCCTCGAACACGGCGAGCGAGTGGTCGTCCGCGATCCGCTGGATGCCTGCCATGTCCGCGGGGTGGCCGTAGAGGTGCACCGGCATGATCGCGGCCGTGCGCGGCCCGACCAGGCTCTCGACGGCGGCCGGGTCGAGGTTGAAGCTGTCCGGGTCGATGTCCGCGAACACCGGCTCGGCGCCGGCGAGGACGACCGCGTTCGCGGTCGCGGCGAACGTGAACGACGGCACGATCACCTCGTCGCCCGGACCGATGCCGGCGGCCAGTAGGCCCAGGTGGAGCCCGGAGGTGCCGGAGTTGACGGCGGCCGTGTGCCGGCCGTCCACCAGGGCGTCGGCGAACTCGCGCTCGAACGCGGCCACCTCGGGCCCCTGGGCGAGCATGCCGCTGCGCAGCACGGCGTCGACGGCCGAGCGCTCCTCCTCACCGATGAGCGGACGGGCGGCAGGGATGAATTCTGGCTGGGTCATTCGATTCGTTCGAGAGCGCCGTTCGCCTCTCGGTACCTTTCTCCGGTTCGCGGGCAGCTCCACACGCCGCCCTCTTCGCGCAGGGGGACCCCCGCGCGCCCGACCCAGCCGATGCGGCGGGCGGGCACCCCGACGACGAGAGCGTGGTCGGGCACATCCTTGGTCACCACGGCGCCCGCGGCGACGGTCGCCCAGCGCCCGATGGTGACGGGCGCGACGCACACGGCCCGGGCGCCGATGGAGGCGCCCTCGAGCACGGTCACGCCGACCGGCGTCCAGTCGGCGGCCGACTTCAGCTCGCCGTCCGGGCTCACGGCGCGCGGGTACTGGTCGTTGGTGAAGACGACCGCCGGGCCGATGAAGACGCCGTCGCCGATCGCGGCGGGCTCGTACACCAGCGCCAGGTTCTGGATCTTGCAGTTGTCGCCGACCGTCACACCCGCGCCGATGTAGGCGCCGCGGCCGACGATGCACGAGCGGCCGATGGTGGCGTGCTCCCGCACCTGCGCCAGGTTCCAGATCTTCGTCCCGTCGCCGACGACCGCGTCGGCGGACACATCGGCGTCGGAGGCGACGAACGTCACGTGGTGGTCCTCTCGGGGCGGTGCGGGCGCGGGATGCGGCGTCCGCAGTCGAAAATACCAGTTCATCGGGCGGGCGGCCGGATCGCGGCCGTCCGCTTCCCGACATGGTTGAATAGGTGTGCCCTGCTCAGGACACCGAAAAGGCTCCCACCACGCACATGATCGTCTTCATCTATGGAACGACGGCGGAAGCGATCAAGCTCGCTCCCGTGATCCGGCGTCTCCGGGCCCGGGGCAATCGCATCCAGCAGTGGGTCACGATGCAGCACACGGACGCGCTCGTGAAGGTCATGGACCAGCTCGGACTCGGCGAGCCCGACGTCGTCATCGCCAACGGGGCCAACGGCCGGCCGCTGCGCGGCACGCGCGACGTCGTCAGCTGGGGCACCTCCGTCGCGGGATGGCTGCGGCGCAACCGCAAGCGGCTCAAGCAGACGCTGCCCCCCGACACGGTCATCGTCGTCCACGGGGACACGATGACGAGCGTCGCCGGCGCCTGGATCGCGAAGCGCCTCGGCCTGCCGTGCGCGCACATCGAGGCCGGCCTCCGCAGCGGCAACTGGCGCCACCCCTTCCCGGAAGAGCTCGACCGCCGCATCGTCGGCACCATGGCGACGGTGCACTACACGCCGTCGGAGGAGGCCACCCGCAACCTGGCCAAGCGCGACAACGTCGTCTACACGTACGGCAACACCGCGCTCGACGCCGTGCTCGATCACGGCGACCAGGCGGGCGGGGGCGAGGAGCCGTTCGGCGTCGCCCTGCTGCACCGGTTCGAGTTCATCTCCAACTCGCAGCTGGTGGATGACACCCTCGCGGTCCTCCAGGAGAGCCCCATCCCGGTCCGGCTCATCGTCGACGTCTTCAACCGCGAGACGCTGGAGAAGGCGCTGCAGAAGACCGGCGGCGACCGCATCACCGTCATCCCGAAGCTCAGCCACGACGCCTTCGTCGAGATGCTGAAGCAGGCCGCCTTCGTCGTCACCGACTCCGGCGGCGTGCAGGCGGAGTCCGCCCTGCTCGGGCTGCCCACGCTCATCCACCGCAAGGCCACGGAGCAGGCGGAGGGCATCGGCCGCAACATCCTGCTCTCGGAGTGGGACCTCGGTCGCCTGCGCGGCTTCCTGACCGACTACGAGTCGATGCGCCACGGCCTGGAGCGGCCCGAGTTCTCGCCGTCCGACATCATCGTCGCCGACCTGGTGAGCAGGGGGTACGCCGATTAGCGTCGACCCGGCCGGCGCGCCGGCGAGCGGCGCTCGCGGCATGGTCGCGCGGCACGGCCGCGCGCTCGCGGAGATCGGCATCGTCAGCGCGCTCGGCATCGTCGCGACGACGGCCTTCCAGATCATCACGATCCGCGGACTGGGGCCGTCCTCGTACGGTCTGCTCGCGGCGGCGCTCGCGCTCATCAACGTCGCGGCGATCGGCAGCTCCGCGCTGCGCAACTCCGTCGCCGTGACCACGGCCGAGACCCTCCACAGCGGCCTCGCGCCGGCCGCGACCGGCCGCCGCCGGCTCGACGGGTCGTTCATCGAGGCCCTGGTGCTGGGAGGCCTCGGCACCCTGGGCGTCTTCGCGCTCTCCTCGACGCTCGCGGCCCCCGGCGCTCTCGGTCTCGTCACCGTGCTGCTCACCGCGGCCGCGATGATCCCCAACTTCCTGTTCGCGCGAGCGCAGGGCCGCCTCCAGGGCGCCGGAGACTCGCGCGCCGTGGTGTGGTGGTCGACGGGAGCCCAGGTCGCGCAGGCGGTGCTGGCGCTGATCGCGGTGCTCCTCTCGGCGCAGTCGAGCGCCATCCTCGCCATCCTCGTGCTGACGGCGCTCGCCGGGGCGATCGGCGCGAGCCTCCAGGCGCGGCGCGAGGCGGTGCCGCTCACCGGCCGCCCGTTCACCGTCAACAGCACGGTCGTGCTGCTGCTGACCATCGGCTTCGCGTGGTTGACGAACGCCGACGTGGTGTTCGTGCGCTCCGGCACGCCGCAGGAGGTCGCCGGCGCCTACGCGGCAGCAGCCGTGCTGATCAAGACGACGCTCATCGTGCCCGCCACCTTCTCGCTCTACCTGCTCCCGCGCTTCGTGCGCTCGCGGGGGAACGCCGCGCTCACCAACCTCGGCGTGACCGTGATCCTCGTCATCACCGCGCTGACCGGCGTCGCGATGTTCGTGATCGTCGCGGTGGCCGGCGACTGGATCGTCGGCCTGCTCTTCGGTTCGCACTACGCGCTGACCGGGCAGATCGTCGTCGGTTTCGCGATCGCGTGGCTGCCGTGGGCGCTCGCCCAGGGCATCCTGGTGCGGATCACGGCCGCCGCCTCCCGCGTCGCGCTCGCCGTCTTCGCGCTGGCCACGCTCGCGCAGTGGGCGGCCGCGTCGCTCACCCTGCCCGACATCGACGCCTGGCTGGTCGCCAACGGCGTCATCGGCCTGTTCGTCTTCCTGTCGCTCTACGCCATCCACTGGGTGCTGCTGCGGCGGCACCGCACCGTGGAGCCGGCTGGGACCGCCGAGGGGGAGCCGGGGCGGCCGTGACCAGCTACGAACCGCTCAACGAGCCGCTGCCCGTGCAGACGGCGGCCGGCGAGGGCTCCCAGACGTCGACGAGGTCGGGGACCCGGTCGTCCGTCGCGCTGATCCTCGGTGCGACGGTCGTCTCCGGGCTCAGCGGCTACCTGGTCACGTGGCGCGTGTTCACCGCCAGCGGTGCGGCCGGTTACGCCGTGTTCTCGGTGTTCTGGTCGGCGCTGTTCCTCGTCGTCGGCGTTCTGTTCGGCGTGCAGCAGGAGGCGACCCGTGCCGTCGCCCAGGCGGACCGCGAGTCCGCCGCGGTGCAGCCTGGCGCCCGCCGATCGTCGATCTGGCTGTTCGCCGCCGTGCTGGCGGTGGTCGTGCTGGCCGTCGTGCTTGTCAGCGCCCTCCTCTGGGCGCCCCCGTCGCTCGGCCCCGACAACGCGGGACTGAGCGTCTTCGTCGCCGTCGGCGCGGCGTTCAACTGCCTGGTCGCCGCCGGCTCCGGGGTCATGGCCGGCAGCGGGATGTGGCGGCAGCTCGCGGGGGTCGTCGCCCTCGACGGCGTGCTGCGCGTCGCGTTCGTGCTGCTGACCCTCGCCGTGACCACGCAGCCCTGGGCGCTCGCACTGGCCGTCATCCTGCCGTTCCCGCTGGCGCTGGCCGTCGTCTTCCTCACCGCGCCGCGCGAACTGGTGCGACGCGCCGTGGTGCCCGAGCGGATGCGCGGACTCGCGGCCAACACCCTCCGCACGATGATCGCGGGGTCGGCGACGGCGGTGCTCATCAACGGGTTCCCGCTCATCCTGTCGTTCTTCGCGAGCCCGTCCGGACACCGGGCGCTCGGCTCGCTCGTGCTCGCGGTGACGCTCACCCGTGCGCCCATCCTGGTGCCGCTCATGGCCCTCTCCAGCTTCCTGGTCAGCCAGTTCGCCCGGGCGCCGCACGGCGCCATCCGGCTCGTCACCCGCCTGTCGGTGCTGATCGCCGCGGTGGTCGCGGTGCTCTGCCTGTGCGCGTGGCTCTTCGGGGTGCCGGTCATCCGCGCGGTGTTCGGCAGCCAGTTCGACCTCGACGCGGCCACGCTGACGGCTCTCGTGGCGTCGTCCGGCATGATCGGCATCCTGTGCGTCACGGGCTCGGCCGTGCTGGCGCGCAACCTGCACGGCGGCTACGCCATCGGCTGGGTGGCGGCGTCGGTCGTGACGATCGTGCTGCTGTTCCTGCCGCTCCCGCTCGAAGGCCGTGCCGCTCTCGCGCTCGCGGCCGGACCCGCGGTCGGCATCGCGGTGCACCTGTGGTGGCTGCGTCCGCGTGCGACCGGTGACGCCGAGCCGAGCGCGGCGACGGGGGAGGAGCGGGCATGACCGACGACCGTGCGAGCGGGCTCGACCTCAGCATCGTGATCGCGTCCTACGACTCGGCCCCGTGGCTGCCGACCACCATCGGGTCGCTGCAGACGGCGCTGGCTCGGTCGGACGTCCGCGCCGAGATCGTGGTCGTCGACGACGGATCCACCGACGGAACGGCCGAGGTGCTCGCCGAGCTGGCGTCCACCTCCGCCGTGCCGCTCCGCGTAATCGCTCAGGAGAACCGCGGACGCTTCCTCGCCCGCTGGGAGGGCGCGCAGGCGGCCCGGGCCGACCGCTTGCTCATCTTCGACTCGCGCCTGCTGATGGGCCCCGACTCGTTCGCGTACTTCGAGACGGTGGATGCGGCCCTCGGCAGCCCGCCGTGGAACGGGCACGTGCCGACCGACCCGGCCGCTCCGCTGGTCGGCCGCTTCTGGGAGGTGCCGACCCACATCTTCTGGGGTGACTACCTCGCGCATCCCGCGCCGACCGAGATCGGCCTCGACAACTTCGACCGCGTGCCCAAGGGGACCGGCTGCCTGGTCATCGACAAGCAGCTGTTCCTGGACGCGTGCCTCGCGGCCTGGCCGGAGGAGAACGCGCACCTCGTCTCCGACGACACGAAGCTGCTGCGCTACGTGTGCGAGCGCCGTCCGCTCCGGCTCGACCCCGGCTTCCGCGCGCTGTACCGCCCGCGCACCACCGTTCGGGGATTCCTGCGCCACGCGTACGAGCGCGGCACGCTTTTCGTGGACAGCTACGCCGGGACGAGCGCCCTGCGCAACGTCGTGCTGTGGGCGCTGGCCGTCGTGCCGGTGATCGCCGTGCTCGCCCTGCTCCTGTCGCTGGTGCTGGGCGCCTGGTGGGTCGTGGTCGTGCTGCTCGCGCTCGTTGTGCTGGGGCTGCTGGCCCCGGCAGCGGCTGCCGCCGCCGGGCGCGCTCCCGGGCGTGCTGTCGCGGCGTACCTGACCTACGTCGTGCCGTTCGGCGCGGTGTTCTGGGCCGGCCTGGTGCGTGGGCTGAGGGTGCACCGGAGGTCGTTCGCGCGCTCGACGCCGGCGGCCTGAGCCGGACGGTGGGCGTCTGTCGTCAGGCTGCCGCCTGCCGTCATCCCGCCGCTTCGTGGTGCGGCAGCCGCAGCCGCCAGCTCATGCCCTGCGACGCCTTGACGGTGCAGATCACCAGCAGCATCCACCCGGACTCGACCAGGATCGAGCTCTCGAACACGCTGGTGACGAGCAGCGCGACCAGGACGAGCGGCGCCCAGGCGTAGACGACGCTGCGGCGGTTGGAGGCGAGCAGCCACGAGCGGCCGAAGGCCAGGGCGATCAGCGCCACGAAGAGCAGCAGGCCGATGATGCCGACCTGCAGGTAGACGTCGAGGTAGGCGTTCAGACCGTCCGCGTGGTACACGCCGGTCGCCGCCTGGATGGCCGTGAACGGGTAGAGGTCGGTGGGCCAGGAGCCGACCCATCCCCAGCCCACGGTCTGCTGCACCGGGATGAGCTGCCAGATCTGGATCCACAGCTGGTAGCGCACCTGGAAGTCGGCGCGCGCGTTGAGCAGGTCGATGACGCGGGTGCGGTAGATGTAGGCGGCGACCAGTGCCGCGACCGTGAGGACGGCGAGCCCCCACTGGAAGTAGGGCCGCTGGTGGGGACGGACCTTGCGCATCAGGTACAGCGCCAGGGTGGCGAGCCCGACGACGACCGACACGGCGGCGATGACGGGGGAGTGCGCGAGCAGGATGCACAGCCCGGCGAGCGTGATGGAGAACGCCGCCACGGGTGGACGGACGGACCGGGTGCGCAGCTCGACCAGGAAGGTGACGAACGCGATGAGCGCGACGATGCTGAGCTGGTTGCGCGAGCCGAACAGTCCCTGGATCGGTCCGCCGAGTGCGATGTTGCCCTGGATGCCGAGGAACTTCATCGGGGCGTCGAGCAGCAGGCCGCTCAGCACCTCCAGGGACAGCGAGAGGGTGAGCAGGAACCGCAAGGCGTCGCCGACGACCCGGACGATCTGGATGGCGTCCCGCACCAGCGCGATGTAGACGGCGAGGAAGGCGAAGATCAGCTGGTAGATCACCGCGCCGAACGTCGCCCACTGGTATTGGCTCCACAGCAGCGACAGCGCGCACCAGCCGACGAACAGCAGGGCGGAGATGGGCAGGAGCCCGTGCCATTCGATGAGCCGCCACTGCGCCGCGAACGACAGGGCCGCCAGGGCGACGAGGACGCCGAGCGCGCCGATCAGTCCTGGCCAGCCGATCATGCCCCGGATCGCGTGCGTCGAGAACCCCGTGATCACCGCGAGGAGGGCGAGTGTCGAGGTGAAGCGGGCGGAGCCCAGGAACTCGGTGACCGCGGGCGGCACCAGGGTCCGAGGGGGCGTTGCCATACCAGGAATCCTACGGGGCCGACCCCGCGGCTCTCACTTCGGGGCGGGTGCGGCGCTCCGGCGGCCGAGCGGACGCGTGCGCCTCGTCAGCACCAGGAGCGCCCCGATCCCTGCCAGTGCGCCTCCGGTGATCAGGAGCGTCGTGATCTCGGATCCGCTCTCCGCCAGCCGGGTCGTCGGCCCGTCGACGGCCGCCGGCTGGACGGTCGGGGATGGGGCCGGGGGATCGGACGTCCCTGCCCTGCCCGGCTGGACCCCGGTCGCCGGAAACGCCTCGCCGACCGCCTGCTGCAGCCGGGCGGCGAGGAAGGATGCGCCTGCGGCGTTCGGGTGCATCGCCCCCTCGGCGAGAGTCGGAGGCTGGAGGGACGTCAGGCTGATGCCGTTCAGGTACGGACCGGTCGTCCCCGTGCAGGGCGTGTGCGCGTCGGAGTCGGCGAGAACCGAGACGAAGGTCGCGCCGTTGCGGTCGGCGGAGGCGCGCTGCGCTGCGTCGAGCCGTGCGCTGAGCGACGCGATGAGCGGCCGGTCCGCATCCGTGAACGGGAAGGCATTCCGCGGAAGCGGCGGCTGACCGGTGCCGAGCGCCGAGCTGAAGCACCCGCCGGCCGGAGTGGCGGCGTCGGTCGGCGCGAGGGCGGGGTAGCCGAGGACGATCACCTTCGCGTTCGGCGCCTTCCGGTGGATGGCCGCGAGCATCGCATCCAGCCCAGGGGCGAGCCCGTCGACCGCGGCGGCGAGCTGCGACCCGAATTTCACGGCGCAGCTGGGCGACGCCGGATCTTGCAGGAGCGGACCGGACGGGCCCAGCGCCGCACACGAGGCAAGCACCGTCGAGAAGCCCGCGTCATTGCCCCCGATGGACACCGTGACGAGCGCCGTATCGGCGGTGACCGCATCCAGCTGGGCCGGCACGGTGGCGCCCGGGACGGCCTGCGGCGTCGAGGTCACATTCGCGATCGTCGCCCCGGTGCAGCTGACGTCGGTCAGGGAGAGCCCGTAGGTGCTCGCCACCCGGTGCGCGATGCTGTCGGACGACTGCAGGCAGCCCGGGGCCGGCGAGGCGGCGTATGGCGGAAGCCCGTACCCGGAGACGAACGAGTCCCCGAGCGCGACGTAGCGTGCACCCGCCAGCTGCTCGGCGGTCGTCGCGGCGCTCGCCGCCGGTCCGGTCACGGTGAGCGCGACCAGCGCACCCGCGATCGCAGCAGCGGCGGCCGTGGCCGCCCGTCCCCATCGCATCGACATCGTCTCGTCTCCCTCCGGTGCCGCCGACGGCGGCCTTCACAGGGGTAGACGAGGATGTCCAGCGGATCGTGACGCGCGTCAGCCCCCGCGCTTCGTCGAGACCGCCAGCGCGACGAGCAGCGCCCATCCGCCCTCGATCAGGATGCGGCTCTCGGCGAAGCTCTGCGCGATCAGGGCCGCGAGCAGCAGCAGGGGGAGCAGTGCCGTCGCGGTGTACGCCGCGTCGTCCGCGATCCCGGTGCGGGGGCGGTCGACCGCCAGGAACCAGGAGCGCCCGAACGTCGTGAGCACCAGCAGGATGAAGACCACCAGGCCGACGATGCCGAGCTGCAGCCAGACGTCCAGCCAGGCGTTGTGCGCCTGCAGGTATTCGACGCCGTTGCGGGTGGCGAGGCCGTCGAAGGGCTTCACCCACGGCGCCCAGTAGCTGACCCAGCCCCAGCCGAACACGGGGCGCTGCTGGGCGAGCCCGATTACGGCGTGCCAGATGTCCAGCCGGCCGGTCAGGTCCTCGCTCTTTCCGAACAGGGCGGGGATGCGCGAGGCGAACACGGAGATGAGCACGAGCCCCGCGATCAGCAGGGCGAAGGCCGTGACGTACACCGGCGTCCGGCGCGCGGGCCCCACACGCCGCGCCCACAGGGCGAAGGCGAGCACCACGGCGACGGCCAGGGTGGCCGCGATCACGGTGGCGGACCGCGTGAGCGCCAGCGTCAGCACCGCGACGACCAGCCAGCTGGCCGCCGATCCGCGGCGCACCGCCCTGTCCGCGAGCTGGATGCCGAACACGACGATCGCCAGGAGCGCGATCATCGCGAGCAGGTTGGAGTTGCCGACGATCCCCTGGATCGGACCGCCGTGGAACAGCAGGTCACGGCTCCAGAAGAACGCCTGCGGCACCTTCCCCGGCGGCGCGGGCTGCACGGGCGTCAGCGGCAGCACCGGCTGCCGGACGAAGACGGCGACGACGAGCTCGAAGAGCAGCGAGAGGCCGAGGATCCACCGGAAGGCGTTGCCGAGGGCGCTCAGCAGCCCCCGCATCCCGAGGCGAAGCCCCAGGAACAGCCCGGCGATCGTTGTCGCGAGCTGAGCGAGGACGCCGAGCGCGCTCGCTCCCGGATAGGCCGACCACGCGATCGACACGATCGCCAGGGCGAGGAAGACCAGCAGTGTCTTCGGCGTCGTCCGCCAGCGGAACCGCGGACGCGCGCGCACCAGCACGACGGCGACCACCACGGCCAGAACACCGGCCAGCGCGAAGTAGCCTGGCCAGCTGATCAGGTCGCGCCAGAACTCGCCCGCGAACAGCGTGAACAGCACCACCGCCGCGAGCACCGCCTCGCCGGTCCCGCTCGCCGAACGGGCGGTGCGGATGCGCTCGTCCAGCGCGGAGGGCCTCGTCACTCCCGCAGAATAGCTCACGCGTTCGGCATGGCGACGAAGAGGGTCCCCTGACCCGAGCCGACCGAGAGCGTCCGCTCGTCCCCGGTGATCAGGGCCGCTTCGCCGCGGGCGAGGCGCAGCGCTCCGGTCTCGCCGGCGAGTTCGAGGTCGCCCTCGGTGCACAGGGCGATGGCGGTGCCGGTGAGGGCCACCTCGGCCGAGGGGACGGCGGCATCGAGGCGCACCACGTCGAGGCGGAAGTCCGGCACGTCCGGGCGGAACTCCGCGACCCCGGCGGCCGGGTGACCCGCCGCCAGCGGCGTCGCGCGGATCGGGGAGAAGTCCAGCACCGAGACCAGCTCCGGCACGTCGATCCTTTTGCGCGTGAGGCCGCCGCGCAGCACATTGTCGGAGGCGGCCATCAGTTCGATGCCGAGACCCCGCAGGTAGGCGTGGATGTTGCCGGCGGGCAGGTACAGCACCTCGCCGGGGCGCAGGGTCGCGCGGTTGAGCAGCAGGGCCAGCACGATGCCGGGGTCGCCCGGGAAGGCCTCGTCGAGCATCCGCACGGTGTCGGCGTCCCGGTCGTCGGGCAGCTCGCGCGCCGCGGCGACCACTTCGGCCACCAGGAGGTCGACATCGGTGTCGCCGCCGAGCAGCCACTCGGTCGCACGGCGGAGCACGGCCCTCGGCTCGCCGTCCAGGGTGCGGGCGAAGCCGGCCAGCACCGCACCGCCACGGCTCGCGGAGGTGAGCCGCTCGAACGCCGCCCGGCTCTCGGCCGGGTCGCGGAAGCCGCACAGCGCCTCGAAGGGGTCGCTCAGCGCGTAGATCAGCTCGGGCTTGTGGAACGGGTCCTTGTAGTTGCGGTCGGGCGAGTCCGGCGCGAGCCCGAGGGCGTTCTCGCGCTCGAACCCCGCGCGCGCCTGCTCGGGCGAGGGATGCGCCTGCAACGACAGCGGGCCGTCCGCCGCGAGCACCTTCAGCAGGTAGGGGAGCTCCGCGGTGCGCTCCCACGCGGCGAGGTCCTCCGCGCCGCCGGTCAGCGCAGGGTCGAGCACGCGGGCGGGGGAGCCGGGATGCGCGCCCAGCCACAGCTCCGCCTCCGGACCGCCGCTCGGCTCGGTGCCGAGCAGGCCGGCGATCGCCGTCTCCGAGCCCCAGGCGTAGTCCCGCGGAGTGTTGCCGATGCGCACAAACATGCGTCCTCATCCCTTTCGTCGCGTTGGACCAAACTACCAATCGCTTTGTCCGCCCCCGTCCGGGTCTCTAGGCTGACGGCGGCCCGACCATCCCGCGGACGCACTGGAGCGAACATGCCCTTCGAGACCATCGCCGGAGACTTCTACGGCTTCGAGAACCTGCTGACCGACCGCGAGAAGGAGTTCATCGCGAACCTCCGCGCGCAGCTCGAGTCGGAGGTCAAGCCGATCGTCAACGAGTACTGGGAGAAGGCGGAGTTCCCGCACCAGATCATCGACGTGCTGCACCGCAACGGCGCCATCGGGCTCGGCTTCCCGGAGACCGCCCCGTTCGAGAACTCGGCCGTGTTCCGCGGCTGGGTGGCGCTGGAGCTGGCGCGCGTGGACGCATCCGTCAGCACCTACGTCGGCGTGCAGAACGGCCTCGCGCTCGGCGCGATCGGGGTGTGCGGCTCCGACGAGCAGCGTGCCGAGTGGCTGCCGAAGCTGGCGAGCGGGGAGGTGCTCGGCGCCTTCGGCCTCACCGAGCCCACCTCCGGCTCCGACTCCGCGCAGGGCCTCAAGACGGTGGCGACGCGCGACGGCGACAACTGGATCCTGAACGGATCGAAGCGCTGGATCGGCAACGCCACCTTCAGCGACATCACCGTCATCTGGGCCAAGAGCGCCGAGGACGGCCAGGTGAAGGGCTTCATCGTCCCGACGTCCACCCCGGGGTACACGGCGACCAAGATCGAGGGCAAGCAGTCGCTCCGGATCGTGCAGAACGCCGACATCACCCTCGAGGACGTCGTGGTGCCCGAGTCGCTGCGGCTCCAGAACGCGAACAGCTTCAAGGACACCGCGCGCGTCCTCCGGCTCACCCGCGCCGAGGTCGCGTGGGCGGCGGTCGGCGTCGCGGTGGGTGCGTACGAGGCGGCCCTGCGCTACACGAAGGAGCGCGTGCAGTTCGGCAAGCCGATCGCGGCGCACCAGCTGATCCAGGACCTCCTGGTCAAGTCGATCGGCAACATCACGGCCTCCATCGGGCTCTGCACGCGTGTCTCGCAGATGCTCGACGACGGCGAGCAGCGCGACGAGCACTCGGCCCTCGCGAAGGCGTTCGCGACGGCGCGGATGCGCGAGACGGTCGCGTGGTGCCGCGAGGCCCTGGGTGGCAACGGCATCGTGCTCGACTACGACGTCGCCCGGTTCTTCGCCGACGCCGAGGCCCTGTACTCGTACGAGGGCACCCGCGAGATGAACACCCTCATCGTCGGCCGGGCGATCACCGGCCAGGCGGCGTTCGTCTGAGGGCTCGGCCGGCGCACGATCGGAGGCGGTTCGCGCGGTCCCGGTAGGGTTGCCCTGACCGTGATGTCGAACGAGCAGGAGGACCGCCCGTGGCGTGGTTGGTGACCGGAGGCGCAGGCTACATCGGAGCGCACGTCGTGCGGGCGTTCCGCCAGGAGGGCATCGACGTGGTCGTCGTCGACGACCTGTCGAGCGGTCACGAGGAGTTCGTGCCGGCCGACGTGCCGTTCTACCGCGGCACCATCCTCGACGGCGAGCTGCTGGAGCGGATCTTCGCCGAGAACCGGATCACCGGGGTCGTCCACGTCGCCGGCTTCAAGTACGCCGGAGTGTCCGTTCAGCGGCCGCTGCACACCTACGAGCAGAACGTCACAGCGACCGCCGTGCTGCTGGCGGCAATGCAGGAGGCCGGTGTGGATGCGGTGGTCTTCAGCTCCTCGGCCGCGGTCTACGGCACGCCCGACGTCGACATCGTCACCGAGTCGACCCCGAAGAACCCCGAGTCGCCGTACGGCGAGTCCAAGCTGATCGGCGAGTGGCTGCTGCGCGACCAGGGCGTCGCGGCAGGACTCCGTCACACGTCGCTCCGGTACTTCAACGTGGTGGGCTCCGGCGACCCGAGCCTTCGCGACACCAGCCCGCACAACCTCTTCCCGCTCGTCTTCGACGCACTCGCCGAAGGGCGCTCGCCCCGGATCAACGGGAACGACTACCCGACCCCGGACGGCACGTGCGTCCGCGACTACATCCACGTCGCCGACCTCGCCGTCTCGCACGTCGCCGCGGCCAAGCGGCTGGACGCCGGGGAGCCGATCGAACCCGTCTACAACCTCGGCAGCGGCGACGGCGTCTCCGTCGGCCAGATCATGTCGACGGTCGCCGAGGTGACCGGAATCCCCTTCACCCCAGAAGTGGGGCCTCGACGCCCGGGCGATCCGGCGAGGATCGTGGCTTCGGGAGAGCTCGCAGCGCGCGATCTCGACTGGAAGATGCGGCACACGCTCGACGGGATGGTGCGCAGCGCCTGGGAAGCACGCCAGGCGGCGTCCTGAGACACCGGTCCGTCGGGTCGGCCCCACCGGGCGTGTCGCGATTGTTGTCGTTAACCGGCGCGTCGCGAACTCTCGACCAGCGGTCAAGGCTTTACGATTCGCGACTTGACGGAAGCGAATGACAACGGTGTAATTAGTGGCACACGGGAATCTCGTGTTTCAGCAGTCCATGGGTGGGGAGACCGATATGCCAGTTCCCGAATATCGTTCCGGGGTACCCGACGACTGGTTCATCGATCCGGTCCGGCTCGGCGTCCCGGGTGTCCGGTCGGCGGAGGTCGAGGACGACAACCCGCTCGCCTGGCAGACCGACGCCCTCTGCGCCCAGACCGACCCGGAGGCCTTCTTCCCGGAGAAGGGCGGATCGACCCGCGACGCGAAGCGCATCTGCACCTCGTGCGAGGTGCGGTCCCAGTGCCTCGAGTACGCGCTCGCCAATGACGAGCGGTTCGGGATCTGGGGCGGCCTCTCCGAGCGCGAGCGCCGCAAGCTCCGCAAGCGCGCCGGCTGACCGCCGCCACGCCCTCGGCGAATCCGCGCCGCGCCCGGCCCAAAGAAGGGATCGGCGCGACCCCGACCTAGGCTGACTGGCGATGTATCCGAGAGTCACCGCCATCGTCGTCGCCCAGAGCGGCGGCCCCCGCCTGCAGCGCACTCTCGACGCCCTCGCGGAGCAGACCCGTCGACCGGACGCCGTGATCGCCGTCGACTGTGCGTCCTCCGACGACGCCGCCCGGCTGCTGTCCGAGTCCCACCCCACCCAGCTGCTCTCCCTCCCCGAGAAGCTGGCCTTCGGCGCCTCCGTCGCCGCGGCCGTCCGCGTCCTTCCCCCCACCTCCGGTCCCGACGAGCTGCTGTGGCTGCTCGCCCAGGACACCGCTCCCGAGCCTCAGGCCCTGGAGGCGCTGCTGGCCGCCCTCGAGGTGTCGCCGTCCGTCGCGGTCGTCGGTCCGAAGCTCGTCGACTGGGACGATCCCGCGTTCATCCGCGAGTTCGGCGAGGCGATGACGCCGTTCGGCGCCTCCCTGCCACTGGTCGAGAACGAGCTCGACCAGGCGCAGCACGACGGCCTCAGCGACGTGCTCGCGGTCTCCAGTGCCGGCATGCTCGTGCGCCAGGCGCTCTGGGAGCGGCTCGACGGCTTCGACCCGGCCCTCCCGACCATCGACGACGGCCTCGACTTCTGCACCCGGGCCCGTCTCGCGGGCTTCCGCGTCACGCTCGTGGCGCAGGCGCGCGTCGCCCTCGGCGGCGACGGCCTCGCCGGTCCCAACCTGTCCCCGAAGTGGACGGTCCGCCGGCGTCTGTCGGGGGAGCGTCGCCGCGCGCAGCTGCATCGCCGCATGGTGTACGCGCCCGGCTGGGCGGTGCCGCTGCACTGGCTGACCCTGGTGCCGCTCGCCATCCTGCGCGGGCTCGTGCGGCTGCTGCGCAAGGAGCCCGGATCGATCGGGGGAGAGCTGGGCGCGGCCTTCCGCGTCGCGTTCTCCGGCATGGCGGTGGGCAACGCCCGGCGCCGGCTGGCGTCGGCCCGCGAGGTCGGCTGGGCGGCGGTCGCGCCGTTGCGCATCCCCTTCGCCGAGGTGCGGCGCGCCCGCGCGCTGAAACGCGAGGCGGCCGTGGTGCGCCAGCAGGGCGAGCGCCAGGACCTCGACTTCTTCGCCACCGGAGGCGGGTGGGCGGTTCTCGCCGCCCTGCTGGTCGGGCTGGCGCTGTTCTTCCCGCTGATCGGTTCCGGCGCCCTCAGCGGCGGCGGTCTGCTTCCGCTCGACTCGTCGGTCGGCCAGCTGTGGGCGAACCTCGGCTACGGGTGGCGGGATGTGAACCTCGGCTTCACCGGAGCCGCCGACCCGTTCTCGGCCGTTCTGGCCGTGCTGGGCACGCTGACCTTCTGGCAGCCGTCGCTGTCCCTGGTGCTGCTCTGGGTGCTGGCGCTCCCGCTCGCGGCGCTCGGCGCCTGGCTGGCGGCCGCGCGGCTGACGGCACGCGGGACGCTGCGCGCCTTCGGCGCCCTGGCGTACGCGCTCGCGCCGACCATCCTGGTCGCGCTGCAGGGCGGGCGTCCAGCCGCCGTGCTGGCGCACATCCTGCTGCCGTGGCTGTTCTTCGCCGGCCTCGCGGCGCGCCGGTCGTGGGCGGCCAGCGCCACCACGGCCCTGCTCGCGGCGGCGACCGTCGCCTGCGCGCCCATCCTGATCCCCGCGCTCGTCGTCGTCTGGATCGCGGCGATCGCGTTCGCCGGCCGCCGTGCCGCGCGCATCGTGTTCCTGCCGCTGCCCGCGGTCGTACTGTTCGCGCCTCTGGTGTGGCAGCAGGCGGCGCGCGGCGCGTGGCTGTCCATCCTGGCGGACCCCGGGGTGCCGCTGGATGCGCGGCAGACCCCGGCCTGGCAGCTCGCGCTGGGCTTCCCCGACGGCACCCTCGGCGGCTGGCATCAGCTCGCCACGGCGCTCTCGCTGCCGACGGCCTCGGCGAACATCCTCGTCCCCATCCTGCTGGCGCCGCTGGGCGTGCTGGCCATCCTCGCGCTGTTCCTGCGCGGCACGGTCCGCGCCATCGTCGCTCTGCTCGTCGCACTCGCCGGCTTCACCACCGCCGTGCTCGCGCTGCACCTCCAGCTCACCGTCTCCGGCGGCACGGTCGTGCCGATCTGGCCGGGGAGCGCGGTAAGCCTGTACTGGCTGGGCTTGATCGGCGCCGCCGTGCTGGCGCTCTCGGCGATCGGGCGCGCCGCCGTGTACCCGGCCTGGGCGGCCATCGTGACGCTGGCCATCGCGGCCGTCCCGGTGGGGATCGCCACGCTGAACGGGCACGCCGCGGTCGCGGAGAGCGACGGACGCACCCTGCCGGCCGTGGTGACCGCAAAGGCGGCGACGCAGCCGCGCACCGGCACGCTGCGCATCATCCCGGAGCCCGGCGGCGGCATCCGCGCCGACGTCCTGCGCGGCAGCGGAGAGACGCTCGACCAGCAGTCGACGCTCGCCGACACCTCCCGGGCGCTCACCCCGGGGCAGCGCGACCTCGCCGAGCTCGCCGGCAACCTGTCGTCGCGGAGCGGCTACGACGCGTCCGCGCAGCTCAAGCAGCTCGGCATCGATTTCGTCCTGCTGACGCCGTCCGCGACCGCGCTCGGGTCGACCGACACGTCGGCGGCCGACGCCACACGCTCGCGGGCGGAGGTCGCGATGGATGCGAACCCGCTGCTGGCACCGGTCGGTGCGACGGGCACCGGACGGCTGTGGGCGTTCGACCGCGCGACGGCCGACGTCCCGCCTGCCGCGCGCGTCCCCGCCGACGCAGGCGACCCGTGGCGCGTGCTCGTGCTGGTGCTGCAGGGCCTGGTGATCGGCGTGACGCTGCTCATGGCCATCCCCACGACGCGCTCGGCGGATCGCGTCTCCGAGCTGTCGGCGCGGCGCCCCCGCGGGCGCGGCGACGAGCGCGCCGTCGAGCCGGACGATGCGCCCGAGACGCCCGAGGGCGCGGGCGACGGCGTCGCGGACGAGAGCCTGGACGAGTACGAGGCCGAACCCGCCGACGAGGCGGTCGTGGAGTCCGCCGAGGAGGACGAGCTGCGGGAGACCGCTGAGGAGCCCGTCCCCGAGGCGGAGGAGACGGACGAGGCCGAGCCGGAGCCGACGACCGAGCCGGAGGCGCCGCGCGAGCAGGAGGCGGCACGTGAGCCGGAGGAGGCGCGCGAGCCGGAGCCTGAGCCGGCCCCCGAGCCCGAGCCCACCCCCGAGCCCGAGCTCACGCGCGAGCCCGAGCTCCCCGCCGAGGAGACCGACGGCGACCGCTTCGACGACCGCGAGCACGAGCGCGTGACGACACCGCCCGGTCCCACGACGCTCGAGGACGGCCTCGAGGAGACCATCATCCGACCCCGACGCAGCTTCGAAGGAGGCGACCGTGCCTGACCGCAAGGGACTCGCCCGCATCGGCATCCGCGCCGCCGGCGGCCTGGTCGGAGTCGCGGTCGCGGTCGTCGCCATCGGCGGCGCCACGCTGCTGCCGCTGCCGGACTTCGCGATCGGCGCGCCCTCGCAGACGGTCACCCCGGTGCCGGCCGACCAGCAGCGCGTCTGCCCGGGCCCGCTCCTCCAGCTCGCGGCCGACGCCGGCGCGGCCACCCGGCCGAGCTCGGTCGGCGCGCCCACCACCACGACGGGCTCCACCGGCGCCGAGGTGCGCACGCACACGCTGAAGGCCGACACCGACTCCGAGTCCGCCGATGAGGCGCCGCTCCTGGCCACCGTCTCGACCCCGCCGGGCGCGAGCGCCGCACCGCTGATCGCGGGCGCTCAGCTGCAGAACGCCGCCGCGCAGGACCTCGCCGGCCTCGCCGCCGCGTCGTGCGCCGAACCGAGCGCCGACACCTGGCTCGCCGCCGGCTCCACCGCCCTCGGGCAGACCAGCCTGGTGCTGCTCGCGAACCCCAGCGCGGTCGACGCGACGGTCGATCTCGCGATCTTCAGCGAGTCCGGCCCGGTGAGCGCTCCCGGAGCGACGGGGATCGTCGTCCCCGCCGGAGCGCAGAAGGTGGTCCCCCTGGCCGGCCTCGCGCCGTCCGCCGCCGCGCCCGTCGTGCACGTGACGACCTCGGGCGGCGAAGTGGTCGCGTCGCTCCAGCAGAGCTACGAGCAGGGCATCCAGCCCCGCGGCGCCGAGATGGCCGGCGCCACCGGCGCTCCCGGGCGTCAGCAGATCATCCCCGGCGTGACCATCGCATCCATGAACGCCGTGAAGGGCGCGCAGTCCGCGGAGGGCGTCGGCGTCGACTTCCCGGTCGTCCGCATCCTCGTGCCCGGCGATAAGGACGCCCAGGTGACCGTCGGCGCGGTCGGGGAGACCGGCACCGCGGCGGGCAACTCGTACGCCACCACGGTGAAAGCCGGAACGGTGGCCGAGGTGCCGCTCAACGACCTGAAGGACGGCAGCTACACCGTCACGGTGAACTCCAGCGTGCCCGTTGTCGCCTCGGCCCGGACGTCCGTGATCGGCTCCAAGACGCGCGACTTCGCCTGGTTCTCGTCGGCCCAGCCCCTGCTGAAGCAGGCCCTGACCAGTGTCCCGGGCGGGTACACGCCGACCCTCCACGTCGCGAACCCGGGCGAGGCCGACCGCACCGTCACGGTGCAGAGCGTCGCGGCAGGGAGCAAGGCGTTCACGCTGACCGTGCCCGCCGAGGGTGGGGCCGGCGCGAACCTGAAGCCCGGGACGTACGTCGTCACGGGTGCGGACGGCCTGACGGCGAGCATCAGCTACGCGGCCGACGGCCGCACCTCGAGCTTCGCGCTCGCCCCGCCCGGCCCGCTCGCCGCACCCATCACGGTCTACCCGAACTAGCCGCCGCTCCGGCTGAGCCGCTGCGGGCCACCCCGGTTGCCCCGGCGGTCCGCGTCAGAAGTGGCGGTACCGATCGGGCGCGAGGTCCCACGGGTCCTTGCCGAGCAGCTCGGCCACGGCGCGGAACACGCATCCCTCGATGTACATGCGGCGGTGGAGCTCGTCGTCGCGGTGCAGCTTCGTCAGCCGCTGGATCGGGATGCGGTAGAGCACGATCCGCCGCCGGCCGGCGTCGACGCGCCAGCGGTCCACGCCGTCGGCGCCGGAGTTGCCGATCGGCGTCGCCGCGACCTCGAAGTGCACGTTCGAGAGCTCCTCCGGCCAGATGCCCTTGAGGTAGTCGGCGGTGGATGCGACCGTCATGTCGAAGAAGTCGATCCGGTTCTGCAGCATGGGCAGGTGCGGACCGGTCACCGGCCCGCGCGCGCCCCGGCCGTGGCGGCTGCGCCACCGGCTCGTCGCCGGCGGCTGGCTGCTGGTGCGGCGGTTGCGGGGCATGTCGCCATCCTACGTCCGCGGCGCTCGGGTAGTCTGAGCCCGATGTTGAGCCGTCCGTGTTCCCGTATCGCCTGCCCGCGCGACGCCGTGCAGACGCTCACGTACGTGTACGCCGACTCGATGGCCGTCATCGGGCCGCTGAGCCTGTCGCACGAACCGCACTCCTACGACCTGTGCGCGATCCACGCCGAGCGGCTGTCCGCGCCGCAGGGCTGGCAGATCGTCCGCCACGTCGGCGTGACCGACGCCTGACGGGGCGCTCGCGGTAGGTTAGGGCCATGAGCGCGCCCCGGGATCCCCGTCTGCAGTCCGTCGTCAAGACCTACGACATCCGGGGACTGGTCGGCAAGGACCTCACCGAGGACCTGGTGGAGGCCATCGCCGCCGCCTTCGTCGACGAGGTCGAGGCTGCGGGGACCGATGTGATCGTCGGCCACGACATGCGCGACTCCTCGCCCGCGTTCGCCGCCGCCTTCGCGCGCGGCGCGCAGGCCCGCGGCGGGAACGTGGTGTCGATCGGCCTGTGCTCGACCGACGAGTCGTACTTCGCGTCCGGCTCGCTCCAGGCGCCCGCCGCGATGTTCACAGCGAGCCACAACCCGCCGACGTACAACGGCATCAAGCTCTCCCGCGCGGGCGCCCAGGGCCTCAGCATGGACACCGGGCTCGGGGCGGTCCGCGACCGCGCCGACGTCTACCTGCGCGACGGCATCCCGAGCGTCGACCAGCCCGGTTCGTTCCGTGAAGAGGACGTGCTCGACCGCTATGCGGCCTACCTGCGGTCACTCGTGGACCTCAGCGGCATCCGCCCGATCACGGTCGTCGTGGACGCCGGCAACGGGATGGGCGGGCTCACCGTCCCCGCGGTGCTCGGCGAGGCCGCGGGCCTGCCCGCACTGCCGATCACGATCATCCCGCTCTACTTCGAGCTCGACGGCACGTTCCCGAACCACGAGGCCAACCCGCTGGAGCCGAAGAACCTGGTCGACCTGCAGCGCGCCGTCGTCGAGCACGGCGCCGACCTCGGGCTCGCCTTCGACGGCGACGCCGACCGCTGCTTCGTCGTCGACGAGCGCGGCTCGGCAGTCACGCCGTCGGCGGTGGCCGCCATCGTCGCGGTCCGCGAGATCGCGCGCGCCCGGAGGGAGGACCCGGATGCGGAGATCACGGTCATCCACAACCTGATCACCTCCAACATCGTCCCCGAGACCATCGAGGCCGCGGGCGCGGTGCCGCTGCGCACGCGGGTCGGCCACACGCTGATCAAGGACGCCATGCGGCGATCCGGCGCGGTGTTCGGGGGCGAGCACTCGGCGCACTACTACTTCCGCGACTTCTGGAGCGCCGACAACGGCATGCTCGCGGCGATGCACCTCCTCGCCGAGTTCGGCGCGCAGGACCGCCCGCTCTCCGCCCTCGCGGCCGAGTACACGCCCTACGCCATGTCCGGCGAGATCAACTCGACCGTGGACGACGTGCCCGCCGCCTTCACCCGGGTCGTGGAGGCGTTCCGCAGCCGCGCCGACTTCGACGAGCTCGACGGGCTCACCGTCACCGGGCGCGTCGGACAGGACGAGACGTTCTGGTGGTTCTCCGTCCGCCCCTCCAACACGGAGCCGCTGTTGCGGCTCAACGTGGAGGCGGGGGACCAGGCGACCATGGCGCGCATCCGCGACGAAGTGCTCGCGCTGATCCGGGGGTGACCCGGCCGGGCGACATGGATGCGAGAATAGGCGCATGCCAGCTAGCACCTCGACCGCCCTTCCCTTCAAGGTCGCCGACCTGTCCCTCGCCGAAGCGGGACGCCACCAGATCCGCCTCGCCGAGAACGAGATGCCCGGGCTGATGGCCCTGCGCGCCGAGTTCGGCGACGCCCAGCCCCTCGCGGGCGCCCGCATCGCCGGCTCGCTGCACATGACCGTGCAGACCGCCGTGCTGATCGAGACGCTGGTCGCGCTCGGCGCACGCGTGCGCTGGGCCAGCTGCAACATCTTCTCCACGCAGGACGAGGCCGCTGCGGCGATCGCCGTCGGCCCGCACGGCACCCCGGAGGCCCCGGCGGGCGTCCCGGTGTTCGCCTGGAAGGGCGAGACGCTCGAAGAGTACTGGTGGTGCACCCAGCAGATCTTCGACTGGTCCGCCGAGGCGGCCGCCGACGGCGCCGACTACCTGGGCCCGAACCTCATCCTCGACGACGGCGGCGACGCCACGCTGCTGGTGCACAAGGGCCGCGAGTTCGAGCTGGCCGGCGCCGTCCCGGACGACGCGGAGGGCGACAGCCACGAGTACCGCGTCATCCTCGCCGCGCTGCGCGCATCCCTCGCCGGCTCGAAGGACCGCTGGACCCGGATCGCCGCCGACATCCTCGGCGTGACGGAGGAGACCACGACCGGCGTCCACCGCCTGTACGAGCTGGCGAAGGCGGGCGAGCTCCTGTTCCCGGCCATCAACGTCAACGACTCGGTCACCAAGAGCAAGTTCGACAACAAGTACGGCATCCGCCACTCCCTCCCGGACGGCCTCAACCGCGCCACCGACGTGCTGATCGGCGGCAAGGTCGCGTTCGTCGCCGGGTACGGCGACGTCGGGAAGGGCGCGGCGGAGGCGCTGCGCGGCCAGGGCGCGCGCGTCATCGTCAGCGAGGTCGACCCGATCAACGCGCTGCAGGCCGCGATGGACGGCTACCAGGTGGCCCGGCTCGAGTCCGTGATCGACCAGGTCGACATCCTGATCACCGGCACCGGCAACCTCAACGTGGTCACCCTCGACCACCTGCTGGGACTCAAGCACCTCGCCATCGTCGCCAACGTCGGCCACTTCGACAACGAGATCGACATGGCGTCGCTCGAGGCGCTGCCGGGCGCGGAGAAGGTCGAGATCAAGCCGCAGGTGCACGAGTGGCGCCTCCCCACCGGCCGCAGCATCCTGGTGCTGTCGGAGGGCCGGCTGATGAACCTCGGCAACGCCACCGGCCACCCGAGCTTCGTCATGAGCAACTCGTTCACCAACCAGGTGCTCGCCCAGCTGGAGCTGTACGTCTCCACCGAGCAGTACCCGGTCGGCGTCTACGTGCTGCCCAAGCACCTGGACGAGAAGGTCGCGCGCCTGCACCTCGACGCCCTGGGCGTCGAACTCACCACGCTGACGGACGAACAGGCCGCCTACATCGGCGTGCCGGTCGACGGGCCGTACAAAGTCGACCACTACCGCTACTGATGGCGCTCGAGTTCGCCGACCGGGAGCTCCCCGGCGGCCTGATCCTGCGGGTGCGCAGCGAACGCGACGCCCCGGCCCTCGCGGCCGCCTACCAGCGCAACCGCGGTCACCTGGCACCGTGGGACCCGACGCGCACCGAGGACTTCTTCACGGAGGACGGCCAGCTGCAGCAGACCCGCGAGCTGCTCGCCCTGCGTTCGATGGACGCGGGTCTGCCGCTGGTGCTGGTCGACGGTGAGGAGATCGCCGGCGGGATGACGCTGAGCGGCATCGTGCGCGGGGCGTTCCAGTCGGCGACGGTCGGCTACTGGCTCGACCGCAATCACACGGGACGCGGGCTCGCCTCCGCGGCGCTGGCCGCCGTCATCGAGGCGTCGCGCGACCAGTACGGGCTGCACCGCATCCAGGCGGCGACACTGCTGGCGAACCACGCCTCGCAGTCCGTGCTGACGCGCGCGGGCTTCGAGCGCATCGGCGTCGCGCCGAAGTACCTGCAGATCGCGGGCCGCTGGCAGGACCACGTGCTGTTCCAGCGCATCCTGCACGACTGAGCGCAGGAGCGCGGGCGCGCGGGCAGGCTCAGGGCAGCTCGGCGAACGCCCGCACCGGGAACGTCCCGAACCCTTCGATCGCCGGCGGCGCGGCGGTGAAGCGCGCGCCGCGCTCCGGCAGCTTCTCGAGGCCCGTCAGGTGCTCCACCACATGGACTCCCGCGGCGAGCAGGATGCTGTGCGCCGGCCGGGTGCCGCCCGACTCGGTGTCGTCGATGTTGAGCGAGTCGATGCCCACCAGGGCGACACCCGCGTCGGCCAGGTGGCGCGCCCCGTCCTCGGTGAGGAACGGCGCGCCGCCGGCATAGGCGGGCGTCCCGAAGTGCGCATCCCATCCGGTGTGCAGGAGCACGGCTGCGCCAGCGGTGCCCACGTCGCGCAGGTCGGCCGCCGTGATGCCGCGCGGACCGCCCGCGGGCACGTGCACCACCTCGGCCGGCAGGCCGACCAGCGTCGTCAGGTCGAGGCCGGCCAGGTCAGGTCCGCCGGGATAGCGGTGGTACGGGCTGTCGAGGTACGTGCCGGTGTTGCCGATCATCGTGATGACGTCCATGGCGAACTCGGTCCCCGGCGCGTAGACCGCCCGGGAGTCCTCACGCGTCAGGTGAGGGGTGATGACCGGAGCGGGGAGTCCTGGGTAGGTGACCAGGCCCGCGCGGATGCGGTGGCTGAGGTCGACGATCTGGCTCACGGGACTCCTCGGGTCAGCGGTCGGGGAAGCCGTGCGGCAGGGCGCTCAGCACGGGGTCGAGGCGCTCCAGCCGCTGCCGCTCGAGCGCCAGGCCCCGGGCGTCGCGCTCGCGGCGCAGCGCGGCGACGGCGACCAGGAAGGTCTCCGCGTCGACCAGCGGGAGCGGGGAGACGTAGGGTGCGGCCTCGCGGGCGAGTTCGGTGCTGAGGCCGTACCGGGCGGCGGGGGTCAGGTCGGGCGCCTGCCGCACGAACTGCGCGATCCGGCGGGAGAGCCGGTCGGGCAGCCGGGCCACGTCGGCCGTGGTCGCCCAGCCGGCCAGATGCGGAGCCAGGTAGAGGGGCAGCGGCTGCGGCTTCGGCACCCGCACGAGCTGGCTGTAGGTGCCGGCCAGCAGGTCGCCGAGACGCTTCGACCGGGTGTTCAGGAGTCCGGTGAGGGCCGCGATGGCGCCGACGGTCATGAAGATCTCGAGCACCCCGACGAGGGCACGGATGAACGCGTGCCGGAACCCGATGGCGCCGCCGTCGTCGCGGACGATCCGCGCGCCCACGGCGAGCTTGCCCAGCGACCGCCCGCGCGACGCGAGCTCGACCGTGGTCGGCAGGATGACCATCCCGAACACCAGGATCAGGACGATCAGCGCCCGGGCGAGCGCCTCGTCCAGGCCGGCTCCGGTGGCGACCAGCAGCATGATGCACCCGAACATGACCAGCAGAGAGAACAGCCAGTCGATGATGGTGCCGGCGGCGCGCAGGATGTAGCTGGCCGGTCTCACGTCGAGGGTCACGGCCTCGCCGGTGACCAGTTCGCGGTCGTCCTGCGACTCGCTCCCCGCCAGGGCCTGCGTCATAGATAGCATCTAAGCAGATGGACCTCGACGCCTACGCCGCAGCGCACAGTGCCGACTGGGAGGAGCTCTCCCGGCTGGCCGCGAAGCGACGCCTCGACGGGCCGGAGGCCGACCGGATGATCGACCTCTACCAGTCCGGCGCCGCCGATCTGTCCGCAATCCAGACCAGTGCCGGCTCCACCGCGGTCGGCGACCGTCTCTCGCTCGCCCTGTCGTCGGCCCGCCTGCGCTTCACCGGTGCGGGCGCCAACCTCTTCTCGCAGCTGCCTCGGTTCTTCGTGCTGCAGCTCCCCGCTGCCCTCTACCGCCTGCGCTGGATCGTGCTGGCGGTCGCCGTCGCCACGGTGGTCGTCGCGACGCTGTACGCGGTGTGGATCACGGGCAATCCGGATGTGCTCCGCAACCTGGGCGACGACGCGGACCTCCGCCGGTACGTCGAGCACGACTTCATCGACTACTACTCCAGCAACCCGGCGTCGTCGTTCGCCGGCCAGGTGTGGACCAACAACGCCTGGATCGCCGCGCAGTGCATCGCCTTCGGGATCACCGGCGTCTACGTGCCCTACGTGCTCCTGCAGAACGCCATCGGCGTCGGAACGGCGGCGGGCGTCATGTTCGCGTATGGCCGCGGCGATGTCCTCTTCTCGTACATCGTGCCGCACGGCCTCCTCGAGCTCACCAGCGTCTTCGTCGCCGCGGCAGCGGGCCTGCGGATCTTCTGGGCGTGGATCGCGCCCGGTGCGCGCACCCGCGGCCAGGCGCTCGCCGAGGACGGGCGCGCCCTGTTCACCGTCGCGGTCGGCTGCGCCATCTCGCTCTTCGTCTCCGGGCTGATCGAGGGCTTCGTGACCCCCTCCGCACTGCCGGTCTGGGCGAAGATCGGGATCGGCGCGCTCGCGCTCGCCGCCTTCCTCGCCTACATGCTGGTGCTCGGCCGCCGCGCGGTCCGCGCCGGTGAGACGGGAGACCTCACCGAGTACGAGGCCGGGGCCCGGCGCATCGTGGGCGCCTGAAACCCTGCCGTCCCGGCAGCGCCTCGCCGCTTCGCTCAGAGCCGCCCGGCGGCCTTCAGGGCCAGATAGCGGTCAGCGAGCGCCGGGGGCAGGTCGGCGGGTGAGCCCGTCACCACGTCACCGCCCTGGCGGCGGACCGCGGCGGACACGCGGCTGAGGTCGAGCAGGGACCGCTCGGCCGCCGCGGCGCGGTAGACGGCCTCGCGGTCGCCCCGGGAGCGCGTGGCCTCCAGCGTGTCCGGGTCGGTCACGCTCGCGACGACGACGATGTGCTTGGCCGTGAGCTGGGGGAGCACCGACAGCAGCCCCCGCGACCCGCCCGGCGACTCGATCGACGTGAGCAGGACCACCAGCGATCGCTGCGTGGTCATGGCGGAGACCTGGGCGGGGACGGCCGACCAGTCCATCTCGATGAGGGCCGGGTCGATGCCGGCCATGACATCCACCATGCGGGACAGCAGCTCAGGTCCGCTCGCGCCCTGCACGCGTCCGCGAACGATGCGGTCGAAGGCGACGAGGTCGACGCGGTCGCCCGCCCGGGTCGCGAGCGCCGCGAGCAGCAGGGCCGACTCGAAGGCCGTGTCGATGCGGGGCTCGTCGGCGACGCGCGCGGCGGACGTGCGAGCGGTGTCGATCACGATCACGACCCGGCGGTCGCGCTCCGGCCGCCACGTCCGGACCATCACCCGCGCGCCGCGTCCGCCCGCCGGATCGTGCCGGCGAGCGGTGGCACGCCAGTCGATCGAGCGGACGTCGTCCCCGCGCACGTACTCGCGCAGCGAGTCGAACTCGGTGCCCTGCCCGCGCAACAGCACCGTGGTGCTGCCCTCGAGCTCCCGCAGCCGTGCCAGACGCGAGGGCAGATGCTTCCGCGCGGTGAAGGGCGGCAGCACGCGGATGCGTCCCGGCGCCTCCAGCGTCGCCTGGCGGGCCCACAGCCGCAGCGGCCCCCACGAGCGGATGGTCGCCGTGCGCACGCGGCGCTCGCCGCGGCGCCACGGGCGCAGGGTGGCGGTCAGGCGGCGGCGCTCCCCGGCGGGGAGGGACACCCGCGCCCGGGTCGTCTGGGCCCCCGCGGAGGGCTCCCAGGCGTCGCGGACCACACCCCGCAACGTGCGCCGGCCGGTGTTCGTCACGTAGAGCTCGGACGTCGCCTCGGCGCCGAGCCGGACCCGCGCCGGCAGGCTGCGCTCGAGGACCACCCGGCGGGGGGATGCGGCCAGAATCAGGTCGAGAACGCCCAGCACGAGGCACAGGACGAGCCAGCCGCCGAGCACCGCGTACGCCACGCCGTCATGGCCGCCGAGCAGCACGACGGGGATGACGCCGAGCGCGAGCAGGGCGACGAAACGTCCGGATACGGTCACGACGGGCGCCTAGATCGGGACCTGGACCTGCTGCACGATCGACCGCAGGATCGCGTCGGCGCCCACGCCCTCCAGCTCCGCCTCCGGGCGCAGCTGCAGGCGGTGGCGCCACACCGGGACGAGCATCGCCTGCACGTGGTCGGGCGTGATCGAGTAGTACCCCGAGAGCCAGGCCCACGCCTTCGCGGCCGCCAAGAGCGCCGTCGTTCCGCGGGGGCTGACCCCCAGGCGCACCGACGGGCTCCGCCGGGTCGCCCGTGCGAGGTCGACGATGTAGGCGAGCACGTCGGCGTTCGCCCCCACCGCCGCGGCCGACTCCCGGGCCGCGGCGAGCTCCGCGGCGCCGAGGACCGGCGTCACGCCGGCCGCCGTCAGATCGCGCGGGTTGAAGCCCGCTGCATGGCGGCGCAGCACTTCCACCTCGGTGTCGCGCTCGGGCACGTCCAGCGTGAGCTTGAGCAGGAACCGGTCCAGCTGCGCCTCCGGCAGCGCGTAGGTCCCCTCGTACTCGATGGGGTTCTGCGTCGCGGCCACGATGAACGGGTCGGGCAGCTTGCGGCTGACGCCGTCGACGCTGACCTGACGCTCCTCCATCGCCTCCAGCAGGGCGGACTGCGTCTTCGGGGGCGTGCGGTTGATCTCATCCGCCAGCAGGATGTTGGTGAACACCGGGCCTTCGCGGAACACGAACCCGCCCGTCTGGGCGTCGTAGACGAGTGAGCCCGTCACATCGCCGGGCATGAGGTCCGGGGTGAACTGGACACGCTTGGTGTCGAGGCTCAGCGCCTGGCTCAGCGAGCGGACCAGCAGCGTCTTGGCGACGCCGGGCACCCCCTCCAGCAGCACGTGGCCGCGGGCGAGCAGCGCGATGATCAGCCCCGTCACGGCGCCCTCCTGGCCCACGACGGCTTTGCCCACCTCGGTGCGGACGCCCGCGAGGGCGGCACGGAGGCGCGACGCGTCGGCGGCTGCGCCGGGCGTGGGCGGGGTGGTGGTTCCGGTCGTGACGTCGGTCATTCATCCATTCTTCCGGTCGGGCCCCGCTGAGGGCTGCGGCGTGACGGCGGCGGCGGTGGCGCGTTCGAGTTCGGCCAGGTCGTCGGAGAGGGAGAGCAGGTCGCGGTCGGTCGCGGGGATGCGGTCGAGCAGCACGTCGGACACGCGCCCGCGTTCGGAGTGGAGGACGGCGGCCACCGCATCCACCACCTCCTGCGTCGTCGCGGTCGACGGCAGGCCGACCAGCGCCGATAGTCGGCCCAGCGTGCCGATGCGCAGCGCGTCGGCGGCGCGCAGGCGTGCCGAGGAGCGCTGGTAGAGCCGGGCGCGGCCCTCGCGCGTCTCGCCGGCCCGCACCACGACCGGGAGGTTCTCGACCACCAGCGGCCCGAACCGGCGGCCGCGCCAGACGGCGGCCGCGAGGAAGACGGCGACCAGCAGGAGGACCACCGGGGTCACCCAGCCCGGGGTGAGCGCCGCGATGTCGGGCGGCCCGGTGACCGGCCGGTCGTCGATCGTCGGCAGGTACCAGACCAGCGTGCGGTGGGATCCCAGCAGGTTGAGGGCGAGGGCGGCGTTGCCCAGCCGGTCGACGCCTTCGTTCGTCAGCACCGCCGACGAGCCGAGCAGGTACACCGTGGAGTCGTCGAACGTGGTGCGGACGAGCGAGGCCCGGCCGTTCCCGTCGGTGAAGCAGGCGACCCCGTCGCCCGTCACCCGGAAGGTGCCCGGGAGTCCGGCGTCCTCGGTGTTCGGGGTCGGACGCGGGTCGATCCGCCCGGCGCGCTCCGCCGCCCGGACCCCGCACCCCGCCGACACCGGAGCCCGCGGCTCGCCGCCGGCACTCACACCGGGCGCGAGCGTCTGCAGGGCCTGGAAGACGGGTTCGACCACCACGAGCGTCCGTCCATCGCCGGCCAGCCCGCGGTACCCGGCGGCCGGGAGGTAGCCGTTGGGATCGGAGACGAGCACCGTCGCGTCGTCGCCGGCGGCCTCGCGCGCCTCGCTCAGAGAGCTCACCGCCCGGACGGTCACCCCCTGGCCGCGCAGCACCTGGGCCACCGCCTTCGCTCCTGCCGGAGCGGGGTTCGACGCGTCGAGGGGCGTGCCCGCACCCGCGCGTCCACCGCTGAGCAGCAGCCCGAACACGGCGATGAGGACCGCGATGACCGCGAGCACGATCCACGGGACGGCGCGGCGTGCCGTCGTCCGCACCGTGGGGGAGACGGCGCGCGCCTCGGCCGGGACCGCGCCCGGGGTCGCGGACGCGTCCGGCGCGCCCGGGGCCGCGGCCCGTTCGCGCTCGGGAGCCGGGGCGCTCATGCGGTCACCGCCGGGAGCGCGACGCGCGCCCCCTGCAGGCGCTGATCGAGGGCGACGAGCTGCTGGTACGCGGACTCCGTCCCCGGTCGATCGAGGTACCGCACCTCGTCGAACGAACGCGCCGCCTGGCGCAGCGCGTCGCGCTCCGCGGGCACGGCGTCGGCGGCGCGCTGCGAGAACTCGGTGGCCGTCGTCCCCGGCGACACGAGGACGAGCGTCCGCTCGTCGAGCCCCGCCGCGATCGCGCGGAACTGCTCCTCGACAGCGGTCACCCAGTCCCCGGAGCGGGCGGCACGCTCCGCGGAGGCGCGCAGCTCGGCCGCGCTGCGGATCGCGTCCGAACCGAACAGCGCGCGTCGCTCGAGGGACGACCGCCGGTTGATGCGCGGACGTCCGAACACCAGGAATGCGGTCACGATGAGGCCGGCCACGATGAGCACGACGACCAGCAGCAGCACCGGACCGGCGTCGCCGCCCGGGCCCTGGAAGAGCGAGGCCAGCCAATCCTGGACCGCTTTGGACGCCAGGTCGAACCACGTCGGCTTCGCAGCCTGGTACTCCGGGCGCGCCAGTTCGTCGCGCAGCCATTCCTGCGCTTCCGGTGAGCTCGGGTCAACCGGGACGTCGACGTGGATCACGGTCAGCCAGCAGGCCACCCGGCCGCGGCCGGCGGCTGCGGCGGCTGGGCCCGCTCCGCCGGCGGAAGATACGGATCGGGGAGGTCCTGGCCGGTCTGCCGGCCCTCCACGAAGCGGACGAGTTCGAGATCGAGCCCTTCCTTCCGCATCCGGAGATCGAGGTACAAGAGCGAGACCGCCGCGGTCTGGATGACGCTGCCGATCGCGCCGACGACGGCGGTCACGATGCTCGCGAGGACGTTGACGCCGAGCTGCGTGACGATCAGCTGGGTCATCGAGCTCGCCGAGTCGCCCGCCGAGGCAGCGGTGGGGGCGAACACGCCTCCGATCAGGCCGCCGAGCAGGCCGAACGGGATGCTGATCGTCTGGGTGATCGCGTAGACGATCAGCCAGACCAGCGCGATGATGCCGAACGTGCGCCAGAAGTAGCCGTTCGTCAGGCTCCACGAGCGGGCGACCGCGGAACGCATCGGCAGCCGCTCCAGCACGATCGCGCTCGGCACCATGGCGAGCTTCGTGTTGATCCAGACGGCCAGCGGGATGAGCCCGAGCCCACCGATAAGACCGACCGCGATGGCGCCGATCGTCCCGGCCACGCCGCCGATGCTCGCCAGCGCGACCACGATCGCGATGACGAGGGCGATCACCACGATCCAGGCGAGCGCGAACAGCAGCGTGAAGCCGATGAGGGCGCCGAAACGGCCGCGCACCAGACGCCAGAGGGCTCCGAACGTGAGCTTCTCGCCGAGCGTCTCGCGGGCGACCTCGGCCACGATCACGCCCTGGAGGAGTGCGCCGAAGACGGTGGTGATGACCAGCGACAGCACGCCCAGCACGATGGTCCCGCCGATCAGGCCGGCCTGGAGCGCCGGCTTGTCCTGCGCGTCGGCGGAGAGGGCGCGGCTGACGAGCAGCGCGATGCCGCCGGCGATGAGGACGCTGACCAGGATGGCGGGGATGCCCTGGAGGATCAGCGCGGCGCCGACCGTGATGCGCGGGTTGCGCCGCAACGCCTGGAACGGGGCGGCCAGCAGCGGTCCGAGCGTCAGCGGCCGTAGCGGGATGAGACCGGGCTTGGGCGGCGGCGTCCAGCCGGGCTGGCCTCCCGCCGGTGCGTACTGCTGGCCGTACGGCGGCTGCTGCCAGCCGTACTGCGGGGGCTGCTGTCCGTACTGGGGAGCCTGCTGCCCGTATTGCGGAGGCTGCTGACCGTACTGCGGCGGCTGCTGCCCGTACTGCGGGGGCTGTGCGCCCTGCGCGCCGTCCGCCCCCGGCGTCCCGCCGCCCTGCGACCCCGGCGCCTGCCAGTCCTGTTCGTCGGTCACGCCGTGCCCTTCCGTTCCCCCGCGTCGAAGCTGTGGTCCCATGCTGGCACATCGGCCCGCCGCGCGATGTCCCGTCCACAGGGCACGTGATGCTTTCATACAAGCCGGTAGCAGCCTGCTCCATTACGCTGGTCATGTTGTCCGCGGCCGTGGCCGCTCGAGGAGGGTTCGGGGAACATCCGACATGACTAGTCGCATCCTGGTTGTCGACGACGACACCGCGCTTGCGGAGATGATCGGCATCGTGCTGCGCACGGAGGGTTTCGACCCGGTCTTCTGCGAAGACGGCGCGCTGGCCCTCGACACGTTCCGCACCGCGAAGCCGGACCTCGTGCTGCTCGACCTCATGCTCCCCGGCCTCGACGGCATCGAGGTGTGCGGCCGCATCCGTGCCGAGTCGGGCACCCCGATCATCATGCTCACCGCCAAGTCCGACACGGCGGACGTGGTGAAGGGTCTCGAGTCGGGCGCCGACGACTACATGGTCAAGCCGTTCAACCCCAAGGAGCTCGTCGCCCGCATCCGCACTCGGCTGCGCCCCGCGCCCGCCGCACCGCCCGCGGACGAGCTGACCGTCGGCGACCTGGTCGTCGACGTCTCGGGTCACGAAGTGCGCCGCGGCGACGAGCGGATCGCGCTCACCCCGCTGGAGTTCGACCTCCTGCTCGCCCTCGCATCCAAGCCGCAGCAGGTGTTCACCCGCGAGATGCTGCTCGAGCAGGTCTGGGGCTACCACTACAAGGCGGACACCCGGCTGGTGAACGTCCACGTCCAGCGGCTGCGCGCCAAGGTGGAGCAGGACCCGGACAACCCGAAGATCGTCATGACCGTGCGCGGGGTCGGCTACCGCGCCGGCGCGGCCGCCTAGCTGCGGAGGGTCGGATGCGCTTCCGGTGGCCCACGCGGGACGTGTGGCGGCAGGCGCCGTCCCGTCTCGTGCGCCTGTGGCGCGGGTCCCTGCAGCTGCGCACCGTGACGATCACGCTGCTGCTCACCGGCGCCGCCATCCTCGTCACGGGCATCTACATGGCCCTCAGCATCAGCAACGACCTCTACCAGTCGCGGCTCGACCAGGCGCTCCGCGACTCCAGCCGCGCGACGACCACGGCGCAGTCGACCCTGAACGCGTCCGACGTGTCCTCCGGCGACGGCGGCAAGAACCTGCTCAACACCGTGCTGCAGAGCGTGCAGGCGTCGACGTCGAGCCGGCTGGTGGCCGCCTACCGGGTGCCCGGGCAGGACACCGGCGTGCTCGCTCCGCCCGACCGGGGGAGCCCGGCCATGAACTCGGTGATCTCGCCGGAGCTCCGCGCGAAGGTGCAGAACGGCGGGACCAAGCAGTACTACCAGTCGGTCGCCCTCCCGGCCGGGACCGGCGACACCGATCCCGGGATCGTCGTCGGCTCGCAGCTGACCCTCCCGTCGTACGGGAAGTACGAGCTCTACATCGGCTACAACCTGCGCGACTCCGAGAACACGCTGCTCTTCGTTCAGAACACGCTCCTGCTCGCCGGGCTCGCGCTCATCCTGCTGATCGGCGCCATCACCTGGGTCATCGTGCGGTTCGTGGTCGAGCCCATCCGGGTCGCCGCGCGCACCAGCGAGAGGCTGGCCGCCGGCGATCTGGCGGTACGCATCCCGGAACGCGGCGAGGACGTGTTCGCGACGCTGGCGCGCTCGTTCAACGGGATGGCCGACAGCCTGCAGAGCCAGATCAACCAGCTCGGCACGCTGTCGCAGCTGCAGCAGCGGTTCGTGTCGGATGTGTCGCACGAGCTCCGCACGCCGCTCACCACGATCCGGCTCGCCGGCGACGTGATCTACGACCAGCGGGAGGGCTTCGCCCCCGCGACGGCGCGCACCGCGGAGCTGCTCCACACCCAGATCGAGCGGTTCGACCGCCTCCTCTCCGACCTCCTCGAGATCAGCCGGTACGACGCCGGGTCCGTCGTGCTCGACGCCGAGCCCACGAACCTCGTGCGCCTGGCCGAGGACTGCGTCGACGAGCTGCGCACCCTCTCCGAGCAGAACGGCTCCGAGCTGACTCTGGATGCGCCGGGCGGCTACTTCGACGTGCCCATGGACCCGAGGCGCATCCGCCGGGTCGTCCGCAACCTGATCGGGAACGCGATCGAGCACGGTGAGGGACGTCCGGTCGTCGTGACGGTCGACAGCAACGAGAGCGCTGTGGCGCTGACCGTGCGCGACTACGGGATCGGCATGAGCGCGGAGGACATGGCGCACGTCTTCGACCGCTTCTGGCGCGCGGACCCGTCCCGCAAGCGCACCCTCGGCGGCACGGGCCTCGGTCTCGCCATCTCGCTCGAGGATGCGACCCTGCACTCCGGCTGGCTGCAGGTGTGGTCGGCGCCCGGCGCCGGTTCCTGCTTCCGCCTGACCCTTCCGCGGGTGCCGGGCCGGGAGATCACCGGCTCCCCGCTTCCGCTGCCGCCGGTCGACGCCGGCGCGACGATGCCGCAGGCGGCCGGGACCGGAAGCGAGGCGCACGCATGAACAGGAGAGGGATGCGCGGCGGCCGCTCGCTCGTCGCAGCGCTCGGGGCGCTGGTGCTGGTCGCGCTCGCCGCGTGCGCGAGCATCCCGGACTCCGGGCCCGTGCGGCAGGGCGGCCCGGTCGCCCAGGTCAACGACCCGCTCGACCTCGACTTCAACCCCTCGCCACCGGAGACGGGGGCGAGCCCGCAGCGGATCGTGCAGGGCTTCATCGACGCCGCCTCCAGCCCGAAGAACAACTTCCAGATCGCGCGGGAGTACCTCACCCACTCGATGGCGGCCAGGTGGAATCCGGACGAGTCCGTCACCGTCGACGACGGCCGGAACCGCAGCTACGAGGATCAGGGATCGCTGTGGCGGGTTGAGGTCACGCCGGTCGCCAACGTGGACGCCATCGGCACCTACCACCCGGTCGCGAGCAGCGCGCCCGTCGGCCTCAACTATCAGCTGCTCAAGGAGAACGGGGAGTGGCGCATCTCCGTCGCCCCGGACGGCGTGGTGATCGACGAGCCGACCTTCCGTGCCGTGTACGCGCAGCAGACGCTCTACTTCTACAGTTCGGGCTACACCTATCTCGTGCCGGATGCGCGTTGGTTCCCGGCGCGCGTGGCCTCCGCGGCCACCCGTGTCGCCAGCTCGCTGCTCGCCGGGCCCGCACCGTGGCTGAGCGGCGCGGTCTCGACGTCGTTCCCCAAGGGGACGCAACTCGCGGTGCCGTCGGTGACCACGGTCGGCGGTGTGGCGCGGGTCGACCTCAGCTCCGAGGCGGGACAGGCGGACCCGGCCCAGCTGCAGCGGATGCAGTACCAGCTCGAGCAGTCGCTCGGCACCCTCGCGCAGAGCGTCCAGCTCTCGATCGAGGGCAACGTGCAGCAGGTGCCCTCGCTGAGCGCGGCGGCCGCGCCGGTCCGGAACCCCTCGGTCGACGCGCACGCCTACGTCGTGCACGGCGACGCGTTCGGTCCGCTCAACGGCGACACGGTGACGGGCCTCAGCGGCCTGAGCGAGAAGGTCGCGGCCCTGCGTCCCACCGCGGTCACCCTCAGCGCGTCACACGACCAGGCGGCGGTGCTCTCGGCGACCGGCGTGTTCTCGGTGCGCAAGACGGGCGACCCGGTCCGGGTGGATGCGCGGCCCGGCCTGATCGGCCCGTCACTCGACACGGACGGCTGGGTCTGGTCCGTTCCCGGGTCGTCGCCCAACGCCATCCAGGTGGCGGCCCCCAACGGCGGGGACGCCCACGCCGTGGCCGCGAGCTGGCCCAATGCCTCGTCCATCCTGTCGCTCGCGGTCTCCCGCGACGGGACGCGGATCGCCGCACTGGTCCGCACTCCCACCGGGTACTCGCTGATGGCGGCGGGCATCCTGCGAGGGAACGGCGGGTCGCCGGCCTCGCTGACCGTGCCGGTGGAGCTGGCGGCGTTCGTGGACGGCGTGCAGTCCGCGGCGTGGACGAGCGATCTGACGATCGCCGTCCTCAGCACCACGACGGGGCAGGCGACGAGTATCGCGCAGCAGACGGTCGGCGGCGAGCAGACGACGACCTCCGGTCCCGCGAGCGGGCGCACCATCGTCGGCGCCGCCGGCCTCGCGCCCTACGTCGTGCTGAGCGCCGACGGCACCCTGCTGGCGCCGACCGGGAACGGATGGCAGGCGCAGCTCGACAAGGTCGGCGCACTGGCGGTGCAGCAGGGGCAGCCCTGAGCCCTCCACACCCCGCGGCCGCGAGCAGTTCTGCACAGATCCGCTCGACGCGCCCCGGCGGCGGGCCCGCGCCGCGAAGCTCGAAGCATGACAGCACACACCCTGGTCCGTGAGTCCCTCCTCGACGCCGCAGCGATCCTGCTGCCGGTGCGCTGCGCGGGATGCGGCAGACCCGACCGCACGCTCTGCGACGAGTGCGAGGAGGCGCTCCGCCCGGCTGCGCACGTCCAGCTCGTCGACGGCATCCGCGTCTGGTCGGCCCTGCGCTACGACGGCGTCGCTCGCCGCGTCCTGCTCGCCTACAAGGACGGCGGCCGGACGGACGCCGCCCGTGCACTGGCGCGGGCGCTGCGCTGTGCGATCGCCGCCGCTCAGCGGGACGCCGAGCCGGGCAATGGCGACGCCGCGCTGCTCCCTGTCCTCATCCCCTCGACACGTGCGGCCTGGCGACGGCGCGGGTATCACCCGACCCGTGCCGTGCTCGCCCGGGCGCACGTCCTCGTCCCTCCGCTGTGGGGAGCCCTGCGGCTTTCCCGGCAGACGGCCGACCAGGCCGAGCTCACGGCGGGGGAGCGCGCGGCGAACCGCGCGGGCAGCTTCGTCGCGTCGCCGCGACTCTCGGGCCGGGACTGCCTGATCGTGGACGACATTGTCACCTCCGGCGCGACCATCGCCGAGGCCGCCCGCGCGATCCGCGCCGCAGGCGGTCGTGTGTCGGCCGCTGCGGCGATCGCCCGCACGCCGCTCCGCAATCCGGGACAGGCTCAGGGAGCACTCAGCGGACGCACCGGGAATGCCGCATGTTTTCCGGTTTCGCATCGGGGGGATGCGCACTACGGTGGTCCAAAAGGTGCGAGCGATCCGCCCTGACTCCGCCGGGCGGTCATCGCGCCGGATCAGGGAGGTCTCCATGGACATCAACATCATCGGACGCAACCTGGGCATCACTGATCGCTTCCGGGAGTACGCCACCGAGAAATCGGAGAAGGTCGCACACCTGGCCGAACGGGCCATCTCGTTCGAGATCAAGGTCAGCCGCCACAACGAGAAGCTGGGAAGCTCGAACGGCGACGACCGTGTCGAGCTGACCCTCGTGGGGCCGAAGGCCACGGTGAGATCCGAGGCGACGGGGCAGGACAAGTACGCCGCCTTCGATATCGCCCTCGGCAAGCTCCTGGAGCGGGTGCGCAGGGCGAAGGACCGCCGCAAGGTGCATCGCGGCCAGCACAGACCGACCTCGCTGCGCGAGGCGAGTACCGACGGCTTCAGCGCGGTCGGCCTCTCGGCCGCCCCGGTCGCCGTGCTCGACCAGGTCCGCACCGGCTCGACGCCGGTGGTGTCCGATGAGACGGAGGAGACTCCGGAGGCGGAGGAGGCGTACAGCCCCGTCGTGATCCGGAAGAAGGTCTTCGCCTCCCTTCCGATGACCGTGGATGACGCGCTCTACTACATGGAGCTCGTCGGTCACGACTTCTACCTGTTCGTCGACCAGGAGACCCAGCGTCCCAGCGTCGTGTACCGCCGCAAAGGCTGGGACTACGGCGTGATCTCCCTCGACGACTCCGCCGACGAGCTGCAGGAGGTGGCGACCGCCGCGCGCAAGCTCGGCTGACCGGTCCCACCCGGCCGCCACGCGGCCGGCGAGCACGGACGCCGATGGCGACCGCCCGGGCGGCGGTCGCCATCGGGCCGTCCGGGGAGGCGCGCCCTCAGAGTCCGAGCGCCCTCAGAGTCCGAGCGCCGTCGAGAGCACTCTCGCGGCGTCGGCGATGAGGGCGTCGTCATAGGCGGCGTCCTTCGACGCCTTCCGGGAGAGCACCACCATCACCACTGGGGAGCGGCCCGGGGCGGTGAGTACGGCGACGTCGTTGCGCGTCCCGAAGGAGGCGGCGCCCGACTTGTCGGAGACGGTCCATCCGGTCGGCGCTCCGGCACGGATGAGCGGATCGCCGGTCGCGTTCCCGGTCAGGTCGTCGACCAGGAGCTCCCGCTTCTCCGGAGGCAGCGCGTCTCCCAGGGCGTACGCCCGCAGGTCCGCCGCCAGGGCTCGCGGGGTGCTGGTGTCCCGCACGTCGCCCGGCGCCGCCTCGTTGAGGTCGGGCTCGGTGCGGTCGACCTCGGTCGTCTCGTCGCCCAGCTCCCGCAGCGCCTTCTCCAGCTCGGAGGGCCCGCCCAGCTGCCGGAACAGCAGGTTGGCGGCGGTGTTGTCGCTCTGCCGGAGCGCGGCCTCGACGACCGCCCGCACGGTCATCCCGCTCGCCACCGCCGTCTCCGTCACCGGGGAGTACGGGACGAGATCGTCGCTCGAGAAGCGCACCGTCGCATCCAGCTGCTCATCGCTGATGCGTGCGAGCAGAGCGCCGGCGAGCAGCGCCTTGGACGTGGACGCGTAGGCGAAGCGCTCGTCCGCCCGGTAAGCGACGGAACGTCCGGTCCCGGTGTCCAGCGCGTAGGCGCCGAGCGTCGCCCGGTACTGCGACTCGAGGTCGGCCAGCGCCCGTTGGGCCGCCCGTGAGCGCAGCTCTTCGGTCGTCCGCGCCGGGTGGGGCGCGGCCGACGGCGACGTCGGTGCCGCATCCTGCGCCGAGCAGCCGGTGAGCACGGCGGCGGCCGCGATGGTGAGGGCGGCGACGGAGCGGATGCGGCCACGGAGCATGACGAGGTCCTTTCGGAGGGAGGCGGTCCCCACGGGGCGCAGAGCCATTGTCGCCGCCCGCATCCGCCCGCCTTCCAGGACTGACCGCTTTCGCCCAGAGTCCTTTCAGGCTCGGCAGGCCGAACGTCAGGGCTGAACAAGTAGCATGTGTCTAGCGTCGGCGGAGTCTGCCGTCCGCGCGCGTCCGTCGGGGCGCCGGGCCATCGGCCCGAACCGAGCGTAAGTGGAGTGCATCAGTGGCCTCAGTTCTTGAAAAGGTCCTCCGTGTTGGCGAGGGCCGGACCCTCCGTCGGCTGGAGGCGTACGCGCGGGCGGTCAACGCCCTCGAAGACGACTTCAGCGAACTCACCGATGAGGAACTCGCGCACGAGACCGTCGAGCTGCGCGAGCGGTACGGCAACGGCGAGTCGCTCGACGACCTGCTGCCCGAGGCGTTCGCCGCGGTCCGCGAGGCGTCGAAGCGCACGCTGGGCATGCGTCACTTCGACGTGCAGATCATGGGAGGCGCGGCCCTCCACCTCGGCAACATCGCCGAGATGAAGACCGGTGAGGGCAAGACCCTCGTCGCGACGACCGCCGCGTACCTCAACGCGATCGCCAGCCGCGGCGTGCACGTCATCACGGTCAACGACTACCTGGCCAGCTACCAGTCCGAGCTGATGGGCCGCGTGTACCGCGCGCTCGGGATGACGACCGGCGTGATCCTCGCCGGCCAGACGCCCGAGGAGCGCCGCGAGCAGTACGCGGCCGACATCACCTACGGCACGAACAACGAGTTCGGCTTCGACTACCTGCGCGACAACATGGCGTGGCAGGCGAGCGACATGGTCCAGCGCGGCCACTTCTTCGCCATCGTCGACGAGGTCGACTCGATCCTCATCGACGAGGCGCGCACGCCGCTCATCATCTCGGGCCCGTCGTCCGGCGAGGCGAACCGCTGGTTCAACGAGTTCGCGAACCTCGCGAAGCGGCTCACGCCCGACGTCGACTACGAGGTCGACGAGAAGAAGCGCACGGTCGGCGTCCTCGAGCCCGGCATCGAGAAGGTCGAGGACTACCTCGGCATCGACAACCTGTACGAGTCCGCGAACACCCCGCTCATCTCGTTCCTCAACAACGCCATCAAGGCGAACGCCCTGTTCAAGCGCGACAAGGACTACGTCGTCATGAACGGCGAGGTGCTGATCGTCGACGAGCACACCGGCCGCATCCTGGTCGGCCGCCGCTACAACGAGGGCATCCACCAGGCGATCGAGGCGAAGGAGGGTGTCGAGGTCAAGGCCGAGAACCAGACCCTCGCCACCGTGACCCTGCAGAACTACTTCCGCCTCTACAAGAAGCTCTCCGGCATGACCGGTACGGCCGAGACCGAGGCCGCCGAGTTCATGAGCACCTACAAGCTCGGCGTCGTCCCCATCCCCACGAACAAGCCGATGCAGCGCATCGACCAGCCCGACCTCGTCTACAAGAACGAGAAGGCGAAGTTCGACCAGGTCGTGGAGGACATCGTCAAGCGGCACGAGAAGGGCCAGCCCGTCCTCGTCGGCACCACCTCGGTCGAGAAGAGCGAGTACCTCTCGCGCCTGCTCGCCAAGAAGGGCGTTCGTCACGAGGTGCTGAACGCGAAGAACCACGCGCGCGAGGCCGCGATCGTCGCCCAGGCCGGACGCCTCGGCGCTGTGACCGTCGCCACCAACATGGCCGGCCGTGGAACCGACATCATGCTCGGCGGCAACTCCGAGTTCATCGCGGTCGCCGAGATGAACGCCCGCGGGCTGTCGCCGGTCGAGACGCCCGACGAGTACGAGGAGGCCTGGGAAGAGGTCTTCGGCAACGTCAAGGCGCAGGTCGCGGAAGAGGCCGAGAAGGTCATCGCGGCCGGCGGCCTGTACGTGCTCGGCACGGAGCGCCACGAGTCCCGCCGCATCGACAACCAGCTGCGCGGACGGTCCGGTCGCCAGGGCGACCCCGGTGAGAGCCGGTTCTACCTGTCGCTGACCGACGACCTCATGCGGCTGTTCAACTCCGGAGCCGCCGAGAGCCTGATGGGCCGCAGCAGCGTCCCGGACGACATGGCGATCGAGTCCAAGGTCGTCAGCCGGGCGATCCGTAGCGCTCAGTCGCAGGTCGAGGCCCGCAACGCGGAGATCCGCAAGAACGTCCTCAAGTACGACGACGTTCTGAACCGCCAGCGCGAGGCGATCTACAGCGACCGCCGTCACATCCTCGAGGGCGACGATCTGCACGAGCGCGTGCAGCAGTTCCTGACGGACGTGATCGACGACATCCTCGACCAGCACACGGGCGAGGGCAGCGGCGACGACTGGGACTTCGACGCCCTCTGGGCCGAGCTCAAGACCCTGTACCCGGTCGGCGTGAGCATCGACGAGGTGATCTCCGAGGCGGGCAACAAGGGCCGGATCAACCGCGACTTCATGCGCCGCGAGATCCTCTCCGACGCCCGCATCGCCTACCAGCGCCGCGAGGAGTCGCTCGGAGCGCCCGCGATGCGCGAGCTCGAGCGCCGTGTCGTGCTCTCGGTGATCGACCGCCGCTGGCGCGACCACCTCTACGAGATGGACTACCTGAAGGACGGCATCGGCCTCCGCGCGATGGCCCAGCGCGACCCGCTGGTCGAGTACCAGCGCGAGGGCTTCGCCATGTTCCAGCAGATGATGGGCGCGATCCGCGAGGAGACCATCGGCTTCCTGTTCAACCTGGAGGTCGAGGTCAACCAGGCGCCCGGAGAGGTCGAGTCGCCCGCCGTCGCGGCGAAGGGCCTGGCCCGCGGCGAGGGCGACACGAAGCTCAGCTACTCGGCTCCGGCCGAGCAGGGCGGCGTCGAGGTCCGCGACCAGCGCGGGCAGCTCGAGAAGGCCGCCACCGCCCGCGCGCAGCGCGCCCAGCAGCAGGATGCGGCCCCCGCGGCCCCGCCGGCGCAGGGTGCCACGCAGCGCGGCGCCTTCGGCCAGCGCGTCCAGGAGGGCGACGACCAGGCGCCGGTCAACCGGGCCGAGCGCCGGGCGCAGGCCAAGAAGCGCTGATCCGCAGCGTCCCGGCGCAAGCGCAGGACGCGCGCACGAGATGACGAACGGCGGCCCCTCGGGGCCGCCGTTCCGTCGTCTGCTCACGGTCGCAATGCGGTCAGAGCAGGTGCCTGAGAAGCCTCAGAGCACGTTGATCGCGCTCGCCCGCCACCGTTCCCGATGGCGCTCCAGCCGGATGGCGACGGCGCGTGAGCGACCCGGCTGGTGCACCAGCACGACCGCCTCCACCACCCCCTCCGACGGGCGCGCGAGGCGCGGCTCGCCGATCCGCATGCGCGGTCGGAGCGCGCCCTCCGGCGCGACGGCGCGAGCGCGGGCCGCGATCATCGTCCGCCGCAGCAGGTGGACGTAGACGGCGTCGCTGACCCACCGGCCGATCTGGTCGAGCGGCCGGGCGCCGGCCAGGATCTCGACCGCGCAGCGCGCCAGATTCGCGCACAGCGTCGCGGGCTCCGGGTTGGCGGCGTCCGCGATCGGGGCGAGTGCATCCAGTTCGGGCGCATCCGCCGGGCGGGCCGTGCGCGCCGCCGTGGGGCCGCGGAGCTCGCGTGCCTCGCGGAGTTCCCGCACCTCGCGGAGGTCGCGGACGGGGGAGGGGCGCAGCCGCGTCGTCGGCCGGGTCGCCGGAACGAGCGGACGGACGGGTGCGGGGGCGAGTGCCGGGTGGTGCAATGGTTCTCCTGGTGAGGTGTGTCGGTGGTCCATGATGAGATGGACCCGTGATATTTACGATGCCTTACTCAAGCAGGGGGTATCGAGTCGGGCCAGGGCATTGGTGCCCTGTGGATAACTCGACGCCCGCTCGAACCGCGCCGTTTAGGATGGGGTGGTGTCGACGCTCAGTGATCTCGTCCATGCCCACGGCCGCTCCTCCGAAGAAGACGTGGAATGGCTGCACGGGCTCGTCGGCGACTGGCAGCTGCTGGCCGATCTCGCCTTCGCGGACATCGTGCTCTGGGTGCCGACGACGGACGACGACTTCGTCGCGGTCGCGCACGCCCGGCCGTCCTCGGCGGCGACGCTGTTCTACCGCGACTTCGTCGGTCAGCGGATCAAGCCCGAGTGGCGTCAGCAGGTGATCGACGCCTTCAGCTCCAAGCAGATCATCGACACGTCCGCGCCCGACTGGTACGAGGAGACGCCCACGCGGGTCCGTGCCGTCCCGGTCATCCGCCGGCTGTCCATCCACTCGCCCGACACCGCGGACGAGCCGGTCGCGGTGATCACGCGCCACACCAACCTCAGCGAGGCGCGCACGCCGAGCCGTCAGGAGCTGACGTTCAACGAGTGCGCCAACGACCTCTTCGCCATGATCGCCACCGGCGACTTCCCGGACCTGGGTGCCCCCGCGGCCCCACGTAGGGGCGCCCCGCGCGCGGCCGACGGCCTGATCCGGCTGGATGTGGACGGCACCACGAGCTTCGCCAGCCCGAACGCCCTGAGCGCCTTCAACCGGATGGGCTTCACGGGCGAGCTCGAGGGGGAGTCCCTCGCCACCGTGACCACCGGCCTCCTCGCCGGGACGATCACGGTGGACGAGTCGCTGCCGCTGGTCGTCACCGGCCGTGCGCCCTGGCGCACCGACATCGAGGCGCGCGGCGTCACCGTGTCCCTCCGCGCCATCCCGATCCGCAACCGGGGCGAGCGGGTGGGCGCGATCGTGCTCTGCCGCGACGTCTCCGAGCAGCGGCACCAGGAGCGCGAGCTGATCACGAAGGATGCGACCATCCGCGAGATCCACCACCGCGTCAAGAACAACCTCCAGACGGTCGCCTCGCTGCTGCGCATCCAGGCACGGCGCACGCACTCGGAGGAGGCGCGGGAGGCCCTGAGCCAGGCGATGCGGCGCGTTGCGGCCATCGCGGTGGTCCATGACACGCTGTCCACGGGCCTCGCTCAGATCGTCGACTTCGACGACGTCTTCGACCGCGTGCTGCTGCTCGTCGCGGAGGTCGCCGCGAGCCACACGACCACCGTGCATCCGAAGAAGACGGGCCGGTTCGGCTCGCTGCCCTCCGAGTACGCGACTCCGCTCGCGCTCGCGCTGACGGAGCTCGTCACGAACGCAGTGGAGCACGGGCTCGCCGGCCGCGAGGGTCAGGTCGAGATCGTGGCGGATCGGTCGGAGGAGTCCCTGACCGTCAAGGTCGTGGACAACGGGTCCGGCCTCCCCGAGGGCAAGGTCGGCAGCGGGCTGGGTACGCAGATCGTGCGCACGCTCATCCAGGGCGAGCTCGGCGGGGCGATCGACTGGCACACCATGATGGGGCAGGGAACCGAGGTCACCATCGAGGTGCCGCTGCGCTACCTCACCAAGATCTGAGCAACGAAAAAGCCGAGGAGGCGCTCGGTGCTAGGTGTGTGAGCGCCGCCTCGGCGGGTTCGGACGCGCGGCGGAAGCCGGGCGACCGGTGGTGCGGATGGAGCGGGCCGGCCTCAGGAGGCGCGGCGGGCGCGAGCGGCGCGGCGCTTGAGCGCGCGACGCTCGTCTTCGGAGAGGCCGCCCCAGACGCCCGAGTCCTGGCCGGTCTCGAGGGCGTACTGCAGGCAGATCTCCGTCACGGTGCAGCGCGCGCAGACCGCCTTGGCCTTGTCGATCTGGTCGACCGCGGGTCCGGTGTTGCCCACCGGGAAGAACAGCTCAGGGTCCGCGGTGAGGCAGGCGGCTTTGTCGCGCCAATCCATGTAGATGTGCTCCTTGTTTACTGGGGGTTCCAGGCCGAGGGGGCCATAGAATGCAGGTAAGCAGTCGGGTTGCAGGGTGCTTAGATCCGTGGGGAATCAGACCTGCCCACGACCCTGTGAGCGTTAACTCGACCGTTGAATATGGTCCCATAGCGCTTATCCCGAATCAATAGTTTTGTATGGGATAACGCTGGGAACACGAGCCGGAAACGTCAGGATGCTATAGTGCCCGACCCTCAGAACGCCCCCACCGGCGTGCCCCAGGCGGCACGCCCCGCCCGTCCGGGGTTGCTGGTCCTGCTCACCGTCATCGTCGCGCTGGAGGCGGTCCTGGTCCTGGTCCTGGCCGTCTGGCTGCTCGTGGACCTGCTCACCGTGCGACCCACGTCCTACCCGACCGCTGTCGCGATCACGGTGCTCGCGTTCCTGGCGGCCGCCTGGGCCGTCTCGACCACCGTCGGCCTGCTCCGGCGCCAGAGCTGGGCGCGTGCCTCCACCGTCACGATCCAGATCCTGCAGCTGGCGGTCGCCGTCGGCTGCTTCCAGGGCCTCTACGCCCGTCCGGACCTCGGCTGGGCGCTCCTCGTCCCCGCGGTGATCGCCGGCGTGCTCGCCCTGACGCCGTCCGTCGTGCGGGCGACCGCACGCAACACGGAGCAACACGAATAGGCGAACACGGGAACAAGCCCGAGACTCGGATGGTTATGTCCGACATCGTGACTGATCTCTCCACACAGCTCTCGGCCTCCCCGTCCACCATCGAGCACGCCCGCGAGCGCTGGGACGCCTGGCGCGCCGACCGCCTGCGGTCCGTGGCCGCGCCGACGGGCAACCTGGCGCTCATCGAGACCCGCTGGCTCGCCGCGGACGACACCACGACCCCCGAGGACGCACTCGTGGGCCTTCCGGAATCGGTCACGGCGACCGAGCTCTCCCGGCGGAGCCTGGAGACCGGCGAGGTCGAGCGCGGGATCCGCCTCTGGGACGCCGCGTCGCCCGCCATCCGCGACTTCGAGACGATCGACGTCTTCCCGTTCGACGAGAGCTGGGTGATCGAGGCCACGATCACCCCGGTCTCCGACGACCGCACCATCCCGTTCGAGCACATCCGTGACAACGGCCTCACCCGCGACCTCGTCGTCCCGGGCGACATCACCTTCGAGCGCGACGGCGTCTCCTACACGCTGAGCGCCTTCGACGACGACGGCACCCTGCTGCTGGTCTTCGGCGACCCGAGCAACGGGGCCGACGGCGAGGACGGCACGTACGCCTCCGGCCGGTTCCTGTTCGTCGAGCACGCCGACGATCACGTCGTCCTCGACTTCAACCGCGCCTTCGTCCCGCCCTGCGGATTCTCGGACCAGTACAACTGTCCGCTGCCGCCGCGCAACAACCGGTTCCCCGTACCGGTCACTGCGGGCGAGAAGCGCGTCGTCTTCCGCGACTCGGCAGACCGCGCAGCCGCCGGCCACTGAACCCGCGCGAGAGCGCATCCCCCGTCACCACAGCACCCCACAGCACCCCCCACAGCACTGGAGAACCCGTGAGAAAGTCTTCCCTGTTCGCGACGCTCGCCGTCGGCCTGGCCTCGGCCCTCGCCCTGGCCGGCTGCGCGGGCGCGTCGTCGTCCTCCGCAGGCGGCAGCGACGCCTCGATCGCCATCGGCTCGCTCTACGAGCCCGTCAACCTCGACAACACCGCGGGCGGCGGCCAGGGCGTCACCGAGGCGCTCAACGGCAACGTCTACGAGGGCCTGTTCAAGCTCACCGACGACGGCAAGGTGGAGCCGCTGCTCGCCACGAAGTACACGACCAGCGCCGACGGCATGACGTACACGTTCACCCTGCGCGACGGCGTGAAGTTCCACTCCGGCAAGGCTCTGACCAGCGCCGACGTGAAGCGCAGCATCGAGCGCGTGACCTCCGACGACTCGCAGTCCGCGCGCAAGTCGCAGCTCGCCGTCATCAAGGGCATCGAGACGCCCGACGACAAGACCGTGACCATCACGCTGTCCTCCCGCTCGATCTCCCTGCCGTACAACCTCAGCTACGTCTGGATCTACGGCCCGGGCACGTCGAACTACAAGACCGCCGAGGACGGCACCGGCCCCTACAAGCTGGGCACCTGGAAGCGCGGCAGCTCGCTGAGCCTCGAGCGCTGGAGCGGCTACTGGGGCGGCCAGGCGAAGAACAAGGAGGTGGAGTTCGACTACTTCACCGACGCGTCGGCCCTCTCCAACGCGCTGCAGACCAAGCAGGTCGACATCGTCACGAGCATCCAGAGCCCGGATGCGCTGAGCACGTTCAAGGGCAACAAGGACTACACGATCTCGGACGGCAAGTCCACGACGAAGGAGCTGCTGGCCTTCAACGACAAGGTCGCGCCGTTCAACAACGTCGAGGTGCGCAAGGCGGTCTACTCCGCCATCGACACCAAGAAGCTCCTCAACTCCATCTGGGGCGACTACGGCACGCTGATCGGCTCGATGGTCCCGCCGAGCGACCCCTGGTACGAGGACCTCACGAAGGTCAACCCGTACGACGTCAACCTCGCCAAGAAGGAGCTGGCCGAGGCCGGTTTCGCGAACGGCTTCAGCTTCACGCTGGACACCCCGACCTACGACCCGCACCCGGCGGTGGCCGAGTTCCTGAAGAGCGAGCTGGCCAAGGTGGGCATCACCGTGACGATCAACTCGATCTCGGCGGACGAGTGGTACACCAAGGTGTTCAAGAACCACGACTTCACCGCGACGCTGCAGGAGCACGTCAACGACCGTGACGTCGTCTGGTACGGCAACCCCGATTTCTACTGGGGCTACGACAACCCGCAGGTCACCAAGTGGGTCGACGAGGCCGAGCAGTCGACCACGACGGCCGAGCAGACCGCGAAGCTGAAGCAGGTCAACGAGCAGATCGCGAAGGATGCGGCCAGCGCCTGGCTGTACCTCTACCCGCAGATCGTCGTGGCCGACAGCAACGTCACCGGCTACCCGGTCAACGGGCTGAACTCGCAGTTCTACGCCTACGACATCGTCAAGAAGTAGCCGATTCCTCCACACCCCGATCCGTATTCCACACCCTGATGCTCGGGGAGCCGACCGGCTCCCCGAGCATCTACGCTGAAACGACCATGGCTTCCTACCTGCTCCGCCGCACCGCGTTCCTCGTGGTGTCGCTGCTGCTCGCCATGGTGGTGCTGTTCTTCCTGCTGCGGGTGCTCCCGGGAGACCCGTCCAACGCCCTCCTCTCGGTCGGCGCGACCAAGGAGCAGATCGCGGCGGCGCAGCGGCAAGTGGGCAGCGACCAGCCGCTCTTCCAGCAGTTCGTCACGTGGTTCGGCAGCCTGCTGACGCTCGACCTCGGTCAGTCGTTCATCAGTTCCCTGCCCGTCGGTCCCGAGATCGCGGCCCGGCTCTCGGTGACGGTGCCGTTGACGCTGCTCTCGTTCGGGCTCGCGCTCGTGCTGGCGCTGCCCATCGGCTTCGTCGCTGCCTGGAAGGCCGACCGCTGGTACGGAGTGGCCCTGTCCGCGTTCTCGCAGCTCGGCATCGCGGTGCCGGTGTTCTGGGTCGGCATCCTGCTGGTCGACGTGTTCGCCATCACGCTCGGGTGGTTCCCCTCCGGGGGCTTCCCGCGGGACGACTGGTCCGATCCCACGGCCGCGCTCACGTCTCTCGCCCTGCCGGTCGTGACCATCGCGATCGTGATGAGCGCGTCCATCTCGCGATACGTGCGGAGCGCGACGCTGGATGTGATCGGCAGCGACTACCTGCGCAACGCCCGTGCGCTGGGTTCCGGCTTCGCCCGGTCGATGTGGCGCCACGGCCTGCGCAACGGCGCCGTCCCGGTCATCTCAGTGCTCGGTATCGAGCTGGCGACGACGTTCCTCGGAGCGGTCGTGGTCGAGAGCGTGTTCACCCTGCCGGGCCTCGGCAGCATGCTGCTCAAGGCGATCGAGCAGCACGACTACCCGAACATCCAGGGCATCCTCTTCGTCTCCACGCTGCTCGTGCTCATCGTCGGGTTCCTCGCCGACATCGCGCAGCGCCTCGTCGACCCGCGGCTGCGCCGCAGCATCTCGGGCAACGCATGAGCGCGATCGTGGAGCAGGCGGCCGACACGGTCGCGCCCGAGCCGGCGAAGGGCACCCGCACCCGTGCGCGGCGCTCGGTGTCGCTCGGCATCGGACTCACGCTCGTCGGCATCGTCGTCGTGGTGGCGGTCGTCTCGTTCTTCTGGCTTCCCTACGCCCAGTCCGACACGTCGGGCACCCGGCTGGAGCAGCCGAGCGCGTCGCACTGGCTCGGCACCGACCGATTCGGACGCGACCTCCTGACGCAGCTGATGATCGGAGCGCGCATCGCGCTCGCCGTCGGCCTCGGGTCCGTCGCCATCGGCGCCGTCGTCGGCATCACGCTCGGCCTGCTCGCCGCCTTCGCCACGAAGTGGCTGGACGACACGCTCTCGGCCGTGCTCGATATCCTGATCGCGTTCCCGACTCTGCTGCTCGCGATGCTGATCGTCGCCGCGCAAGGGGCGTCGCTGGGCACGGCCATCGTCGCGATCGGACTCGCGATGTCCGCGGTCGTCGCCCGGCTGACCCGCGTGCTCGCGAAACGGGTGCTCGCCCAGCAGTACGTCACGGCGGCACGAACGTCCGGGACCTCCTGGGCGGGGATCGTGGCGCGCCACATCCTGCCGAACATCTGGCCGACGCTCAGCGTCAACCTCGCCCTGCAGTTCGGCGTCGCCGTGCTGGCGGAGGCCAGCCTGTCGTACCTGGGCCTCGGCGCCCCGCCGCCGAACGCCTCGTGGGGGCGGCTGCTGCAGGAGGCGCAGGGCACGGTGTCGACGGCGCCGGCCGGCGCCATCGCACCGGGCGTCGCGCTGGTGGTGCTGGTCATCGGCGTCAACCTGGTGGCCGACGGCCTGCGCGACGTGGCGGACCCGACACGGAGGAGGTCGCGATGAGCGGCGATCGTTCGCAGGAGGCCACCGTGGCGTCGGCGCAGACGCCCGTGCTCGAGGTCCGCGGTCTGTCCGTGGCGACGCCCGACGGCGTGCCGCTCGTGCACGACGTGTCGTTCGGACTCGCGCCGGGGGAGCGGTTGAGCCTGATCGGGGAGTCCGGCTCGGGCAAGTCGCTGACCTCGTTCGCGCTGACCGGTCTGCTGCCGGAGGGGCTGGTGGCGTCGGGCAGCGTCCTGCTCGACGGCGTGCAGGTGATCGGGGCGCGCGAGCGCGACCTGGTGCCGCTGCGCGGGCGCGTGGCGTCGACCGTCTTCCAGGAGCCGCTGACCGCTCTCGACCCGCTCATGCGCCTCGGTCGTCAGGTCGCGGAGCCGTTGCGCCGCCACCTCGGGCTCCGCGGCGACGCGCTCCGCCGTGCCGTGCTCGACGCCCTGGCGGAGGTCGGGTTGCCGGAGCCGGAGCGCATCGCCCGCGCGTACTCGTGGGAGATCTCCGGCGGCCAGCGCCAGCGCGTCGCAATCGCTGCGGCGCTCGCGTGCCGTCCGCGGCTGCTGATCGCCGACGAGCCGACCACGGCGCTGGATGTGACCGTGCAGGCCGACGTGCTGTCCCTGCTCGAACGGCTGGTGGCGGACCGCGGCATGTCGCTGCTCTTCGTCAGCCACGACCTCGCGGTGGTGTCGCGGATGGCGCAGCGCGCGCTGGTGCTGCGCGCGGGCCGTGTGGTCGAGGAGGGCCCGATCGCCCGGCTGCTGAGCGAGCCTCGGGAGCCGTACACGGCGGAGCTCGTCCGGAGCGCCCGCGAACTCGACGCGGCACTGGAGGTGCGATGACCGCCATCCTGGAGCTCCGCGACGCAGGCTTCCGCTACCGTCGCGCCGCCACGCCCGCGCTCGACGCCGTCTCGTTCTCGGTCGAACCCGGACGGAGCGTCGGCCTGGTCGGCGAGTCGGGAGCGGGCAAGACGACCGCCCTCTCCCTGCTGCTCGGGCTCGCGGCGCCCACGTCCGGAGCGGTGCTGTTCGACGGCCGGCCGCTCGACCTGCGCGACCGCGAACAGCTGCGCCGCTTCCGCCGCAGCGTCCAGCCGGTCTTCCAGGACCCGTACTCGTCGCTCGACCCGCGCCAGAGCGTCGGCCGCATCGTCGGGGAGCCGCTGGCCTCGCTGCGGGTCGCGTCCGGCACGGACGCCCGCGACCGGGTCGCCCGGGCACTCGAAGCGGTCGCCCTGCCCGCGGACGCCGCCGGGCGGTACCCGCACGAGTTCTCCGGCGGTCAGCGCCAGCGCATCGCGATCGCCCGTGCCATCGTGTCGCGTCCGCGGGTGCTGCTGGCGGACGAGCCGGTCAGCGCGCTCGATGTCACGACGCGCATCCAGATCATCGACCTGCTCGCGGAGCTCGCCACCGCCGAGGGGATGACCGTCGTCATGGTCTCGCACGACCTCGGCGTCGTGGCGTCGCTGTGCGCGGAGACCGTCGTGCTGCAGGGCGGCCGGGTGGTCGAGCAGGGGCGCACGGCTGAGGTGCTCGGTGCACCGCGCGAACCGTACACGCGCCGGCTGCTCGCGTCGGTGCCGCGGCTGCCGGCCTGATTACGCGTCGTGCCCGCCGCCGCCGCTACGCGACGTGCCCGCCGCCGCCGCTACGCGTCGATACCCAACTTCTTGCGGAGCGACGCGACGTGCCCGGTCGCCTTCACGTTGTACAGCGGCAGGCGCAGCGAGCCGTCCGGGTCCACCACGAACGTCGAGCGGATGACGCCCTCGACGGTCTTGCCGTAGAGCTTCTTCTCGCCGTACGCGCCGTACGTCTTGTGCACCGCGAGGTCCTCGTCTGAGAGCAGCGGGAAGTTGAGGCCCTCCTGCTCCTGGAACTCCTTGTTGCGCGCCGGCGCATCCTTGGAGATGCCGATGACCTGGTAGCCCGCCGACTTCAGCGAGTTGAGGTTGTCGCGGAAGTCGCACGCCTCCGTGGTGCAGCCCGGGGTCATCGCCGCAGGATAGAAGTACACGATCACGTTCTCGCCGGCGAAGTCGCCGAGCGACACCGTGGAGCCGTTCTGGTCGGTCAGGCTGAACGCGGGGGCCTGCTCGCCCGCTTCGAGTCGCACATCCGTCATGGCTCCATTCTGTCAGCGAACGGAGGCGTCAGCGGGCGAAGGTCAGCAGCAGCCGCTGGAGCGAATCCAGCCTCGCACGCCCCGCCTCGCCGAGCTTGCCGGCCTCGACCGCCTCGATGATGGCGCAGTCGGGGGCGTCGGGCAGGTGGGTGCAGCCGCGCGGGCAGTCCTCGGCCAGCTCCGCGAGGTCGGTGAACGCCTTGAGGATGCTGTCCGTGTTGACGTGCCCGAGTCCGAACGAGCGCACGCCCGGGGTGTCGATCACCCAGCCGTGGCGGCCCGCCTCGTCCTCCACCCGGAGGGACACCGTGGACGACGACGTGTGCCGGCCGCGACCCGTCACCACGTTGACGTGACCGGTGGCCCGGTGCGCGCCGGGCACCAGGGCGTTCACGAGCGTCGACTTGCCGACGCCGGAGTGCCCCACCACGACCGTGTCGTGCCCGACCAGCGCCGCACGGATGTCGTGCACGGGGATGCTGTCCTCGCGGCTCGTGAAGACGGGCAGGTCCAGCCCGGCGAAGTTCTCGAGGAACGGCTCCGGGTCCGCGAGGTCGGTCTTGGTGACGCACAGCATCGGCGCGATGCCCGCGTCGTACGCCGCCACGAGGTAGCGGTCGACGAGGCGCGTGCGCGGCTCCGGATTCGCCGCCGCGACCACGATGAGCATCTGGTCGGCGTTGGCGACGATCACGCGCTCGACCTCGTCGGTGTCGTCGGCGCTGCGGCGCAGGAGCGTGGTGCGCGGCTCGATGCGGACGATCCGCGCGAGCGACCCCTCCTCGCCGGAGGTGTCACCCACGACGGCGACCCGGTCGCCGTTCACGATCGGGTTGCGGCGCAGCTCGCTCGCCCGGGCCGCGGTGATCTGGCGCTCATCGGGCGTGTCCTCGTCGAGCATCACGGTGTAGCGGCCGCGGTCGACGCCCAGCACGCGCGCGATCTGCGCATCCGCGTGCTCGGGGCGCGTCTTCGTGCGCGGACGGTTCCCCTTCGGGTTCGGGCGCGAGCGGATGCTCGACTCGTCGTAGAGGTCGAACTCGTCGTCCTCGTCCTCGCCGTCCGACCACCAGGGCCCGGTGCCGTCAGTCACGCGGCTCCGTGCCCGGGTTCAGCATCCGCGTCCACAGCTCGGTGAACTGGGGGAGGGTCTTGGCGGTGGTGGCGACGTTCTCGATCTCGACGCCGGGCACGCGAAGGCCGACGATCGCACCCGCGGTCGCCATCCGGTGGTCCTCGTAGCTGCGCCAGACGCCGCCGTGCAGCGGGCGCGGCTCGATGCGCAGACCGTCCTCGAGCTCGGTCACCGCGCCGCCGAGACCGTTGATCTCCGCGGCCAGCGCCGCGAGACGGTCCGTCTCGTGGTGACGGATGTGCCCGATCCCGGTGATCTCGCTCGGCCCGTCGGCGAGGGCGGCGATCGCCACAAGAGCGGGCGCGAGTTCGCCGCCGGTGGTGAGGTCGAGCGTCACGCCGTTCGGGCGCTCCGGGCCGGTGACCGTGAGGCGGTCGCCATCGCGGGTGACCGTCGCCCCGAACAGGGGGAGGAGGTCGGCGAGGTCGGCTCCCACCTGGGTGGTCGCGGCCGGCCAGCCGGCGAACGTCACCGTGCCGCCCGTGACGACCGCGGCCGCGAGGAACGGGGCGGCGTTGGACAGGTCGGGCTCGATGTCCACGTCGCGCGCGGCGATCGTGCCCGGCGCGACGACCCAGCGTCCGGTCGACGGTGATTCGACGGCGACCCCGCGGGCGGCCAGCGTCTCGATGGTCATCTCGATGTGCGGGAGGCTGGGCAGCCGCTCGCCCGAATGCGTGAGGTCGAGGCCGTTCTCGAAGCGGCTGGCCGACAACAGCAGAGCGCTCACGAACTGGCTGGAGCTGGACGCATCCACCTCGATCGCTCCCCCGGCGACCGTCCCGGTGCCGTGGACGGTGAAGGGGAGGGATCCGCGGCCGTCGTCGTTCACGTCGACGCCGAGGGCGCGGAGGGCGGCGATGATGGCGCCCATCGGGCGGCCGCGGGCGGAGTCGTCGGCGTCGAACATCGTCGGGCCGAGGGCCAGCCCGGCGATCGGCGGGACGAACCGCATCACCGTGCCCGCCTGGCCGCACTCGATCGTGGTGCTGCCGAGCAGCTCCTCGGCCGGGGTGACCAGCAGGTCGGCGCCGAACGCGCCGGACCCCGGCCGCTCCTCCACGCCGACGCCCAGCGCGCGGAGCGCCTCGATCATGTTGGCGCTGTCCCGGGAGTGCAGGGGCGCCCGCAGCAGGGAGGGACCGTCGGCGAGGGCCGACAGCACCAGCTCCCTCGCCGTCAGCGACTTGGAGCCGGGGAGCGAGACCGTCGCCGTCACGGGACCGGCCGCGACCGGAGCGGGCCACAGCGTGTTCGGCTCGTCGGCGCGGTTGTCGCCGTACGGGTCGAAGTCCGGAGCGGAATATTTCGAGATCAGCATTGTTGTCAAGATTATCCGTGATCGCACCAGCCGGAAGGAATCATCCATGGCCGCCACCGCTCTGCTCGACGCCCCGAGCGTCCTCGCAGACGACGAGCGCGACCTGGACGACCGCTGGGGCGCTCTGCGGGCGTCCGAACTAGACTGGCCGGTGATGAGCACCGAGACCGAGGATACGGGCAGCCTCTTCGAGGAGCAGGCCCTGCCCTTCATGGATCAGCTGTACGCGGCTGCCCTGCGGATGACGCGGAACCCGTCCGACGCGCAGGACCTCGTACAGGAGACGTTCGTGAAGGCGTACGCGGCCTTCAACCAGTTCCAGCAGGGCACCAACCTGAAGGCCTGGCTGTACCGCATCCTCACCAACACGTTCATCAACACGTACCGCAAGAAGCAGCGCGAGCCCTACCAGGGGACGATCGACGAACTCGAGGACTGGCAGCTCGGCGGAGCCGAGTCGATGTCGTCGTCGTCGAGCCGCTCGGCCGAGGCCGAGGCGATCGACCACCTGCCGGACAGCGCCGTCAAGGACGCGCTGCAGGCCATCCCGGAGGACTTCCGGCTGGCCGTGTACCTCGCCGATGTCGAAGGGTTCTCCTACCAGGAGATCGCCGACATCATGAAGACCCCGATCGGCACCGTGATGAGCCGCCTGCACCGCGGCCGTCGCATGCTGCGGGAGCTTCTGACCGACTACGCGCACGAGCGCGGGCTCTCCGCCGTTCAGGGAGACCGGGCCGTGCAGACCACCAGGAGCAAAAAATGACGGACTGCGGCTGCGAGAAGGCGAAGGCCGAACTCGAGGAGTACCTGCGCAACGAACTGTGCAGCGAGGATGCTGCCGACGTGCGCGAGCACCTGGCGAACTGCGCCGGATGCTCCGACGAGGCGCACCTCAACGTGGTGCTGACCGAGGTGGTGCAGCGGGCGTGCAAGGAGACGGCGCCCGAGACGCTGCGCACCGAGGTGCTGCTGCGCATCCGCTCCTTCCAGGCGACCGTCCACTAGGCCCGTTCGCCTGGCGTGGGGGCACGCTAAGCCGCGGAGCCCGACCCGACCTCGTGGAGGAAGAAGAGCCCTCCGAGCGGGTCGGTGGCCTGCGCGAAGCGGCCGAACTCGCTGTCCCACGGATCGCGGATGACGGTCCCGCCGAGTTCGACGACCCGCTGCGCGGCCGCTGCCGCATCGGCCACGCCGAAGTAGACGACCCAGTGCGAAGGGACGCCCTCCGGCAGCATCCCGTTCGCGTCGAAGACGCCGCCGCTCGGGGAGTCCGGGTCGCCGAAGGTCGAATAGCGGAAGTCGGCGGTGTCGCCGAGCACCTGCGTCGTCCAGCCGAAGACCTTCGTGTAGAAGTCGACCTGCGCCCGGAAGTCGCGCGCATACAGCTCGTGCCAGGCCGGCGCTCCCACCTCGGCGACGAGGTCGAAGCCCCGGTGCTGCTCGGGATCCCACAGGCCGACCACCGCGCCTCCGGGATCGGCGATGACGGCCATCCGCCCCTGCTCGCCGACGAGCATGGTCGGAGCGATCACCTGCGCGCCCGCGCGCAGCGCAGCGTGCTCCGTCTGCGCGGCGTCCTCCACCAGGAGGTACGTGAGCCAGTTGTCGCCCGCTCCGTCGCCCATCACGGGGCCGAGCCCGGCCACCGCGCGGCCGTCGCGCCGGAACGTGACGTAGCCGCCGTACTCTTCGCCCGCGGTGTCGGCCGTCCAGCCGAAGAGCGCGCTGTAGAAGTCGCGCGCGCGGGGCACGTCGGTGCTCGAGTAGTCGACCCAGCAGGGCTCTCCGAGGCGGTGGTTCGTCACGACGGTCATGGGCTCAAACTACGCCGTACGGCACGTGACACGCGAGAGAGCCCCCGGTCCGGTCGGACCGGGGGCTCTCGTCGTTGCGGGAGCGCCGCCCTACAGCGTCAGCGCGCGCTGGATGAGCACCGACTGCTCCTGCGCGTGGCGCTTCGCCGAGCCGGCGGCCGGCGACGCCGACGGCGGACGCGAGACGACGCCGAGCGGGCGCGGGCCGAGCTTGGAGGTCTCCAGGATCATGAACGGCCAGGCGCCCTGGTTCTCGGGCTCGTCCTGCACCCACACCAGTTCGGCGTTGGGGTAGGAGTCGACGACCGCCTTCAGCTCGGCGCCGGGCAGCGGGTAGAACTGCTCGACCCGAACCAGGGCGATCTCCGGGTTCGGATTCTTCTCCAGCTCGTTGAGGAGGTCGTAGTAGAGCTTCCCGGCGAGCAGCAGGACGCGCTTCACGGCGCCCTTGTCGCTGATCCGCTGGTCGTCGATCACCGGCTCGAAGCGGCCGCTCGTGAAGTCCTCGACGTTGCTGGACGCTCCGCGCAGACGCAGCATCGCCTTCGGGGTGAAGACGACCAGCGGCCGGCGCGGACGCGCGTACGCCTGGCGGCGCAGCAGGTGGAAGTACGACGCGGGGGTCGACGGACGGGCGACGGTCATGTTGTTCTCGGCGCACAGCTGCAGGTACCGCTCGATGCGGGCGCTCGAGTGGTCCGGCCCCTGGCCCTCGTAGCCGTGGGGGAGGAGCAGCACCAGCGACGAGCGCTGGCCCCACTTCTGCTCGGCCGAGGAGATGAACTCGTCGATGATGATCTGGGCGCCGTTGGCGAAGTCGCCGAACTGGGCCTCCCACAGCACCAGCGCATCCGCCCGCTCCACCGAGTAGCCGTACTCGAAGCCCATCGCCGCGTACTCGCTCAGCAGCGAGTCGTAGATCCAGAACTTGGCCTGGTTGTCGCTGAGGTTCGCAAGCGGCAGCCACTCCTGGCCGTTGACCCGGTCGTGCAGCACGGCGTGGCGCTGCACGAACGTGCCGCGGCGAGCGTCCTGGCCGGCGAGGCGCACCGGGGTGCCCTCGACCAGCAGCGAACCGAGGGCGAGCAGCTCGCCGAAGCCCCAGTCGACGCCGCCGTTGCGGCTCATCTCGCTGCGCTTGTTGAGCAGCTGCTGCAGCTTCGGGTGCACCGTGAAGCCGGCGGGCGGGTTGTTGAACGCGTCGCCGATCATGTGGATGACCTGCTCGCTGACCGCGGTCGTCTCGGGCTCGCCGACGTTGTCGTTGACATCCGACTGCACCGGCTTCTCGAGGTCGGCGGAGCTGTCGGCGTCGATCACCGGCGTCGAGTTGGTCTGCGCCGCGTGCGTCTCCATGAAGGCGCGCTCCAGGCGGTCCTGGAAGTCGCGGTGCGCCTGCTCGTACTCCTCCTCGGTGATGTCGCCGCGGCCGACCAGGGCCTCGGTGTAGAGGCGGCGGACCGAGCGCTTGGCCTCGATGAGGCTGTACATCAGCGGCTGGGTCATCGACGGGTCGTCGCCCTCGTTGTGCCCGCGGCGGCGGTAGCAGACGAGGTCGATGACGACGTCGCGCTTGAACTCCTGGCGGTACGCGAAGGCGATCTCCGCGACCCGCACGACGGCCTCGGGGTCGTCGCCGTTCACGTGGAAGATCGGCGCCTGGATGGTCTTCGCCACGTCGGTCGAGTAGACCGAGCTGCGGCCCTCGCCGGGGGGCGTGGTGAAGCCGACCTGGTTGTTGATGTTGACGTGGATGGTGCCGCCGGTCTTGTAGGCGCGCAGCTGCGACATCTGCATCTGCTCGACCACGATGCCCTGGCCGGCCATCGCCGCGTCGCCGTGGATGAGGATGGGCAGCGTCAGGAAGGTGCCCGCCGGGCGGCGGTCCTGCTTGGCGCGGACGATGCCCTCCAGGACGCCGTCGACGGCCTCCAGGTGCGACGGGTTCGCCGCGAGGTAGACGGGGATCTCCTCGCCGCCGGCGCCCTTGAAGGTGCCCTCGGTGCCCAGGTGGTACTTGACGTCGCCGGAGCCCTGCACGGTGCGCGGGTCCTGCGTGCCCTCGAACTCGCGGAAGATCTGGCCGTACGTCTTGCCGGCGATGTTCGTCAGCACGTTGAGGCGGCCGCGGTGCGCCATGCCTATGGCGACCTCGTCCATGCCGGCCTCGGCCGCGCCCTGCAGGATCGCGTCGAGCAGGGCGATGGTGGACTCGCCGCCCTCCAGGCTGAACCGCTTCTGGCCGACGTACTTGGTCTGCAGGAAGGTCTCGAACGCCTCCGCCTCGTTCAGCTTGCCGAGGATGCGCAGCTGCTCGTCGTGGGTCGGCTTCTCGTACGGGCGCTCCAGCTTGTCCTGGAACCACTTGCGCTGGGCCGGGTCCTGGATGTGCATGTACTCGATGCCGACCGTGCGGCAGTAGGAGTCGCGGAGCACGCCGAGGATGTCGCGCAGCTTCATCTTGCGCTTGTCGCCGCCGAACTGGCCGGTGACGAACTCGCGGTCGAGGTCCCAGAACGTGAGGCCGTGGTTCTCGATCTCGAGGTCGGGGTGCGAGCGCTGCTTGTACTCGAGCGGGTCGATGTCGGCCATCAGGTGGCCGCGCACGCGGAACGAGTTGATGAGCTCCTGGACGCGGGCGGTCTTGTCGACGGCGCTGGCCAGGTCGACGCTGATGTCCGGGTTCCAGTGGATCGGCATGTACGGGATGCGCAGCTCGGCGAAGATGTCCTCGTAGAAGTTGCGCTTGCCGATCAGCATCTCGTGCACGATCTTGAGGAACTCGCCCGAACCGGCGCCCTGAATGACGCGGTGGTCGTAGGTGCTCGTCAGCGTGATCGTCTTGCCGATCGCGAGGCCGGCGAGCGTCTTCTCGCTGGAGCCCTGGAACTCGGCCGGGTACTCGAGGGCGCCGGCGCCGATGATGCAGCCCTGGCCCTTCATGAGGCGCGGGACCGAGTGCACGGTGCCGATGCCGCCCGGGTTGGTGAGCGAGACCGTGGTGCCGGCGAAGTCGCCCGCGGCCAGCTTGTTGTTGCGGGCCTTGCTCACCAGCTCCTCGTACGCGGCGAGGTAGTCGCCGAAGCGCATCGTGTCGGCGCGCTTGATGCTCGGCACGAGGAGGGCGCGCGTCCCGTCGGGCTTCGGCAGGTCGATCGCGATGCCGAGGTTGATGTGGGCCGGCGCGACGACGGACGGCTTGCCGTCGACCTCCTCGTAGTAGACGTTCTGGCTCGGGAACTCCTTGAGCGCCTGGATGAGCGCCCAGCCGATGAGGTGGGTGAAGGAGACCTTGCCGCCGCGGGCGCGCTTCAGGTGGTTGTTGATGACGATGCGGTTGTCGATCATCAGCTTCGCCGGGATGGTGCGGACGCTGGTCGCCGTCGGGACGGTGAGCGACGCATCCATGTTGGTGGCGAGCGTCTTGGACATGCCGCGCAGCGGCGTGATCTTGTCCTCTTCCGCCGCCTCGAGGGTCGCGTTGGGCGCGGTGACCGGGGCGTCGGCCGGAACGGGCTGGGGCTTCGGAGCGACGGAGGTGGTGCGCGCGACGGGCTGCTGGCCGATCACCGGGATGGGCGTGGTGACGGGCTTCGGCTCGTTCGGGTGGGGCTCGGGGGCGCCGCCCGCGGGCGACACCGGAGTCGTCGGCGACGTCGGCGTGGTCGGCTCGGACGGGCTCGGGACGGTCGGCTCGGCCGGGCTCGGAGCCGTGGGCTCGGAGGGGGTCGGGGCGCTGGGCTCCGACGGCGTCGGAGCGGGGGTCTCATCGGGCGACGGGGTGGAGTCGTCCGGCACGGCCGGGTGGTAGTTCTCGAGGATCGGCCACCACGATTTGTCGACCGAGTTCTTGTCCTGGATGAACTGCTCGTACAGCTCGTCCACCAGCCACTCGTTGGCTCCGAATTCGCCCGAGGAGCCGTCTTCGGTCCCTACTCCGGTCAACTGGCTCGACACAGCCGATCGCCCACTCTCTTCGTTGATTCGTCCTGTCCGGGCGGCGTTCGACCACCCGCTTCCATCCGATCCTCAAGCCTAATCCCATCGATACTCCGGTGCAGGCGCTCAGCCGAGCGGGATAGCGTTATTCCCATGCAGTTCTATGGAACATCGCCGCGCCACGACCTCACCTACTCCGACGTGTTCCTCGTGCCGTCGCGCTCCGACGTCACGAGCCGTCTCGACGTGTCCCTCGCCCCCAACGACGGCACCGGTGCGACCATCCCGATCGTCTCCGCGAACATGAACTCGGTGACCGGCAAGCGGCTCGCCGCCACGCTCGCGCGCCGCGGCGGTCTCGGAGTGCTGCCGCAGGACATGCACCTTCAGGACCTCGACGAGGCGATCCGCTGGGTGAAGGCCCAGCCGGTCGCGTTCGACACCCCGTACGACGCCCGCCCGGAGGAGTCCGTGGCCGACGTGCTGCGCCGCATCCCGCCGGTGGAGGGCCACGGCATCGTGGTGAGCGACGCGGCGGGCGCGTACCTCGGCTGCCTCGCGGCCGTGCAGCTCGGCTCGGCCCTGCCGGACGCCCGCATCGGAGACCTGCTGCACGGGGCGCTCACCTCCCTCGACGCGGAGGACCTCACCGACGGCCGGGCTGCCTTCCGGGTGATGGATGCGGCGGGGCTCGAGTTCGCCCCGGTGCTCGACCACGGCCGCGTGGTCGGGACGCTGTCGAAGCGCAGCGCGCTGCGCTCCACCATCTACACGCCCGCCCTCGACTCCCATGGCCGCCTGCGCGTCGCCGCCGCGGTCGGCATCAACGGCGATGTCGCGGGCAAGGCGAAGGCGCTCGCGGCCGCAGGCGTCGACGTGCTCGTCATCGACACGGCGCACGGCGACCAGGACGGCATGATCCGCGCCATCCGCATCGTCAAGGAGCTCGGCCTCGGCCTGCCGATCGTCGCGGGGAACGTCGTGACCGAGCAGGCGGTGCGCGACCTCGTCGCGGCGGGCGCGGACATCCTCAAGGTCGGTGTCGGTCCCGGCGCCATGTGCACCACGCGCATGATGACCGCGGTCGGGCGTCCGCAGTTCTCCGCGGTGCTCGAGACCAGCGCCGCGGCACGCGAGCTCGGCGCCCACGTCTGGGCCGACGGCGGGGTGCGCTACCCGCGCGACGTCGCGCTGGCGCTCGCCGCGGGCGGCGCCTCCGTGATGATCGGGTCCTGGTTCGCCGGCACGATCGAGGCCCCCGGGCAGCTCGACCGGGATGCGAAGGGCGCGCTGTACAAGGAGAGCTGGGGCATGGCCTCCACCAAGGCGGTCAAGGGCCGGTTCGAGCGGCTCGACGCCTACGAGCTCGCCCGCAAGGAGCTCTTCGCGGAGGGCATCTCCAGCTCCCGCATCTACCTGGACCCGCTGCGTCCGTCGGTCGAGGACCTGCTCGACATGATCACCACGGGCGTCCGCAGCTCCTTCACCTACGCGGGCGCACGGTCGCTGGCCGAGTTCCACGAGCGCGCGCTCGTCGGCATCCAGTCGGCGGCCGGCTACGAGGAGGGCAAGGCGCTCCCCGTCAGCTGGTAGCCCCGGCCGCCCCGTCCCCATGCGCGCGACGGCGGCGCCGCGGAACGAGTGCGGTGCGTCGAGCACGCGCATACGTTCCGTGGCGCCGCAGTCGCGGACAGACGCTCAGCGCCGGCGCACCAGCAGCGTGACCGCGCCGCCGACGATCGCGAGCACCGCGACTCCGAGGAACAGCAGCAGGAATCCGCCGGCCGCCGCGTCGGTCGCGCCGCTTCCCGCCTCCAGCATCGAGGAGGTGCGGGCGGAGGCGATCCCGCCGAGGACCGCGAGTCCGAGCGCGCCGCCGATCTGCTGCGCGGTGTTGACCAGGCCGCTGGCGAGACCCGACTCCGACTCCGGCACGCCGCGGACGGCGAGCTGGGTGACGGTGACGAAGGAGGCGCCCAGTCCGAGACCGATCACGATGCTCGGCAGGATGAACCCGGCGACGAACCCGGTGCCGCCCGCCAGGGCGAACCAGACGACTCCGGCGGCGAGCACGACGAGCGCACCGGCCAGCGTCGGGCGCAGCCCGGCCCGGGCGACGACGGCGGGGACCACGCCGGCGATGGCGACGAGGGCGACGGCGAGCGGCAGCTGGCTGAGTCCGGCCGCCAGCGCATCCAGGTGCAGCACCTCCTGCAGGTAGACCGAGAGCGCGAAGAACAGCGCGACCGTGGCGCCACCGACCAGCAGCATCACGATGTCCCCGGCGAGGGCGTCGCGGTTGCGGAAGAACGAGAACGGCAGCAGGGCGTGCTCGGTGCGGCGCTCGATCAGCACGAACGCGGTGAGCAGGACCACCGCGGCGGCCGCGAGGCCCAGCACGATCGGGTTCGTCCAGCCGAGCGTGCCGCCCTCGCTGAGCGCTGCGACGGCCGCCGCGAGTCCGAGCGTGGCGGTCGCGGCACCGGCCGCATCCATCCGCTCCGCGCTGCCCGCCCAGTCGCGGTTGATCAGGAACGGGATGACGACGAGCACGAGGACGCCGACCGGAACGTTCACGAAGAAGACCGCGGACCAGCCGAAGGCGGCGGTGAGCACGCCGCCGAGCAGGACGCCCGCGGCGCTCCCCATCCCGGCCACGGCACCCCACAGGCCCAGCGCCTTGCCGCGCGCCTCGGCGTCAGGGAAGAGCTGCGTGAGGAGCGCGAGCGACGCCGGCGCAAGCAGCGCGGCGAACGCGCCCTGCACGGCCCGTGCGCCGAGCAGCATGGTGCCGTTCACCGCGAGACCGGCGGCGAGCGAGGCCAGCGCGAAGCCCGCCACGCCGACGAGGAACACCCGGCGGTGCCCGAACCGGTCGGCGAGTCGGCCGCCGAGCAGGAGCAGGCCGCCGAAGGGGAGGACGTATGCGGTCACCACCCAGGCGAGCGCGGCGGTGTCGAGCCCCAGGGCGGTGCCGACGGTCGGCAGGGCGATGTTCACGATGGAGGCGTCGAGCACCACCAGGAACTGGGCGAGGGCGAGGACGCTGAGCGCCCACCAGCGGTGGCTGCTGCGGGAGGTGGCGGCGCGCGGAGTCGCGACCACGGGAGCGGTGTGTGTCGTCATTGTTCTGCCTTTCGTGTGAGTGATTGATCAATCACTTTCGGATGCCGGAAAAAGCCGGCTGAATGGATGGTGCGGTCAGGGGTGCCGGATGCCGTTCGTGAGCGTGCGCGCCCACTCCTCGGGGATCTCCTCGAGGCCCGCGGTGACCACGAGGTGGCACAGCTGCCCGTAGGCGATGAAGCGCTGCACGGCGTCGGGGTCGGCGCCCGAGCGGATGCCGGCGAAGCGGGTGATGCGCGCCAGGCCCCGGCGCAGGGCCTCCCGGATCTCCGGGGTGTCGGAGGCCGACTGCGCGTGCACCTGGAGCATGAGCAGCGAGCGGTCGGAGATGAGCTCGGCGTACGCGTCGCCCATCCGGTCGAGGATCGCCGTGGGGGTCTCCCCGTCGGCGGCCCGCGCGCCGTCCTCCAACGCCTGCTCGATGCGCTCGAAGCACCGCTCGAGCGCCGCCACGAACAGGCCCTCCTTGCTCGGGAAGAGCTTGAAGACGTACGCGGGCGAGATGTCGGCGGCGCTGGCGACCGCTGCGATCGGGGTGCCGAGGTAGCCGCCGACCGCGAAGGTCGCGATCGCGCTGTCGAGCACCGCCTCGCGGCGGTCGTCTGCGGTGGAGAGGGTTCGTGCCATGTGAGTGACTGTACACTCACTCTTCTCGACGTGTCAACGATCGCGACGAATTCCGTCCGGGGTCAGGTCCGCCGGGTCGCGTCCTGCACTTCGCCGACCAGCTCCTCGATGATGTCCTCGAGGAACAGCACGCCGGCGGTCGCGCCCTCGCCGTCGACAACGCGGGCCAGGTGGCTGCCGGACCGGCGCATGGTGGCCAGCGCGTCCTCCAGGTCGCTGCCGGAGAACACGGTCACCAGGCGGCGGATGCGCTTCGCGGGCACGGGGAGCTCGAAGCCGGTCTCCTCCAGGTCGAGCACGTCCTTGAGGTGGAGGTAGCCGGTCGGTTCGCCGTCGGCGTCCGGGACGACGTACCGCGAGAAGCCGTGCTTCGCGACGGCCTTCTCCACGTCCTTCGGCGTGGGGGAGGACGGGAGGGTGACCAGCGCGTCGAGCGCGACGGCGACATCCCGAACCTTCTTCTCGGTGAACTCGAACGCCGCGGTCAGTGCTCCCGTGCGGTCGGTGAGCACACCCTCCCTCGTCGACTGCGACACGATCGTCGCCACCTCGTCGAGGGTGAACGTGCTCGCGGCCTCGTCCTTCGGTTCGACGCGGAACAGCCGCAGCACGGCGTTCGCGCTGGCGTTCAGGGCCACGATGATCGGCCGCACGGCACGTCCGATGCCGACGAGCGGCGGCGCCAGCAGGAGCGCGGCCTTGTCGGGCATCGAGAACGAGATGTTCTTCGGCACCATCTCGCCGAAGACCACGTGCAGGAACGAGACGACCACCAGCGCCACGATGAACGCGATGGTGCCGATGACCTCCTCCGACCAGCCGGTCGCGTGCAGCGGCACCTCCAGCAGGTGGTGGATGGCGGGCTCCGAGACGTTCAGGATCAGCAGCGAGCACACCGTGATGCCGAGCTGCGTGGTCGCCAGCATCAGGGTCGCGTGCTCCATGGCGAACAGCGCCGTCTTGGCGCTCCGCTTGCCCCGCTCCGCGAGCGGCTCGATCTGCGAGCGGCGGGCGGAGATGACGGCGAACTCCGCGCCGACGAAGAAGGCGTTGACGGCGAGCAGCACGACGAGCCACGCGATCCCGGCCCAGTCACTCATGGGCGGCCCCCTCGCCGTTCGCGCTCTTCCCGTTTCCGTTCTCGCCGACGGGCACCGGATCCGGCGTGTACCGGATGCGGTCGACGCGCCGGCCGTCGAGACGCTCGACGCGCAGGGTCCCTCCGTCGATGACGACCTCGTCGCCCACCTTCGGCAGGCGCCCCAGCTCGTTCATGACGAACCCGGCGACGGTCTCGTACGGGCCCTCCTCCGGCACGGTGACGCCGGCGCGCTCCTCCAGCTCGTCGGGGCGCAGGATTCCGGGGAACGTGATCGAGTCGCGGCCGCGGATGACGCCGGCGCGCGTGCGGTCGTGCTCGTCCGCGACCTCGCCCACGATCTCCTCGACCAGGTCTTCGAGAGTCGCGATGCCGGACGTGCCGCCGTACTCGTCGACGACGATCGCCAGCTGGTAGCCGCGCCCGCGCAGCTCGCCGAGCAGGGTGTCCAGGTTCATCGTCTCGGGGACGCGCAGCGGGTCGGTCATCAGCGCGGACGCCGGAACGCGGCCGCGGCGCTGCCGGGGCACGGCGACCGCCTGCTTGACGTGCACCACGCCGAGCACGTCGTCGATGTCGTCGCCGATCACCGGGAAGCGGGAGTACCCGGTGCGCCGGGCCAGCTCGGCGACGGCCTGGGCGGACTCCGTGCGCTGCACCGCCTCGATCCGCGGCCGGGGCGTCATGACGTCCGAGGCGTTGCGCGACGAGAACGCCAGCGTGCGGCTGAGCAGCGTCGCCGTGTCCTCCTCCAGCACGCCGGCGCTCGCCGAGCGGCGGACCAGGGACGACAGCTCATCGGCCGTGCGCGCTCCCGACAGCTCCTCCTTCGGCTCGATGCCGAGCAGACGGAGGAACCCGTTGGCGGTGCCGTTCAGCAGCGCCACGAACGGCCGGAACACGGTGGTGAACACGGTCTGGAACGGGATCACCAGCTTGGCCGTCGCCAGCGGCAGCGCGAGCGCGAAGTTCTTGGGGACCAGCTCGCCGAGGATCATCGACAGCAGGGTCGCCACGGCGATGGCGACGATCGTCGCGATCGGGGTGACCGCCCCCTCCGGGAGCCCGGTCGCGGTCAGCGGCCCGCGCAGGAGCGAGCTGATGGCCGGCTCCATCGTGTAACCGGTGAGCAGCGTGGTCAGCGTGATGCCGAGCTGGGCGCTCGACAGGTGGGTCGACGTGATCTTCAGCGCCGCGATCGTCATGGTGAGCCGCGACTCGCCGCGCTCCCGCCGGGCCTCCAGGTCGCCGCGGTCGAGATTGACGAGGGCGAACTCGCTGGCGACGAACAGGCCGGTGCCGATCGTGAGCAGCAGGCCGACGCCCAGCATGATCCACTCAGAGAGCACGGCGTTCACCTCGCACGCTCCGTCGCGGGCGCGCCGGGAGGAATGGGCTACAAGAGGGAGGGTCGTCCATGTGACGGCCAGTATATCGAGGCGGGATGCGGTGCCTGCGGGACTTCTCAGGCGGATTCCCAGCCGTGAGGGCGACGGGTAGACCCGCGATTCCAGGAGCAGAGCGAGCCCCCGACGCGCGTAGCATGCCGCGCGGATGAAGGAGGAATTCTCATGTTGGAGACGTGTGTCACGTACTCCGTCCTTCCTGCCTCCGACCTGCGGCGGGCCACTGCGTGGTACCGCGACAAGCTGGAGCTCGAACCGGAGCAGACGAACGAAGGCGGCGTGCTGTACGGCACAGGGTCGGACGCCAAGATCTACGTGTACGAGACGGCCAACGCCGGCACCGCGAAGAACACCTCGATGTGCTGGCTGGTCGACGACATCGAGGCGACGATGGCGCACCTGCGCGAGCGGGGGGTCGAGTTCGCGGACTACGACTTCCCCGGGCTCACGACGGTGAACGGCATCGCCACCGACGAGATGGGGCGGTCGGCCTGGTTCCAGGACAGCGAGGGCAACTATCTCTGCCTGACGCAGCCGACCTGACCTCGGCGGCGCAGTTCAGCGGCGCCAGCGCGCCCGCAGGTACTGCGGCGGCCAGTACCCGATCTCGACGCCCAGCTCGTGGGCGGCGCGGAGGGGGAAGTGCGGGTCGCGCAGCAGCTCGCGGGCGAGCATGACGGCGTCCGCCTGACCGCTCTCGACGATCTCGGCGGCCTGCTGGGGCGTCGTGATGAGCCCGACCGCGCTCACGTCCACGTCGGAAGTGCTCCGCACGTGGTGCGCGAACGGAACCTGGTAGCCGGGCTCGAGCGGGATGCGGATGCCCGCCTGGATGCCGCCGCTGGAGATGTCGAAGAAGTCGGCTCCGGCATCCTGGGCCCAGGTGGCCACGGTCGCCGTCTGGTGCTCGTCCCAGCCGCCCTCGGTCCAGTCGCTGGCGGAGAAGCGGACGAACAGCGGAGCGTCGGGCGCCTCCTCGCGCACCGCCGCGATCACGCGGAGCAGCAGGCGCGCCCGGTTCTCCAGCGACCCGCCGTACTCGTCCGTGCGCCGATTGGAGATCGGGGACAGGAACTCGTGCAGCAGGTAGCCGTGCGCGGCGTGCAGCTCGAGCACACGGAAGCCGGCCTCGATCGACCGCCGTGTCGCGGAGCGGAAGTCGTCGACGACCTTGTCGATACCGGCCAGGTCGAGCTCCTGCGGGACGTCGTAGCCCTCGAAGGCGACGGCCGACGGGGCGACGGTGCGACAGCCTCCCTCGCTCTCGGGCACCGTGCCGGTGCGGCCCTCGAAGCCCCAGGCGGCCCAGGTCGATGCCTTGCGGCCGGCATGGGCGAGCTGGATGCCGGGGACGGCGCCCTGCTCCTCGATGAAGGCGACGATCGGCGACCACGCGTCGCGCTGCTCATCCGTCCAGATCCCCGTGTCCTGCGGGCTGATGCGGCCCTCCGGGCTGACCGCGGTCGCCTCGCTGAAGACGATGCCGCTCCCGCCCGTGGCCAGGGAACCCAGGTGGACCAGGTGCCACGTGTTCGGGACGCCGGACTGGTCCAGCACCGAGTACTGGCACATCGGCGAGGCCCAGATGCGGTTGCGCGCGGTCACGCCGCGCAGGGTCAGGGGATCGAAAAGAGAGGGCATGTCGTTATCTAAGACCCGAGGGCGTCGAGATATGCCCGGAGGTCCCGAGGAGTCGTGAAGACGTGCCCTGCGATGCCGAGCGCTTCCGCCCCGCGCACGTTGGCCTCCTTGTTGTCGATGAAGACCGTCCGGTCGGGCGTCACGCCGAGTTCCGCCATCACGTGCTCGAAGATGTCGGCGCTCGGCTTGATCGTGCCGAGCTCCCCGCTCACGAAGACCTTCTCGAAGAGGTCGCCGAGCGTCCCGTGCCGGAAGTAGGAGCCGAAATCGCGTCCCGCGTTCGAGAGCAGCGCCATCCGGGTGCCGCCTGCCTTGAGGTCGAGCAGCACGTCGAGCGTGTCGTGGTCGATGGTGAGCCAGCTGCGGAAGTCGGCCAGCCACAGCCGGTGGATGGTCGCGTCGCCCCAGCTCTCGCCGAGCTCCCGCTCGATGCCGCGCCAGTACGACTGGATGCTGAGGGTGCCCTGGTCGAGTGCATCCCGGTGCCGCCAGTACGCGGGCCAGAACACCTCGGCCTCTCCGCCGGCGAGTTCGGCCAGCGCGGCGCGGTCCTCCTGCGTGGGGGTCGTCGAGATGACCTCTCCGTAGTCGAACACGACCACCTTGCCGGGGATGCTGATCGCCATGCCCCCAACCTATCGCGGGGTCCTATCGTGAGGTCGGATGGGGTTCGATGGTGGCGGGCGCGCGTGCGCTCGGCGGCGACGAGGAGCGGAGGCGGCCGGTGACCGGATGGCGGAGCTGGGACGAGGGGGACGCGGCGGCCTGGATCGCCGTCCCGCAGGAGTCGAGCGACAAGTACTCGCGCGGCGTGCTCGGGGTGGTGACCGGTTCGGACCGCTACCCGGGCGCGGCCGTGCTCGGCGTCGAGGGGGCGTCGCGCACCGGGGTCGGCATGATCCGGTACCTGGGGGCCGACCGGCCCTCCGACCTCGTGATGCGGCGGCGGCCCGAGATCGTGACGGCGCCGGGACGAGTGCAGGGCTGGCTGATCGGCTCCGGCATGGATGCGTCCTCACGGCCCGACGACGACGCCCAGCGCCTGCGCGCGGCCCTGCGCGACGGCACGCCGCTGGTGATCGACGCCGGCGCGCTCGACCTGGTCGGCCGGGCGTCCGCCCCGGTCATCGTCACGCCGCACTTCCGCGAGCTGGCGACGGTGCTCGCGTCCGGCGCCGATGACGACTCGGACGCGGTGACGGCCGACGACATCGCCGCCGACCCCGGCGACTGGGCGATGCGCGCCGCGGACAGCCTGGGCGTGACCGTGCTGCTGAAGGGCCACACCACCTACGTGGCGGCCCCGGGCGGACCGCGCTACACGGTGACGGCCGGACCGGCGTGGCTGGCGACCGCCGGCAGCGGCGACGTCCTCGGAGGGGTGCTGGGCGCCCTCGTCGCGACGCACGCGCGCGAGATCGACGAGGACGGGCACGCGGCGCTCGCCGCCCTCGGCGCCACCGCCGCCTGGGTGCACGGCCGGGCGGGGGAGCGGGCGGCGGACGGCGGCCCGATCGTGGCGCTCGACATCGTGGGAGCGCTGCCCGGGGTGGTGCGGGATCTGGTCCGCGCGCGGCGCTGACCGGTACCGTCTGACCGCCGGCCGTCCGCAGTTCAGGAGCCCGATCACGGCATCCCCTAGGATGTGGCGACATGGGGATGGAAGCGGCGCCGGTTCCCGCCCCGGCGACCCCGCGCGCGGAACCCGGAGCCCTCCGCCGCGCCGCCTACAGCCCGCTCTCGCTGTGGATCGCCTTCCTCGCCGTCCACCTGATCGTCGCCGGGCTCGCGCTCGACCAGGGCAAGGGCCTCGGGGACGTGTTCCTCGTCTACAAGCCCTGGGCTCAGCTGGCGGCGCAGGGCACCCAGATCGTCGGTGTCAACTCGGACTGGGTGTACCCGTTCGGCGCCATCGTGCCGATCATGCTCCCGCTCCTGTTCGGCAGCGACGGGTACGTGTGGGGCTGGCTGAACCTGGTCACGCTGCTCAACGCGGCCGCCTTCGCTGTGCTGATCGTGGGGCGCGAGCCGCGCCGCATGATCGCCGCGTGGTGGTGGCTCGCGTTCCTGCTGCTGCTCGGCCCGATCGCGGTGGGACGACTGGACGCGGTCTCCGCCTCCCTCGCGATCGTCGGGCTCCTCTGGCTGACCCTGCACGAGCGGGCGGCGGTGGTGGTGCTGACCGCGGCGACGTGGATCAAGGTGTGGCCTGCCGCCATCCTGCTCGCCGCCGTCGTCGCCCTGCGCTCGCGCTGGCACATCGTGCTCGTCGCGGTGGTCACCTCCGCGGTGATCGCCGCGGTGCCGCTGATCTTCGGCGCCGGATGGCACCTCCTGAGCTTCATCACCATGCAGACCGACCGCGGACTGCAGATCGAGGCACCGGTCAGCACCATCTGGATGTGGCAGGCCGCGTTCCACGTGCCGGGCGCCGAGGTCTACTACGACCGTCAGCTGCTCACCTTCCAGGTGAGCGGACAGGGGACAGCGGCTGCGGGTTCGCTCATGAACCCGCTGTTCGCCCTGACCGCGATCGTGGTCACACTGATCGGAGTGCGCGCGGTGCGGCGGGGAACGCCGTACACGCGCATCCTGCCCGAGCTGTCGCTCGCGCTGGTGACCGCATTCATCGCGTTCAACAAGGTCGGGTCGCCGCAGTACGTGGTGTGGCTCGCGGCGCCGGTCGTGATCGGGCTCGCGTACCAGGGCAGGGGGTTCCGCATCCCCGCGATCCTGGTGCTCGTCACGGCGGGGCTCACGCAGGTGTTCTACCCGTTCCTGTACGACTGGCTTCTCGTGCCCGACCCTGCGATGGTCGCGGTGCTGACGGTGCGCAACCTGATGTACTTCGTGATCCTCGGCTGGACCGTCGCCGCCCTCTGGCGGAAACGGCACCGCCAGGAGGCGGCCGGCGACCTGGTGCCGGCGCATGCGTGGCCGTTCCACTCGGCGCCCGGGGCGCACGCGGAACCGGTCGGGGGCGACCCGCGCTGACGTGACCCGCGCTGGCGCGACCTGCGTCGAGGCGACCCGCGCCGAGGCGCGGACGGAAGAAGGAGGAAGAAATGCTGGTGGCATTCTCAGTAGCTCCGAGCGGGGGCGAAGGCGCGGACGCGTCGGTGCACGACGCGGTCGCCGCGGCGGTGCGCGTGGTGCGCGAGTCGGGCCTCCCGAATCGCACGGACGCGATGTTCACGACCATCGAGGGCGAGTGGGATGAGGTCTTCGACGTCGTCCGCCGGGCGACCGAGGCGGTGGGGCGCTACGGGACGCGGGTGTCGCTGGTTCTGAAGGCGGACATCCGCCCCGGGTACTCGGGTGAGCTCGACGGCAAGGTGCAGCGCCTGGAGGCTGCGCTGGAGTCGGGCGACTGACGTGGACGTCTACACGCTGGTCAGCCTCTTCTTCGGACTCCTCGTCGCGTTCGGGCCGTTCCTGGCGATCGTGGCGGTGCTCGTCGGAGGGCTGCTGGTCGGCTGCGTGATCGTGGCGATCGTCGGAGCCGTGCGAACCCGCGTCGCACCCCCCGAGGAGACGCGCGACGTCGACGTGGCCGAGTTCTTCGAGGAGCAGACCGCGGCGGCGGCCGCCGCGGCGGCGGCGCCGGCCGCGCCTGGCGGCGAGCCACGCGCCTAGGCGCGCCCCGCCGGCGTCTGTCGCGGGACATTCGTGCCGAATGTCGCCTCCGCGCCGGGGTTTCGCGACATTCGGCACGAATGTCGGCCCGGGAGCGCGCGCGATTTGTGCCAAATCGCGGTTATGGGGGCGCTATAACCGCGATTTGGCACAAATCGTGGGGCGGGGTGGGCGGGTCGAAACGATTCGATATAGGGTAGGCGGGTGACCCCGCTTATCGACGGGCCGACGCAGATGTCGTCGGCCCGTATTCGTCTTGCGCTGCTGGCGCTCGCCCTCGGTGGCTTCGGCATCGGATCCACCGAGTTCGTGGCGATGGGCCTGCTGCCCAACATCGCCCACGACCTGCTGCCGCAGCTGTACGCCGCGTCCCCGAGCGACGCCAACGCGCAGGCGGGGTGGATCATCTCGGCGTACGCCCTCGGGGTCGTGGTCGGCGCACCGACGATCGCCGCGTTCGCCGCGCGGTGGCCGCGCAAGAAGCTGCTGCTGTGGCTGCTCGTCGCGTTCACGCTCGGGACGGTCGCCTCGGCGGTGGCCCCCACGTTCCAGCTCGTGATGCTGGCGCGCTTCGTCTCGGCGCTGCCGCACGGCGCCTACTTCGGCATCGCGTCCCTGGTCGCCGCGTCGCTGATGGGCCCGGGCAAGCGCGGCCGCGGCGTGGCGTTCGTGCTGTCGGGGCTCACCATCGCGAACGTCATCGGCGTGCCGACCATCACCTGGATCGGCCAGCACAGCGGCTGGCGCATCGCCTACCTGGTGGTCGCCGCGCTGTTCGCCCTCACGTTCGTGGCGGTCGCGTTCCTGGTGCCGTGGCAGGCGGGCGACGCCCGCGCGACCGTCCGGAACGAGCTGAAGGCGTTCACGCGGCTGCAGGTCTGGCTGGCACTGCTGATCGGCGCCGTCGGGTTCGGCGGCTTCTTCGCCGTCTACACGTACATCGCGCCGATCGTGACCACGATCACCGGGATGCCGGAGGCGACCGTCCCGCTCGTCCTCGTCCTCGCGGGGCTGGGCATGACGGTCGGCAACATCATCGGCGGACGCGCGGCCGACCACAGCGTCCCGCGCAGCATGCTGCTGTTCTTCGCCATCCTGCTCGTCGGGCTGGCCGCGCTCTGGCTCACCGCATCCACCGTCGCCGGTCTGCTCATCTCGGTGTTCGTGGTGTCGGGCGCGTGCTCGGCGCTGTCGCCGACCATCCAGACCCGGCTGATGGATGTGGCGCGCGACAGCCAGTCGATCGCCGCGGCGCTCAACCACTCGGCGCTCAACATCGCGAACGCCGCCGGGGCGTTCTTCGGCGGTCTGACGATCGCCGCCGGGCTGGGCTACCTGTCGCCGGTCGTGGTGGGCGGGCTGCTCGCCATCGGCGGCATCCTGCTGGCGCTGATCTCGTTCGGAATCGACCGGTCGCGCATCCGCCGCGGGGTGGTCACCGGGTCGGTCGCGGCCCAGCGGCCGCTTCCGGAGCCGGTCTCCGCGCCCGTCGACTGACGCGTCGGTCGACTGACGGCGCGAAACCCGCAGCCTCAGTCGTTCTGCAGCAGGATGCCGTCCTGGATGGCGCGCTTCCGCAGGGCGACCTTGGTTCCGACGTCGTAGCCGGCCACCCGGTACTTCTCGCGGATGCGCTTGAGGTAGCTCTTCGCCGTCTCGTCCGAGATGCCCAGCTGGAAGGCGACGGCCTTGACCGGCTCGCCGGCGCCGTAGAGGGCCATCACGCGGCGCTCCTGGGCGCTGAGCTTCGGCGCGCCGCCGGCCTCGCCGGCGTTCAGCGCCAGGTCGAGCTCCGCCGAGATGAACGACTCGCCCTTGCGGGCGGCGCGGATCGCCTCGACGATCATCTCCGCATCCTCGCTCTTCACGAGGTAGCCCATCGCGCCCGCGGCCAGCGCCTCGCGGACGACCGCAGGCTCCGAGTACGTGCTCATGAGCACGGTCGCGACGCCGGTCGTCTTCAGCGTGGAGAGCTTCAGCGAGATCGGGATGTTGTCCTTCAGGTCGAGGTCGAGCAGCACGACGTCGACCGGGAACTCGGGGTGCGTCAGCAGCTCCGGCCAGCTCGCCACGGCGGCGACCATGCGGATGTCGTCCGCAGCGCTGCGGATCCATTCGGTCAGCGCGCCGAGCAGCATCTTGTGGTCGTCGACGATCGCGATCCGAATCGGCGGTTCCTCGCCCATGCTGTGCCTCTTTCTATCCGTTCGGCTGGTTCAGCCCAGCTCGGCAGAAGTGTCCCTCACCGTGGTGATCTCGATCCGCAGGGCCGATCCTGAGAACGACTCGACGTAGCGTCCCACCTTACGGATAGCTTGCCATGCCGCAGGGTCTACCCCGTTTCGCGGCACACCGCTGGTCTCGATCGCGATCGTCATGGTCGCGCCGGGGTTCGCGGTGCGCGGGTACGTTCCGATCGGTCGGGAGAGGTCGAGCGTGAGGGTCCGCGGTTGTCCGGCGCCCGTGCGGACCGGGTCGCTGATCAGCAGCCAGACGGCGGTGAGGAGGCCGTCGCGCTGGTCGCGGTTGAGCCCGGCGGCCAGACCGTCGGGGTCGGTCAGGGTGACCGACGGGCCCAGCAGGGCCGACTCGGTGACCGCGTGGTAGAGCCACGTCTCCTTGCGGCCCTGGATGAGGTGGAGGCGCAGCTCGGTCGCGATGCTGGCCGCCGCGTCCGCCGTGTCCTCGTCGAGGGGCAGCGCGGTGCGACCCGTCGCGACGCCGTCGAGCAGGCGCTCGGCCGCCAGGTCGAGCCGCGCAAGCTCCTCGGAGGCGAGCATCCCGATGGCGTAGCCGGGCGAGACGACCGTGCTCTGCACCTGCACCAGGTCGAGCTCGAGCTGCACCAGGGTGCGCAACGAGCGGACGATCTGGACGCCGACGAGCGGGGGAGCGACCGCGACCGCGATCGTCGCGAAGCCCGGCCCGAGCAGCTGGAGGTCAGGGAGGGCCCGCCAGATCACCACGACGGACAGGACCGTGCCGAGCGCCGCCGTCGCGATCACGATGTCGCGCGCGGGACGCACGGGCACGCAGAGCAGCAGCGCAGGGCCGACGGCCGCCGCCGCGGTGAGCGGGACGATCGCTCCGCCGACCGGCCAGGTGCCGGCGATGTCGAGCACGACCGCCGCTGCCCACACCCCGAGGGCGCCGAGGAACAGCCAGAGCGGCAGCTCGTCGGGCAGCCGGAAGCGGAGCACCAGCGCCGCGATGAGCGTGATCGCGACGAGCACCCAGGCGGCGATCGTGAGACCCAGGAACGGATACTCCGGCACGTTGAGCCCGAACAGGATGAGCAGGAACGCGATCAGGGAGACCGTCGCGACGTTGAAGCCGAGGTCGAGCCGTGCGCGGCCGAGCGCGTCCCGCTCGTCACCGGCGGCGCCGCGTGCCATCGGGCTGCGGGGCACCGTCCGTTCGTCCACGCGCGTCATTTCGGCACCTCCAGCACCACGGTCGTCCCGCTGCCGGGCGAGGAGAACAGGCGGGCGTTGCCGCCGACGTCGCGCAGCCGGGCGACAATCGACTCGGTGAAGCCGAGCCTCCCGGTGTCGATCGTCTCGACGTCGAAGCCCTTGCCCGCGTCGGTGACCATGGCCCGGACGTTCGTCTCGTCGTCCGTGATCGTCACGTGGGCCTCGTTGACGCCGGAGTGCCGGCGGACGTTCTCCAGGCACTCGCCAAGAGCGAGCAGGAACGCATCGAGCACGTCGGACGGCAGCAGCACCTGCCCGGCGCCGTGCCAGTTGACCTCGAGCCCCATGCGGCGGAAGCGCTGCTTGACCGACTCCAGCGTCTTGCCGAGAGTGGACTCCTCCACAGGCTTGAGCTTGTAGTCGCCCGAGCGGGCGGGGTCGGGAGTGAAGCCGAGGCGCAGCTGACGCAGCAGGGCCGCATCCTCGGCCGCCTGCTCCCGCAGAGCCCCGTGGCTGACGCCGACGCCGGAGTGCGCGAGCAGTGTGAGGGTCGCCAGCACGGTGTCGTGCAGCAGGCGGGCGCTCTGCCGGCGGCGCGCCTCCGTCTCGCTCGCCTGGCGCTCGACGCGGTACGCGCGGCTCATGGTGGAGATGCGCTTCAGGGTGCGGGGGACGGTGCGCGACAGCCAGACGCCGGTCGCGGTCAGCGCCACCCAGCCGGTGACGGTGAAGACGAGCGGCTCCGCGAGCCGCGAGTGCGTCATCCCGAGCGTCACGCCGAGAGCCGCCAGCGTCGCCGCCGCGGCGATCACGAGCAGCAGCACGCGGGTGCGGGAGGTGACGGCCAGCACGGCGACGCAGGCGACGGAGGCGGCGCCGATCACCCCGACCGCGCTGATGGCGGAGGGTCCCAGGGCGGACCCGGGGAGCATGTGGAGCAGGATGAGCGCGACGCCCGCGACCACGATGACCCACATCCACAGGGTCAGCCGCAGCAGTCCGGCGAGCTGCCACTGCGCGTAGCCCAGGCAGACCACCAGCACGAGGGATGCCAGGTACAGCGGGAGCGGCAGCGAACCGGGCACACTCAGGCAGAGCAGCGCGGTGACCGTCGCGGTGAGGCCGACGGTGCGCGCCGTGGAGGCGAGGAGACGATCACGCTCCTTCTGGATGCGCGACATGCCCCTCCATCCTCCGTCAGCCCGCGAGGAGCCGTCGCAGCTGCTCGCTGACGGCGTCGTCCTCGATCAGGAACCCGTCGTGGCCGAAGTCCGAGCGGATCACCACTGGAACTCTACCGTCCAGCGTGTGCGGTACATGGTAGGCGATGCGTTCCTGTCCCTCGACGGGGAACAGGCGGTCGCTGTCGATGCCGACCACGAGGGTGCGCGCGGTGACCCGCGAGAGGGCGGCGGCCAGGCCCCCGCGACCGCGGCCGACGTCGTGCGAGTTCATCGCCTCGACCAGCGTGATGTAGCTGTTGGCGTCGAAGCGCCGGGTGAACTTGTTGCCGTGGAAGTCGAGGTACGACTCGACGGCGAAGCGTCCGCCGCCGCCGAGCGGGCTGATCCCGCTCTGCCAGGCGCGCTGGAAGCGCTCGTTGAGCTCCGACGGGCTGCGGTAGTTGAGCAGCGCCATCCGCCGGGCGAGCGCGAGCCCGCGGTGCGGGCCGTCGCCGTCCTCGGCGTCGTAGTACTGGCCGCCGCGGAACAGCGGGTCCGTGCGCACCGCCTCCACCTGGACGGAGTTGAGCGCGATCTGGTCGGCGGTCGAGAACGGGGGAGCGGCGATCACGGCGAGGCGCTCGACCCGGTCCGGGAAGGTGACGGCCCACTCGAGGGCCTGCATCCCGCCCATGGAGCCGCCGACGACCGCCGCCCAGCGGTCGATGCCGATCGTGTCGGCGAACGCGGCCTGGGCGTTGACCTGGTCGCGGATGGTGGTGAACGGGAACCGCGGACCCCACTCCGCGCCGTCGGGGGCGAGGGAGGCCGGTCCGGTGGTGCCCTGGCAGCCGCCCAGCATGTTCGGGACGACGACGAACCAGCGGTCGGTGTCGATGGCCTTGCCCGGTCCGATGATGCCCTGCCACCAGCCGGCGGTGCGGTGCCCGGGACCGGCGGCGCCGACCGCGTGGGAGTCGCCGGTCAGGGCGTGCAGCACCAGGACGGCGTTGTCGCGCTCCGGGGACAGCTCGCCCCAGGTCTCGTACGCGATCCGGACGTAGGGGAGGCTCTCGCCGCTCTCGAAGGCGAAGGCGCCGATGCCGGCGAACTTCCGGTCTCCCGGTGCGTCCGACTCCTTCCAGGCGCCGCTCGCGGGCGGCTTGCCGAGCAGCGTCCTCGCCTGCGCCTCCGTGATGAAACTCGACGGCGCCGTGTCGGCGGATGTCTGCCACTCCATGCGTCCCATTCTCCCGTCTCGCGCGTTCCGCCCGCGCTCTGTTACGCCCCGCCGCCGCCCCGCCGCCGAGTACACGAAAAGTGGACGCTGAACCGGGGTTCAGCGTGCACATTTGCGTTTAAAATACGGGGGGGGGAAGGCGCGGGGGGCCACGGCGAAGGGGGGGGGGCGGGGCGGGCCCGCC